>JBEKQP010000005.1:0-42309 GCA_049519595.1 Candidatus Korobacteraceae bacterium | reverse complement strand
GCCGGTCCGTGGATTACGGCCCATGCGAGCCTTGCGCTGAGACTTCTTCAAGCGCCCCAGGCCCGCCAGAACGAACACCCCGTTCTTCTTCGTTTCCTTTACCGCAACGTCGGCCAGCGTAGCCAGGAATGCGGCGGTGGTCTTGTTGTTGAGTTCCAGCTTCTCAGCCAAATGGCGCACGAGAGCGGTCTTGGTCATGCCAGCTGCCATTGGAAATATCCTCCTTGGAGTCGAGTACGTCGAGCACTCAACGGCGGATATTTTATACCACCTGATGAAAGGCGAGAAACGCTTTTACATAGATTTTATGAGGGGTTTTCCACAGGGATATGCACCGAAGCCGCTGGCCATGCGTGTTTCAGGGCGGGCAACGGGCGGCCTATAAGTGCAGGGCGGACCCGGCGGTGGGCCGAACCCGGATGATAAGAGGCTCCGCCATGAGAATCAGGCTCAGAGTTCGTCAAGCCTGTCGAACCCCCGGCTTAGCGTTACGCGCACGGCGGCCATGGAGTTCGCCGGGAGGCAGTGCAATAATAGCTTCGAGTGAGGCTTTCGTGAGCTGCGAGATCTGCCACAACCGGAAAGAAAAACGCTTCTGTCCAGCCATTCATGGGCGCATCTGCCCGCAGTGCTGCGGTGAACAGCGCGAAGTGACACTCGATTGCCCGGAGGACTGCTCTTACCTGCAACAATCCCGCGCACGTGAGACGACCCGCACTCCGGAGCAACTTGCGGGCGAGGAACTGTTCCCCAAGGTGGAAATCGGACAGGGTTTCTACTACGAACGCGAGCCGCTGATTGGCGGCCTGCTGTACGAGCTGACGCGCCTGGGCGGCTTGCACCGCGATTGGAACGATCGTGACCTAACCGGCGCTCTGACGGCGCTGGCCCGCAGCTATGAACGGCTGGCAGGCTCCGGCATCATCTACAACGAGTCGACTACGAACCCGATTCATCAAACCGTCGCCGCAGAGCTGCAAGTTAGAATCGACCAGTACCGTCAGTTGGAGCAGCAGAACATGGGATATTCCTCGTTGAAGGACTCCGACATTCTCAAGGCACTGGTGTTTCTGGTTCGCACCGCGCTGGTACGCACCTCCGGACGGCCGCGTTCGCGGGCCTTCCTGTCATATCTGGCGGCACAATTTCCAGCGGCAAGGCAAAAAGCGGGCTTGGTAAACGGGAACGCCTCAAGCCTGATTGTGCCGTAACCCGGCAGGCATGGACCAAGTTCTTTCATCTTCTGCGTAGACGTTCGTCAGGCAATGGAAAAGACAGTTTATCTTTCGCTCGGCTCAAATCTGGGCGACCGGGCGCGGAACCTGCAAGATGCAATGGAACGGCTGCGTTCGCTCGGTGAGGTGGCCGCCGTTTCCAGCTTCTACGAAACTGAGCCGGTTGGCGATCTTCATCAACCCTGGTTTCTGAATTGCGCGGTGATGCTGCGTACCGAGAAGATGCCCCGGCAACTGCTTGCGGCGGTGATGGCAATCGAGCAGGCGCTCGGACGCAAGCGAACCGTGGCCAAGGGACCGCGCACCATTGACATCGATATCCTTCTGTTCGGTGCCTTCGTGGTGGATGTGCCCAGTCTGACGATCCCCCATCCCGCCATGCACGAGCGGCGCTTTGTGCTGCAGCCCCTGGCGGAAATTGCGCCCGCATTTAGGCATCCCATTTTCCGCCGCACGATCCGCGAGTTGCTGGAAGACTTGCCGCTTGGTCCACCCCACGTCCGTAAATTGGACGACAAGCCTACCGAAGACAGCACCCGCTGAGCGTTATCGTTCGAATGTCATTGCACGAATTTACGGGCGACTAGCCTGCCCTACAAGCCGCTCGATCTCGTTGAGCAGAGCTTGCGGGCCGTCGCACTTGTGCACGAAACTGTCCACCCTATCGAGGTTCTCGAGACCGTCCGCGCCGGAAAGCAGGATCACGGCCATGCTGGAACAATATGCCTTCAGTTCGGCTGCCAACTCATTACCGTGAATCCCATCCAGATAGTAATCGACGATAGCCAGATCAAACGGCTGGGCGGCGATCAGTTGGCGGGCAAGCGTCGCGGTAACGGCGGTTTGCACCTGGTGCCCGACACTTTCCAGCACCAGCTTACGGGCGCGCAACGCCACCTCGTTATCGTCGACGCAGAGGATCCTGGAAGGCATATCCACCACTCCTTGTTAGGGCACATCGGAGCGACGCTCGCGCTTTGCCGCTAATTGTTGCATCGCAACATCGCAAGAGACTACTCTTCTGCTCCCGGCGAGTCAAGTCCAGGAAAGCCCGCCACGCGGCCATCAAGGAATGTGCGACAGCGGTTTCCGCAAATGAAATGCGGCCAATGACGTCGGAGCGAAGCCCTACCAGGTTGGGTTCGCACCGAACCGACGCCGGGCTAAAACATCGACAGGGACACGGCTCAATCAGTAGAATCGAAGGGTTGGTGCACACAGCTAGAACAGTTTAGGAATTAGTGTATTTCGGGTTCACCGCCGGGGTGAACACGTCCGGCTACTTTGACGACTACACCTTTCCCTAAACTGGTCTGGAACCAGCCCGTCTGCCTCTGTCTTACGCCAGCGCGACCGCGTCTTTCCGTGCCGAACAGGTGAGTTTTTGAAGCATTTTTTAGCGCAGTACAAAGGTTTCATTGTGCACGTGCTCGCCCCGCTGAGCGGGCCGTGGGCGATTTTTTTTCTGACCACGCTGGACGGAGCGGTGATTGGCATGCCCCTTGACCCGTTGCTGGCATACTACGTCTATACGAATCGCGCCCACATAGTGCCTTGCGTCCTGATGGCCGCGCTCGGCTCCGTGATAGGAAGTCTGGTTCCTTATCTGATTGCATACAAGGGTGGAGAAGCCCTCATCGCCAAACGCATTGGAAGGCAGCGGTTTGCCAACGTTCACGCACGAGTGGAGCGCTACGGCATGTGGGCGCTGATCATTCCGGCCATGTTGCCGCCGCCGACGCCATTCAAGTTGTTTGTGCTTTGCGCCGGTGTTGCCGAGATGAGTTGGATACGGTTTTGCGTGTCCGTCTTCGCCGGCCGGTTGGCACGCTTTACGCTGCTAACGGTGCTCACGCTTATCTTTGGTCCGCATATTGTGGACCTGTTCCAGACGGTGATCATGCGTCATTGGCCGATAGCCCTGGCGATAGTGGCTGCCGTCACGATAGCTATCATAGCCATCGTCATGCGCCGCCGTCGCACACGGAACCGCCAGCCGGTCGAGATCGCGTAACCCGGTTTCCCCGCTCGACGCGTCTCGCCACCCCAGCCTCATCGCCTCGCGCCGGGCACATTGCGCACGCCAACTCTGGCGTCTTCAACCCGGAGAGTGGGAGAAAGCAAAACATAAGCGCCCAGGGCCGAGCGGCGCGAGTCCGGGTAGACAAACCGCAGGTCACGAAACCGGACCAGAAACCCGGGCGAGGCTCCGTCGAGCTTCTCGGTCTCGACCAGCGGACACCGCGCCCACTCCAGATACGCGCGGCCCAGCCGAGTGTCGCGGGCGGCATTGCTGGCGGGCGTCCACTCGGGTTTCGAATAGACACGGGCGCGTCCCTGCGGATCGACCGCCGGAGCGAGCGAATCGATCTCCATGGCAAGGTAGTTGTCTCCGGTATCGACCACGCCGTACCAGCGAAACGGATTCGTCATGTACGGAAAGGCGAAAATTCGCACGGGGATTTTGCCCTGATACTCGAGTGCCTCCATCGCATTGACGGCGCGCCGATGCTCGTAATCGCGCACTCCCCATAGCAGTACCATCAGTGCGAGGGCGATCGCCGCTCCCACCCGGCCGCGCGGACCTTTTTCGCGTGCTCCAATCTCCCGGTTGACCAGAGCGAACAAGGCCGGCAAGCTGAGGCCGCCGAACAAAACCACGAGAAGCAGCGGCTCGATGATGAAGACGATATCCCACGCATACCACTTCGGCCACCAAGGCCAAAGAGGCCGCACTCCGTAGCTGTTGGTGAAATCCAGCAACAGGTGGCTGTAGCCCGCCACGCAGGCAAACAGGTACAGGAGCCCCCAGCGTGGCGTCAATCGTTTGGAGTCTGGGGCGAGTCCTGTTCGCTGGGGCGGTCCACGTCGCCACTGCCGTAAGCGGTATCCGGCGAAGACCAGGGCGAGCACCACGGCCGACACCAGCGGAATTCCCCAGAGAGTGTGCGTTGCCCCGCGATGGCAGACAAAACCGGAGACGGAGCCCTTCACATATGACACGATGTCGATATCAGGAGCCTCGGCCGCCAATGTCATGGTAAGCGTGGCCAACGCCGTCTTGCGATTGAAGCCCAGGCGCGCAAGGCACGCGCCGGTCAGAAAATGAGTGATTGGTTCCACGATCCCTCGCCCTCAAATCACTGCGACGGCGGCATCAACAACGTCAGTGCACGCGGCACGATGGACATTTCGGCCGGCATGCCACTCAACACCTCGCCATCGGCCTGCGCGCGCAGGCGAGCTGTCGAACTGGGGTGGAGCAAGCGGAACCGGACACACAGCGCGCGGACGAACTCGACTCGGGCCGAACGGCTTTTCGATTCCGGTCCGGCGCCGCGAAAGATCGCTGAAATCACATAGCGAAACATGGCCAGGCGGCTGCTCGGCTTCAAGGTGATCAATTGCAGGTAATCATGGCCGAGCGCTCCGCCCGGACGCCAACGGCTGAGCCATTTGCCGAACGAGCTCACCCGCATGCCGACCACTTCCAGCAGCTCTTCCCGCCGCCGGCTTCCGTCCGGCAGCGTGATCTCGGCGGAGAACGGCGTAAATTCGTGCGATACCAGCAACGATAATCCGGCTACGTAATACGCGGCGAAACCGCCGTGTTGCTTAAGCAGCGCCGTCGCGTCGTAAATCAACTCGGCGTGAACCCCCATGCCGGCGGCAACCGAAAAGTACATAGTGCGCTCTTCCTGCTGATCCGGCGTTCGATTCCAGCGCAGTTGCCCGGCGGCTATGCGCCGCGGCACGTAGCCAAGGGTGACCCGGGCCGCGGCTGTAATCTCGTCGGGAAGCCCGAGATCGGTGGCCAGCACGTTCGCTGTTCCCAGCGGCAGCACTCCCAGCGCCACCTGCTCAGGACCGTGCACCATGCCTTGCAATACATCGAAGACCGTGCCGTCTCCGCCGCAGGCGAAGATCGCGTCGAAGTCGCGTTCCAGAGCGGCTTTCGCCTGCCGGCCGCCTTCACCCTTGGCGCGCGTCGGCTCCAGTTCAACTTCGACGCCGGCGTCGCGAAAAACCTGCGCGGCGGAGAGCAGTTCCCGTGTGCGTGCAGAGTGTTTGCTTCCGGCAACCGGGTTGTAGAGCAGTAGAACCTTGTGGAAAGCTGGCATCGGTTTACGCGGGTCCGCTCCGCCAGGAAGAGTCGCACATGCTGGTTGCACCCGCCTCGGCCATTTACTCCGCCCTCGTGCCGCCGGGTTCGTCGTGGTCGTCTTCGCGCTCTGCGCCGGAGGCGTCGCGCGCGGCTTCGTCGAGCAGGCGCATGCCTTCCATCAACAACGCCTGGGTTGAGCGCGTCGTGGTCCGCAGATCGGTTGTGGCCTTGAAGTCGATTTCGAAAGTTCCCCCACTCTCCCAACGGAGGGCGTCGTAGACCGCATCATCGCCCAGCACCCAGCCGCTAGCGGCATGCACCAATTGCCCCTCCACAAAATACATTTCACAGCGTTGCTGACTTCCTGATGATGATTTCGGTGCCGCCTTCCGGCTGCCTACCGGTGCACCCGTCAGTGCCAGGCAGCAACTCTTGCGGCCCATCTCCAGCGATTGAACCAGGTCGGTGACGCTCATCTGCGCCAGCGTCCCGCGGACGGAGTCGCCGTCCATCGGGCGGATCATGCGCTCCAGGTTGATGCGCTCCGCGATGCGCCGCACGCAGCTTTGCAGGTCGCGGATCAAGAAGGGTTTTTCGAGGTTCTCGGTAACACTGTCATCGAAAGACCGATGGGACTCGCCACTGCTGTCCCTGACCGTAAGCAGAATCAGCGGCGCGGTGAGCCGCCGGCGAAGTTCTTCGAGCAGCGACGGATCGCCTCTCGATCCCAGCTCCGCATCAACAATCACCAGGTCGGGCGTGGCTGCCTCGAGCTGATGAAGCGCTTCGGCGCCATCAGCGGCTAGTTGGACGATGCCGAAAGACTCGAGGCCCCGACCAATCAACTCGCGGATCATGGGGTTGTCGTCGATCACCAGGATTTTGATAGGAATTGCCATGGTTACCTAGACTTTGCCGGGCCGAAGGTAGCGGCCGCTTTTACCGCCGGTCTTACTCTCAAGGACAATTTCGCGGATCTCTATGCCTTTGTCCAGCGCCTTGCACATATCGTATACGGTTAAGGCCGCGATCGAAGCCGCCGTCATGGCCTCCATCTCGACGCCCGTCACGGCGGTTGTAGTGGCCGTGGCGCGAATGCGGACGCCATTCTCGCACAGCGCCAGGTGCACATCAACGTGCGAAAGCGAAATCGGATGACACATTGGGACTAGTTCTGACGTGCGCTTGGCCGCCATGATTCCGGCTACGCGGGCCACTTCAAAGGGATCGCCCTTCGGGTTCTCCGGCAAAGCCGCCAGTACCTTGGGACTCATGCGGACCACGGCCGTAGCCACAGCGGTTCGCTTAGTCGGGGACTTCTCGGAAACGTCGACCATGCGCGCGCGGCCCTGAGAGTCGTAATGTGAGAGCTTGTTCTTCATCCAATCAGCCTCGGGTTTCCGGCTTCAAACTTCAAGTTCGAGTCGCGCCATCGGCTCGATCGGCTCCGTCCCGGACGCTTGCTCCACGCATCGCATTCCGTTTCATCGCAATTCCGAGCCGAAGATCAGAATGCTAACCTCGTCTCCGGCGTTCATCCGTTCACGATCGTCAGGTACGACCAGGTAGCAGTTAGCGCGCGAAGCGCAAACCAGATCGCCGGAACCTTGCCACTTCAGATATTCGACCTCAATGCTTCCCGGTCCTCCGCTCATCTTGGCCGGCAGAAACCGCGTGAGTCCGACAGGCGTGCGCAACTCGGTTTTCAACCGCGCCGACGCGAACAGCAGGGGAGCCGGTTCACCTCCAGCGAGGGCGCGCAGCACCGGAGCGACAAACAGTTCAAAGGTGACGAGCGTCGATACCGGATTCCCAGGCAGACCGAAAAATGGCACACGGCGCATCTTCACCGGCTCGTGCACCGTTGCCGAACGCTTGCGCCGTGGTTTGACAGACGCCTCGGCTTCGCCGAAGACGATGGGCTTGCCTGGCTGAATGAGAGCCCCGGTGAAGTAGAACTCAGCCCTGAACTCTTTCAACACATTTTCCACCAGGTCGTACTTGCCCGCCGAGACCCCGCCGGAGAACAATGCGAGATCGTGTTGCAAGGCCAGTGCGATCAACTCGCGCAACTCGCGAGGATGATCGGGTGCAATCGGCAGCGGGACAGGTTCTCCGCCGGCCAACTCGATCTGGGCCGCCAGCGAATGCAGGTTGGAGTCGCGAATCTGCGTGGGACCAGGGAAAGTGTGAACCGGAACGATCTCGTCGCCGGTGGCCAGCACTGCCACTTGCGGGCGACGGTAGACGGTGACAGTGGAGTAGCCTGCTGACGCGGCAACGGCTATGCCGGTCGGGGTTACCCGCGTACCCACATCAAACAAGAGTTGGCCCTCGCCCGCCTCGGCTCCCCTGGGAACGATGTTTTCCCCGCCAGCTACCTGCCGCAGAGCTTCGATGCCGCCATCATGGCAGCGCCTGGTGTGCTCCAGCATCAGCACGGCATTCGCCCCGACAGGGACGGGAGCGCCGGTCATAATCGCAACCGCCTCGCCCGGCAGCAGCCTCCGCTGCATCGACTCCGGCGCGGCTCCAGCCTTGATTTCGCCAACGATCTTCAAGTGGGCGGGAATCGTAGCCAAGTCGGCTGATTGCACCGCGAATCCATCGCGCGTGGCGCGCGGAAATGGTGGAAAATCGCGATCGGCGCGAATTGGCAATGCCAAAAATCGAGCGAGGGAGCGGTTCAGCGAAACCTTTTCCGCGGCCCCAGGCTTGAAGCGCAGGGCCTGATGCTCTACTACCTGGCGCGCTTGGCAAAACGATAACAACTGCTCACGGTTCGAGAGCTTCATGCTGGAGAAATACTACAGCGGACCTGGTTATCCGGGTACAGAATATACGCAACCCATGTTGGCAGGCGCCGAGCTGCTGCTTGGAACGCTATTTCTTGCCCTTCCCGGCAGTTCCGTACTGCGTCTCAACCTTGGCTCCAATCATGGCCAACATCTGCTTCACCTGGTCTGCGAACTGTCCGTTTGGACTCAGCTCGAGATACTTCTGAAAGGCTTCCTCAGTACCCTCTGGCGCTGACATTTTGCCGTCTTTGTCGATACTGGCTTTCGCGATCAGGTTGATGCCCTTTTGATAGTAGGCCTCGGCCTTTTTCGGATCGGCGGCAATCGCCTTATCGAAAGCGGCGACGGCTTCCGCTGACTTGCCCTGAATGGAAAGCACTGCGCCGACGTTGTACCAGTACATGGCAGCGTTGTCATTATGCTTGGGGTCCGTCGGATTCTTGTCGTTCAGCTCGGCGGCTGTCTTGAACTCGCCGACGGCATCGTCCATCTGCCGCAGTCGGAGATAGGCCGTACCCAGCAGATTGTGATATTCCTGACGTTCCGGCTTTAGCGCCACGCCCTTCTTCAAGGCCGCGATGGCCTCTGGATACTGTTTGGCGCCGAGATACGACTGGCCGAGGCTTGCCCAAAGCACGTCCTGGCTCGGGTCCTGCTGCGTGGCTTCCAGCATGATCGAGACCGCCTTCGGGTAATCGCCTGCCTGCCGAGCCGCCGCCGCTTGCAGCAACATCTGGTTGAGAACCTTGATTTTCTCGTTCTGCTGAATGGCATCCTGCGGTTTCGTATCTTGCTGCTGCTGGGCCGCGACGTCGACGCACAAAACGATCGCCACCACCGCCAATGGAATCAGGATCGGGATTCGATTTCTCATATCAAGTTGCTCGGCCCTTGGCGCAGCACACTAGGATTCTTCAACCGAAGCGCGTGTCTGATATGGTATGGGATCCTGCATGCCAATGGCTTCGAAGGCGCGCAGCCGCAGGGCGCAGCTTTCGCACACTCCGCATGCTCTGCTCTGGCCGCTGTAGCACGACCACGTCAGCTCGAAAGGTGCGCCTAGACTCAGGCCGAGCGAAACGATTTCAGCTTTTCGCATGGCTATCAGCGGTGTCACGATCCGGATCTTGCCTTCTTTAGTTCCGGCGTGGATCACGCGGTTAAATGCTTCGTAGTACTCGGGACGGCAATCCGGGTACCCTGAGCTGTCCTGCTCGACGGCGCCGATATAAATCTTTTCCGCTCCGATCACTTCGGCCCAGCTTACCGCCACCGAAAGGAAGTGCGCATTGCGAAACGGGACATATGTAATGGGGATCTGTTGCCCGATTTCCGCCCCGGCCGCCGGCACCGCAAAACCTGAGTCGGTGAGTGCCGAGCCGCCGATCTGGCCCAGAGCCTGATTGCGCACCATCAGCCGCTGCTTGATCCCCAGCCGGTCGCAAATGTCGCGGAACGCCTGCTGCTCGCGCGCCTCCGTCCTCTGACCGTAACTCACGTGCTGCGCGGCGACATTCTCCACTCCGAAATCCCGCACCGCCAGCGTCGCGCAGACGCAGGAATCCATCCCGCCGCTCAGTACGACAACCGACTTGCCTTGCTCCATGTTGTATTGTCCGTAGTCTCGCTATCTAAAGTTTCAGGATGTCATCCTGAGCGAAGCGAAGGATCTGCTGTCTGCGCGTGCTGAAAAACGAAGCATATCCTTCGGTCACGCAAAACGCTTCGTTCCCTCAGAATGACACTGGCGCTAGTTCTCCGCAGCCTTCTACACGCCCTTTAACGACGGGTCCCAGATGAATTTGTGAATTTGCAAGCCAAGCCGCACACGCAGGCCGTCTTCGAGTATCCACTTCGCCAGCTCCCGCGGATCGACCAGGCAATTGGCGGCGTCGCGAGAGCCGCTTGCCTGTTTGCGGAACGCGGGTGAAAAAATGACGTTGCCAGCCTTCCGCCAGAGCTCATGGAAGAGCGTGAACGTGCGCGCAAATTCGTAGTCCGCCCGCGAGGCGATCACAAACTTGAGTTCATCCCGCTGCGAAATCGACCCCAGGTTTTCAAGCCGGAAGCTTTCACCTTCGCCCGAGTCCGGGCACTTGACATCGACAATCTTGAACACCGCCGGAGGCACCCGCTGCAAGGGCCGCTCACCGCTGGTTTCCAGCAGCAAAGTGTAACCGTTCTCGACCAACTGCTTCATCAGCGGAATCAATTCACGCTCCTGCAAAAGCGGCTCGCCGCCGGTGATCTCGACCAGTCCCCCGCGTTCCAAGGGAGGCATCAATCGTTGCACCTCGTCGGCAATCTCCTGGTTCGACATCTTGACTCCGCCCTTGAAGGAGTACTCGCTGTCGCACCAGCGGCAGCGCAGATTGCACCCGGCAAGCCGCACAAAGACGCAGGGCAATCCCGCAAATGACGACTCGCCCTGCAGCGACTTGTATATCTCGATGATCTGCATCTGTCTGCCTGCCGGGGCGTTCAACTCACTCGTAATAAGTTGCGATCGAGGTGTCTGTTTCCCAGATGGTCACCCGCTTGATCTCCACGCGGCCATTCGTATGCTGTTTCAGGTGCTCGTTTGTCTGGTCGAAGAAATATTTTGCCAGGTTTTCAGCGGACGGATTCAAGGTGGTGAAGGGCTCCAGGTCATTCATCATGCGGTGATCCAAATAGTCAATCACCGGCTTCATCACCCGCTTCAGGTCCTTAAAGTCGAGCAGCAGTCCGGCCTGGTCGAGTTCCCGGCCGGCAAGCGTTACGCGAACGCGATAGTTGTGGCCGTGCGGGTTCTCGCATTTTCCCTTGTAATTGCGCAGGTAGTGCCCTGCGGCAAACGTATCTTCGACTGTGACTTCGTACATGGTCCCTCAGAGTGCGCAGCATCCGCCGCACGGGAGTGCATGTCACTATTCTAACTCGCTATCATCGCAGCCAAAGAATCCGGCCACCGCGCGCAACTCCGTCGTCCGTCCGTAGCTTGGCAGACTATTCAGAAACACGCGCCCGTACCGCTTCTTCAGGATGCGATTGTCAAGCAGCACCAGCACACCACGGTCGTGCAACGAGCGAATCAGGCGGCCGAAGCCCTGCTTTAGAGAAATCACGGCGGAGGGCACCTGGTATTGCATGAAGGCGTTGCCTCCGGCTTCGTCGATGGCGCGAATGCGGGCGGCTGTAATCGGATCGTTGGGAACGGCAAACGGCAGACGGTCGATGATTACGCAGCTCAACTGGTCTCCCTGCACGTCGACTCCCTGCCAGAACGAGGCGGTGGCGAACAGCACCGCGTTTGGAGTCGCGCGAAACTGCTCCAGCAACGCGTTCTTCGGAGCCGTGCCTTGCAGCAGCACGGCGTATTCGAGCTCTCCCAGAAGCCGGTCGTGGACCTGGTTCATCTGCGCATGGCTGGTGAAGAGGCAGAACGCCCGGCCACGCGTGATCTCCAACACCTGCCGGATGCGGGTGGCGGCACGCTCGGCAAAGCCCGGCTCACGCGGATCGGGCAAATCCGGCGGAATATACAGCAGGGCTTGGCTCTCATAATCGAAGTGCGAGGCAACCACCAGCTCGCGGGCGTTCTCAATTCCCAGCCGCTCGCGGATATAGTCAAATGTGCCGTTCACCGCCAGCGTGGCCGAGGTGAGCACGGCGGTGTCGACCTGCTCGAAAAGAGTCTGCCGCAGAATCTGTGATACGTCGATTGGTGTGGCCTGCAAAAAGACGTGCTGTTGCCGGCCGCCGCGAGCAGCATGGATGCGCCCTCGCGCCGCTGCTCCCGCACCGGAAGGATCGTGGGCGTCCGGGCGCGGGGAGGCTTTTCCAATTGCCGAGGCGGTTCGCCTCTCGATCCAGAAAACCGTGTTGGGGTCGGTCGCCTCCAGCAGGAAGCCGAGTTGCACACGCAATTCTTCGGTTCGGCGGCCCAACCGAAAGACCTCGTCAGGCTTATTGGTAAGGCCCTGCAACGCCAGCGCGAGCTGCGCCAGCGCGGCCTGGAGCGCCAGAAATTCGTCGCCGTTTTCCTCTAGAAATTCATGGCGGTTTTGAAACTCGAAGCGGCCTTCGCCAGGCGGAAGCGCGGCGAAGAACAGTTGCGCGCGCTCCTGGACACGAGTTGCCGCCGCCGACAGCGCCGGCGAGGAAAGCTTGTGCTGCTGCACCATCCGCTCCACGTCGCGCAGCAGGTCTTGCACGCGCAGATCGCTGACGGTGATGCCGAAGTAGCTGCTGGCCACGTCTTCCAGCTCGTGAGCCTCGTCAAAGATCACCACCCCGGCTTCCGGCAGCACGCCGGCATCGGGCGCGTGCTCGGCTGCCTGCTTCACCGCCAAGTCAGCGAAGAACAAGTGATGGTTGACGATCACCACATCGCTTTCCGCTCCTCGCCGGCGCATCTCGGTGATGAAACAGCGATCCCATTGCTGGCATTTCGAGCCGATGCAATTCTCCGCGCGCGCGTCCAGCCGCGGCCATAGTTGACCGCTTTCAGGCAGCGACGCCAGCTCCGCGCGGTCTCCCGTCGCGGTGGTCTTCTCCCACTCGCTGATGGCGCGATAGTGTTCGATCTCCTCCAGCCCGGTCAGAATCGGCGCGTCGGCGAGGTCGTAGAGCTTCTTGCGGCAGAGATAATTATTGCGGCCCTTCATGTAGCAGACCCGCAGCCGCCGTTCGCCCGGCGCTGGCGTGCCCCGTTCCACCCCGGCGAGCGCCGTCCGCGCCGGAGATCCCGGCGAGGCAAACAGCGTCTCTTCCAGCAAAGGAACGTCTTTATAGAAGAGCTGCTCCTGTAAGGTCTTGGTTCCGGTGGAGATAATGACACGCTTGCCGGAGCGAAGCACGGGTAGAAGGTAGGCGAGCGTCTTACCCGTGCCCGTTCCTGCCTCGACGATCAGGTGGCGACGTTCTTCCAGGGCCTGCTCGATGGCCTGCGCCATGCTGAGCTGCCCGCGGCGAAATTCGTAGGCTGGATGGGTGCGCGAAAGTAGTCCCCCGGGGCCGAAAAAGCTATGCAAGGAAGCGGTTGCCGGCAGCGAAACCGGCTCCGGCGTCGAGCGCACTTCACCGGCGGGAAATGGCGAACCAGCGGCTTGTTGGGGAGGGCCGGACACTGACCCATATAATAGCCCCAAGAGAGCAGTTCTTCGTCGTCCTCATTCCTGGCTGGCCAGGGACGAGGACCTCAGCCGGTGATGTACAGTCGTTCGAGAGGCTAATGACCGTTAATCAAAACTCAATTCCGGGCCTGTTGGCCATTGTTGGCCGGCCAAACGTGGGCAAGTCCACGCTGTTTAACCGCATTGTCGGGGCGCGCCGGGCCATCGTCGGCGACGAGCCGGGCATTACGCGTGACCGTCTTTACGCCGAAGCCTACTGGCTTGGACGCCGTTTCCGCGTGGTCGATACAGGCGGCATTCTGCCGGAAGACAAGGAATTTATTCCAGCCGAGATCTTCCGTCAGGCGCGCTTCGCCCTGGACGAGGCGGCGGCCATCGTCATGGTGGTCGATGGCAGGGCCGCCATGACCGCGCCTGACATGGAACTGGCCCGCCTGCTGCAGCGCACCGGCAAACCCCTGTTCCTGGCGGTGAACAAAGTTGATTCGCCGAAGCAGGACACGTTGGTCGACGAGTTCCGCCGGCTTGGCATCCGCAACGTTCTGCCGGTTTCAGCCGAACATGGCGACGGGGTTGCCGAGCTGCTGGAGGAGGTTGTGAAGGTAGTCCCCACGGTGGCCAACGAGCCCGAATCTTCTGCGCGTCGTTCGCGGCGAGGCCGGTCTTTACCGTCTCCGGAGTGGGAGGACGAAGCCGTCGCGCCGGATTTGCCAGTTGCAGGCGAGGAGGAGTCACCTGCCGAAGAAGTAGCCGAATCGCGTCCCGAGGAAATCAAGGTTGCCATCATCGGCCGTCCGAACGTCGGCAAATCGACCTTGCTGAATCAGTTGACGGGGACATCGCGGGCTATCGTCTCGCCGGTCGCGGGCACCACCCGCGACTCCATCGACGAGCTCGTCGAGCGCGACGGATGCAAGTATCGCTTCGTCGACACTGCCGGAATCCGCCGCAAGGGCAAGACCAAACTGATGGCCGAAAAGCTTTCCGTGGTGATGGCCCGTAAGAGTCTGGAAGCCGCCGACATTGTGCTGATGATGATCGACGCCACCGAAGGAGTGTCGGCGCTGGACGCCAACATCGCGGGCTACGCTCACGAGTCAGGCCGCTCGCTCATCCTGGTGGTCAACAAGTGGGACCTGGTGACTCATTCCGACGCGCGCGGCGAAGGCGCGCCGGCCGACCCTGCCATCTTTGAACAGCAGGCGCGCAGTGTGCTCAAGTTCCTCAACTACGTTCCTTTCCTGTTCGTCTCGGCCAGTACAGGCCGCAACGTGGAAAAGATTTTTCCCATGATCGAGCTGGTCGCCAGCGAGCGCCGCAAGCGAGTTACCACTGGCGAAATGAACCGCTTCCTGCGCAAGATCGATTTCGATCGTGCTACGGTCCCGGCTTCGCGCAAGGTGAAGGTCTACTACATGACCCAAACGGCCGTTGCCCCGCCCACCTTTATTCTCTTTACCGACAAAGACGTGAAGCTGCACTTCTCCTACGAGCGATTTTTAGAAAACCAGCTCCGCGACGCATTCAAATTCATCGGCACACCGATCTGGATTAAAAGCCGCGCCCGCAAACGTCGCGACTTCGTGCCAGGTCCGGGCAAAAAGAAATAGCGAACCGTGCTGGGATGCAGCGCACACAAATTCCCATGAACCTGGAAGAGCAATTCGCGAGGCGGACTGACGCGTTTAATGTCTGCCCGAAGAAGTGGTGTTGTTCTTGATGTAGTCCCAGTCCTGCGGGTACCAGTACGGATTCTTGCAGTAGTCCGGCAACCCGGAGTCGGCCGGCGGCGAAACGCAACTGCTCTTCTTCAGTTTTTTCTTGGATTTCTTGCCCGCGTTTGACGGTTGAGACTTGACAGTTGGATTCTCAGCCGTTGTGTTTCCTGCGCTGGGCGCGGCAGGCGCATTCGGCGCAGGTGAACTCGCGTTCCCGGCCTGAGCGTTGAGAGCGACCGGAAGCGCGAGCAATCCGGCGAGCGCGATGGTGACAAGAGACTTCATGTCTTCTATCCATTTTGTTCAAACGGTTCGCCAACCTGTGTTCTAGGGCAAAACCAGGGATACTATATTCCTTTTCGGCTCGTTCAAGGTCACCGCTCCCTCATGGTCGCGTCCACCGGAGTGTTCTAACTTGGGGATACACCATCCCTGGTTTTGCTAACCCACGACTTAAATGAAAGTCGTGGCCTTCGGCTCATTTAGGGAGCAACGGCGCCTAACACGAGCAAACCTGATTCGGTAGGTTCTCTGCTGCGCTGCTCTATGCCCTGAAGCGGCTGCGAATTCTTGCCGAGACCATCGCCAGGATCAGCATTTCGCCAAATCCAACAACAATCGCCGGGCTGAGACTCGAGAAGGGAAGAAATGCTCTGAAAAGAACTGCCAGAAACACCGCATGAATCAGGGCGCAAGACGAGAGTGCGATCCCGAACCAACGCTGCCGGAATTCTCCAGCTCGCGCCGCCAATACGACCGGGGCAGACAATGACATGGCAGTCAGAACGAAGAGCTGGCTTGGCAGAACGAGCATCCGGCTTTCCAGCCAGAGGCCGATGGAAACCACTAGCAGCCCGTACGCCATGCTGTACCATTTGGCACTCATGCTGAAAGCAGCATACCGCAAGAAGCGGATGCGGAGAATCGGCTAACGCTAAGGGAGCAAGGACACAGTGTCTCTGCTCCTGCTTTAGTCACCATCAGGCATGGTGTTTTCCCAACAAAGCTCTGGGCTGAATTTCCGGCAGCCACTCCTGCAACGCCGCAAGTGCGCGCTCGCACACCATCTGGTGGCGAATCTTCTTATCACGAATCTTTCGCCGCGTTGCTTCGTCAAGCGGTGCCAGCAGGTCGAAGGTTATGTTAGCCGGCTGAAAGTGACGGGCTTCGGTGTGGCAGATGTAATGGACCAACGAGCCCAGGGCGGTTGGACGCGGCGCCGCGACCGGTTGCTGGCCTGCAGCCAGGGCGGCGGCGGCAATCCCAGCGAGCTGTCCAGTGGCAATCGATTCAACGTATCCCTCGACTCCGGAGATCTGCCCCGCAAACAGCACGTGCGCATGCCGCTTCATCTGCAGAGTGGGCAAGAGCAGCGTGGGCGCGTTGATGTAAGTGTTGCGATGGATCTGCCCGTAGCGCAGGAAGCGTGCGTTCTCCAGTCCAGGAATCAGCCGCAGCACGCGGGCCTGCTCGCCGAAGCGGAGATGATTCTGGAAGCCGACTAGATTGTAAGAATCGGCGCGCAGATTCTCCTGCCTGAGCTGCACCACCGCGTAGGGGATTTTGCCGCTGCGCGGATCGCGCAATCCGACCGGCTTCATCGGCCCGAAGCGCAGCGTATCCCGGCCTCGCCGCGCGATCTCCTCGATGGGAAGGCAGCCTTCAAAGTAGCTGAGCTGAGGGCTCCCGACTGTGTCCCACTCGGGGCCGTCCACAATTTGTGCCGCGATCAGTCCATCGAGGAAGCGGTTGTACTCTTCCTCGTTCATCGGACAGTTAATGTAGTCCGCCGAACCTTTGTCATAGCGCGCCGCCCGATAGACTTTTTCCGCGTCGATCGAATCCGCTTCCACGATCGGGCTGATGGAATCGTAGAAATACAAGCGCGCGGTTGGGGCAGAATCGCCTGCGGTGGCCTCCTCGGTCGCCGCGAGCCTTTCGATTTCGCGGGCCAGAGCATCGCTGGTGAGCGGCCCCGAGGCAACGATGGTGATCGCCGTATCTTCCTCGATGGCGGCGACTTCCTCGCGATGAACGGTGATGAGCGGCTCGCGCTCGATGGCCTCGGTCGCTGCGCGAGCAAACGCCAGACGGTCAACTGCCAGTGCGTGCCCGGCGGGAACGGCGGTTTGGCGAGCGAGTTCCATCAGCAGCGATCCAGCTCGCCGCATCTCCTCTTTGAGCAGCCACGGAGCGGTATTCTCCGAGTCGGACTTGAGTGAGTTCGAGCAGACGAGCTCCGCGAAGTCGCCGGTTTCGTGAGCCGGAGTCTGCCGTGCTGGCCGCATCTCGAACAGCTCGACGGAGACGCCGCGACGGGCGCACTGCCACGCTGCTTCCGGGCCGGCCAGCCCACCCCCGATGATCTTGACGGTGTGAGTCATATCGCGACCCGCACGGGCGAAGCGAACGGTTGTCTTCGCACCGGCTCAGTCATGTGCCTCCGCCGCTGGCTGGCCCTGGGCCGCCATGCTCTCCAGTGCGGCGTCCTCCACCCGCATGTTGAGCCACTCGCTCATCAGCTTTGCCCCCAGCGATTTGTAGAACTCGATGGACGGCGTATTCCAATCCAGTACCTGCCAGACATAGCGGCCGCAGTTCTCGCGTACGGCAACCTGCGCCAAGTGCACCAGCAGCGCCTTGCCGATGCCCTTGCCGCGGAATTCGGGATTGACAAATAGGTCTTCCAGAAAGATTCCCGGGCGGCCCTGAAATGTCGAGTAGTTGTAAAAGTAGAGAGCGAAACCCACGGGCGCGTGGTTCCATTCGGCGATGACACAGCGGAACTTGGGTTCAGCCCCGAAGCCGTCGCGCAGCAGATCCTGCTCGGTCGCAACCACGGACTGGGACAGATGCTCGTACTCGGCCAGGGCCCGGATAAAGGTCAGAATCAGCGCAACGTCGCTGGCTTCGGCACGGCGGATGTTCAACATGCGGATCTCACGTTCACAAGATTTCGGTTTCCCGGAGTGTTGGTATCAGTTTATCGCGCGCCCAACAAAAAAGCTCCGGCGCAAAAGGCCGGAGCATTTAGCCATTCGGAGGAAACCGTCGAATTCAGTCAGCCGCGGAAGTGCCCTGTCCCGCGCTTGCTGCAGCGGCATTTAACTCTTCAATGTGCATCTCACGCATGCGGAACTTCTGCACCTTGCCGCTGATCGTGATGGGAAAAGAATCGACGAACTTGACCAGCCGCGGAATCTTGAAAGAAGCGATTTCGCCCTTGCAGAAATCCCTCACCGCCTCCGGCGTCAGTTCGTAGCCCTTCCTCAGGATGATCCAAGCCATCACCTGTTCGCCGAACTTAACGTCGGGAACGCCAACCACCTGCACGTCGGCAATCGCCGGACAGGTATGCAAGAACTCCTCGATTTCGCGCGGATAGATGTTTTCACCGCCGCGGATGATCATCTCCTTGATGCGGCCGGTAATGCGCACGTAGCCGTCTTCGTCCATGGTGGCCAGGTCGCCGGTGCGCAGCCAGCCATCGGCATCGATGGTTTCGGCCGTTGCCTTCGGGTTGTTGTAGTAGCCCTGCATCACCAGGTAGCCGCGGGTGCAGAGTTCGCCGACGGCTCCGCGCGGCACCATCTTGCCGCTCGCGACATCGACGATCTTGAGCTCGGTATGAGGCAGCACCTGTCCCACGCTGGTAACCCGGCGCTCCAGTGAGTCGTCGGTACGGGTCTGGGTTATCACCGGCGAAGCTTCGGTCAGCCCATAGGCGATGGTCAGCTCTGAGCAGTGCATCACCTCCGTAACCCGGCGCATGAGCTCGATCGGGCACGATGAGCCGGCCATGATTCCGGTGCGCAGCGAAGTCAGATCGAAGCTGCTAAATTGCGGTTGCTCAAACTCGGCGATGAACATGGTCGGCACGCCATAGAGCGCCGTGCAGCGCTCGGCCTCGACCGTGCGCAGCGTCTCCAGAGGATCGAAAAAATCGGCGGGAATCACCATGGTCGAGGCGTGTACGACGCAATTCATGTTGCCCAGCACCATGCCAAAGCAGTGGTAGAACGGCACTGGAATACAGACCCTGTCGTGCTCGGTCAGCTTCATGCAATCGCCAATCAGCAGACCGTTGTTGACCACGCTGTAATGGGTGAGCGTGGCGCCCTTGGGAAACCCCGTTGTTCCCGATGTGTACTGGATGTTGATGGCATCATGCGGCGAGAGCGTAGCTTCGCGCGCCCGCAGTTGCTCGGTGGAAACCTGATCGCCCAGGGCCAGTAGCTGTTTCCAGCTCAGCATTGCCGGAGGTGCGGATTCGCCGCAGAAAACCACGTTCTTCAGGTGCGGCAAACGTTCGGAGGAGAAATGTCGGGGAAGGCTGTTGCGCCCTTCCGGAGCGACGCTGAACAGTGTCTCGACGTAATCGCAGTCGCGAAAGCCGCTGATGAGCAAAAGCGTCTCGCATTCCGATTGCCGTAGCGCGTATTCCAGCTCGTGCGCCCGATAGCGCGGGTTTAGGTTGACCAGAATGGCGCCGATCTTGGCGGTGGCAAACTGCGCCAGCACCCATTCCGTGCAGTTGGTGGCCCACATACCGACCCGCTGGCCCTTTTCGACGCCCAGCCCCATCAACCCCCGAGAGAGTTTTTCCACCTCCCGGTGAAGCTGCCTCCAAGTAAACCGCTCGCCGGTATGCCGCATCACAAGTGCCAATCCGTCGGGAAAGCGTTCGGTGGAGCGATCCAGCGCTTGGCCGACGCATAGGTTCAACAACTCGGTACAATCCGGACCTTTTGAATAGCTGGCGGTAGGTTGATGGAGGGAGTTCAAGTTAATAGTCCTCTTGTGGAATATGACGGTAAAAAAGCGACAAACCTGAAACTCCCTTATCCGGCTCTGAAGCACATTAGTCAACCTAATAGTTGTAATCGCACGATAAGAAAATGAGATGACATTAGGTTCGGGCACTCACCCGGTAAGTGGCTCTGGTAGAGCTTTTCGGGCTTATGGTTTCATCTCATCTAAACGCCTGGTTTTCCGCAGACGCGAAAGTGGCCTGAGTTCCGGCCGCGGATCCAGCGTTTCCCAATCGTGGAGGAAGCTTGATGGCAACTGATCGGATTTTTGTTTCACCCTCGCCGGCCTCGGTTTCCGTCCGCCGGGCCACTGTCGCGGATGTGGACGCCTGCGCCCGGATCTGTTTCGACGCGTTCACCGAAATCAGCAACCGGCATGGCTTTCCGCCTGATTTCCCAGGAGTTGACGCCGCCATTCAGGTACTGACGTTCATGTTCTCTCACCCGGGCTTCTACTGCATCGTTGCGGAGCTGGAGGGAGAGCTGGTGGGGAGCAATTGTCTGGACGAGAGAAGCATGAACGTGGCCGGCATTGGACCAATTACGGTAGCCCCCGCGACCCAGAACCGCACCGTTGGACGTACGCTGATGCAGGCGGTCATGCAAAGGGCGGCGCAAAGGCGTTTTGCCGGAGTGCGTTTAGTGCAGGCGGCGTTTCACAACCGCTCACTCGCGCTTTATGCCGGTCTAGGCTTCGTGGTGCGCGAGCCCCTGGCGGTGTTTCAGGGAGCGCCGCTGCACAAGGCATTTTCCGGAGTTCGGGTCCGCAAGGCGGGCTCCAAAGACTTGCAGGGCTGCAATGAGCTGTGCCACAAAATCCATGGGCACGACCGTGCGGGTGAAGTCGTGGACGCGATTCACGAAGGCATTGCCATGGTGGTGGAGCGCAGTGGCGGCCTCACCGGATACGCCACCGACCTCGGTTTCTTCGGACACGCCGTGGGCGAGACCAATCTGGATATTCAGGCGCTGATTGGCCATGCACAGCAATTCACCGGACCTGGAATTCTGGTGCCGACCCGTAATGCGTCCTTGTTCCACTGGTGCCTGGAAAATGGCTTGCGAATCACCCAATCGATGAACCTGATGAGCACGGGTTTGTACAACGAACCCGCAGGGGCATTTCTTCCCTCCATTTCGTTCTGAGCCGAAGGGGAGCCGGCAAGATGAAATCCGCGAATGCGCCGATACTCGCTCCGCGCTTACCTTGATTCATAAGGCTTAAAACACACAGAAGAAAAGACTTGCGCTTGCTTAGATTCGGTATATCCTTCCGCCATGCCCACGATTCTGCTGATCGATGATTTGGAGTTGGCTGTCGAGAGCGAGCGGGATTATTTCGAGGCAGCGGGTTTTGAGGTTCTCGCGGCGAGTAATGGCCGTGCGGGGCTGGAATTATTGGAACGGGAACAAGTGGATGTAATCCTGACGGATTATGAAATGCCGGGAATGACAGGACTTGAGGTCGCGGCATGCGCCAGACAACTTAAGCCCAGCGTTCCTGTCGTGATCTACTCGGGTTCTGGCGGGAGAATCGACAGTCCTGACATTGCGGCATGGCTGGCGAAAACCAGGCAGCTAAGCGAAGTAAAGACCAAGATCGAAGAGTTGATTTCCGCCAATACCGCTTCTACCCCTTGATTCGCAAGCCACGCCGCCCCGCGCACGATAGGCGGCTTGATGGCCGCGTGCCGGCGGGCCCGCGATATCATTTGTCACTCCCCCCTGGCATCGCCAGTAACGCTTCGACCCGGTAGCCGGCCTCCGATGCTGCCCACAAAGAACGCTCAAGCTGCCGCTCCAGCAGGCCCACGGCTTCCTTGGCGGTACTTGAATCTTCGGCCATCCGCAGCAGCGCGGGCAGTGTCATCCACCAGAGAAAGCGTTCGAACGGTTCCTTGACGAAGTATTGTTCGTCCTGGTAGCGATGCACGCCAATCAACCACGCAACATCGGGATCGTGCAGCCAACTGATGGGGCCGCCGGCTGCCGGGACAGTTGGTTTTCTTGTGGCAGGCACAGCCTCGGACGCTGAAACTGCCGGGACGCCGGGGTCCCCAGCACGCGCTGTGTTTGCGCGCGCTGGGGTGGAACGCGCTCCGTCATCGGCGTAGGCATGCGCAAAGCTGGCTCGCACCCGCGCGGCGGCCTGCCAGCGCTTTTCGTCATGCCATCCAAGTTCGCGGAAGGCTTCGGCCATAGGTTCGCGCAAGCGCAACGCCTCGAAGGCTCGGGCGGCTCCGCGGTTAGGATCAGCCGGACGCAGGAAAGTCCCAATGGCATGCATGACGGACCATGCCAACACTGTGCCCCAGATAGCGATGGCCGTCTCGCTCGGGGTCTCCCGCGTCGGCAGGACTGCCTTGGCCGCTGCCGGCCAGCTAACCGTAAACTGGCGTTCCAATTCGGGGATGCGGACGGCCGCTCCTAATTGTCGCTCGAAGGATTCCAGCACACTGTCGAGGTGCTGCCGCCAATCCGGCACCGGCACGCGCCGCAGGTGGGCGTATTCTTCTGCTCCTAGCAATGCTTGCACGTGCTCCAGCAACGCCCGCAGGTGTTCTGCCTCAACCCGCGCAACTACGGCGCGCGCCGGGGTCCCGAGCCGTTGCGCCGGAGTCACGAGTTTCGCATCACGATTGCGGGAAGTCCCTGCGGCGACTGCCGCGAGATGTTCGGCGGCTTCAGGGGTAAGCAGCGCCCGCAGGGCATCGTGCACGGGCTTCAGGCGCAGGTCGCGCAAGGCATCGTCCAGGCTGGCGACGCCGCGGCCGCCGAGCATTTCGCATAGCTCCGCCCAGGGATGCGTGGCGTCTTCGCGAAGATCGCGCCAATCGAGAAAAACGTGATGCTGATAGGCGCCCAACTCGATGCGCAGCCCCTTTTCGCACATGCTTCCGGCGTGATGCAGGTATTCAAGTCCGGTGACGGCGTCGCGGCAGGCGGCAAACATTGACGCTTCGTTCTTCAGGTCAAACCCTTCACCCAGGGTTCGCTGGCGGAGCCGCTTGCTGCCGTCCGGATTCTTTTCCGCGCAAGCGCAAGAGACCCTGATCCAGCCTCGCGTATCGGAATAGCGATTGTTGTAGACCACCAGTGTCCGCTGATCGCCGAGCCGGTTGGAGTAGGCGAAGACATCTTCGTTCACTCTGCCTTCGTCGGTGTAAAAGTCGTACAACAGAAACTCTTTCACGTCGGCGAACAAGGCGCGCCGGTGCAGCAGGGGAGAGATTTCGCGCTCATGGCGCGCCACCAGCCACTCGTCGGGTAGTTCAGCATGATAAGCGCGCCGATACTCCATGCCGTAGCGCTCGGTAAAACCTTCAATCTGGCCATGGCCAAACATGGGCAGCCCGGGGAGGGTGGCCATCATGGTGCAAACCCCGAAATACTTATCGCCCTTGCCGAATTGGTCGACCGCTGTGCGCTCGTCGGGGTTATTCATGAAATTGACGTAGCGCTTGAGCACCTCGGGGTCGAATTCCAGCGTATTTTTGATTACGCTGCGGTAGTTGGCGTTCTCTTCGTCGCGCAGCATGTTCATGAAGGCGCTGTTGTAGACGCGGTGCATGCCGAGGGTGCGCACAAAATAACCCTCCAGCAGCCAGAAAGCCTCAGCCAGCAGCAGGGTTCCGGGAACCTCGGCGGCGACGCGATCCACCAGCTCACGCCAGAACTCGACTGGCATGGCCGCATCGAACTCCTGCTTGGTGAGCCCGTACTCGGAGCGCGACGGAATGGCGCCGCCGGTGCCGGGAACCGGAAACCAAAGCCGCTGGTAATGCTGCTTGGTGAGGGTCATGGCGGCGTCGAAGCGAATGATGGGAAACAATCGGGCGACGTGCAGGATGGTCTGAATGACTGCTTCGCGCACCTCCGGCTTGAGGTAGTTGAGCTGCGCGGTGTCATTCCACGGGAAGCTGGTGCCATCATTTCCGTGGTAGACGTAGCGCTTCTCGCCGCTCCAGCGGTCCCCGCGCCGGAAGACCACGGCGGCATCGCTGCGATCGTAATAGTGATCTTCGATCTTGATCTCCACGCGCCCGTCGGTCGACAGGTCGGGACCCTCAAAGCTGTATGCCGGGAACGGCGGATAAGGCAACTGCACAAACCAATCTGGATGTTGAATGACCCAGCGCGAATCGATTCCCATGTGATTGGGGACCATATCGCTAGCGAGGCGAATGCCGCGCGAGGCCGCACGATCGCGCAGGTTTACATAAGCGGATTCGCCGCCGAGATCTTGAGCAATGGTGTAATCGTCGAGCGAGTAGGCGGAGGCAGCAGCTTCGGGATTTCCGGTCAGCCGCTTAATGACCTGCGAGGCCCGGCTACGCTCCCAAACTCCAATCAGCCACAGGGCATTGAAGCCACGGCGGGCCATGATGTCTAACTCCTGGTCCGGAACCTGATCGAGAGTATGAATCGGACGCCGGTATGACTTGCCGAGCTGGTCGAGCCAGACATAGATGCTCTTGGCGATCATCACCGTGCGGGGCATCCAGTCCACGTCGGCGCTGAAGCGCTCGTATTCGAATTCCTTGCCGCCGAAGTAAGGGACGGCAGCCGTGCTGGAATCACCGAACCTCGGTCCCATGCCGCCGTGCGGCGTGGGCGGATGGAAGCGCAGCCAGATGGCAGTCTGCTCTTCTTTCAGCACATCGAGTGCGGCCAGCAGGCGTCGCACCAAGTCGCCCAACAGCGGGCTCCAGCGCTCGCGGATGAATGCGATCTGTCCCTCCAGCGAGTCGGGAGAAGCCAGCGCCGGCGCGCGCAGCAGATCCACCAGATTCTGATTTTCCGGACCGAAGCGCGGACGCGTTTCAAAGTACGCGCGCAGTCCCGCCGTGAGTTGCTTGTAGGCCGTCGACTTGGCGAGATCTTCATCGGCAAACAGCTCGGAGAATCTCCGGAATGCGGGATTCAGGTTGGCCAGCCAGAGCATCATCAGCTCTTCCAAGGCAACTGCCCGATTGGGAACCCCGCCCGTAGACTCTTCAAGCCATTCCGGCGCGCCCTGCCGGCCGCGGTAAACCGCAACCGTAGGGAATTCATCGGCAAACGCCAGCAGCGTCCGGCCGAGCGCTTCGCGTCCCAATCGCGCCTCGAACCAGGCCAGAGCTTCAATCAAGCCGTGGGGATCGCGCTGCTGTCGATAGAGTGCCATCACCACGTGCAGCACTTCGTCGATGAGTGCCATGGCGTTGAGTTCGCCTGGATTAACCGCTAGCTCCGGATGCTGCGCCGCATCTCGCACCAGGTTCATGCGTTGCGCGAATTGCCGGCTGGCCGCAAGGTTGGCGAAAATCACATTGCCGGTGACGGAGAACAACTCCTCTCCGAACTGGTACCGGTCACGTGCGTCCCTGGAAACGTGGAACTCGAAAGTTGGGAAAAGGGCAGTCATGTGCACCGACAATTGTACTTCCGAAGTTGGATGCGAGGGGCGACTTGGCTTCACGGCCGGTTCCATTTCGGTCACCGGCGGCAGCACACGGCGGAACCCCGCTCCCATTCGGCTTCTTCGGGTAGAGCAGCTTCGTGGCGCTGGGTGGCGCCTTCGGGCTACACTATGCGAGCGGCCCAGTGGTCCACATTTGCGCCGCAGTTGGGCTAGACCGGATTCGCGGAAGGTGTGTCCCGTAAAGTAGCCGGGCTTTCGGGGTCCCCGGCGAACGCCGCATTTGCGTTTTGCTGGGGTGACATTCAGACCGGCGATGATCGTGCCGGATACACTGACTCTGAATCTGCTCTCATGTGGGGGTCCAACGGTTGAGCGTCGGCTGTCTCATGAATCGCTATTCTGTATTGACAAATCGTAAGCGCGCCGTCATCGCACTTGTGCACGCGGTGTTTTTTTTCTTCGTGGCGCTTGCCGGTCTTTCCGGCTCACCCGCGATTACGCCTTTGAGCATGGCGATGGCCCGGCAATCGCATCTTGCTCCATCGCTGGCGATCACGGCAGTTTACCTGCTGGTAACGAGCATCCTGGTGTGGTTGATTCGCCTGTCGGCTGCACCCCGCGAAAAGCTCTACTTCGCATTCTGCGCGACGAGCGCCGGAACCGGGCTGTTGCGGGCGCTGTTCGGTGATACATCACTGCATGCCGAAGCCGGCATCCGGGCAATCATGCTCGCCTGCGCGATTGTGACGTGCACGGTGATCTGGCGCTCGCACTCGGCGGCAACGTAGCGGCCTGCGAATCAAGGAACGGATCTGGCATGGACTCGGAAAAGAAAATCGAGCAGATTCTGAAGCGATACCGCGTCGACCGCGGCAAAGGGTTTGATCTAGCTGATTACTCGCCCGGCGACACCGGCGGCTTTGATGCGGACTTCAAGCCTGATGCACAGCACTTGCAGCAGCAGCAGACGCAGCAGTTGACCGAATTGCAGGACAAACTCTATGCCCAGGATCGTCGGGCATTGTTGCTGATCTTCCAGGCGATGGATGCCGCTGGCAAGGACGGCACCATCAAGCACGTCATGAGCGGGGTGAATCCACAGGGCTGCCAGGTGTTCTCCTTCAAAGCGCCTTCGACCGAGGAACTCGATCACGATATTTTTTGGCGCACCTCGCGTTGCCTTCCGCGGCGCGGGCAGATTGGCATCTTCAATCGTTCCTATTACGAGGAAGTGCTAGTGGTGCGCGTGCATCCCGAGCTGTTGCAGAAAGAGCGTATCCCCGACGAACTGATCGGCAAGAACATCTGGAAGCAGCGCTTCGAAGACATCGTCGCCTTCGAGCGCTACCTCACGCGCAACGGGATTGCCGTGCGTAAGTTCTTCCTGCACCTTTCGAAGCAGGAACAGAGAGCGCGCTTTCTGCAGCGTCTGGAGGAGCCGGAAAAGAATTGGAAGTTTTCCGCCGCCGACGTCCGCGAGCGGCAGTGCTGGGATGATTACCAGCATGCTTACGAGAGTATGATTCGCCACACTGCGGCGCGGCATGCGCCTTGGTTCGTCGTTCCTGCCGACCACAAGTGGTTTGCGCGAATGGTGGTTTCCTTCGCGGTCGTTGACGCCCTGAAGGAAATGAAGCTCGCTTACCCGACCGTGGATGCCGCGGCACGCAAACAGCTGCAAGCGGCGAAGAGAGCCTTGCAAGCGGAAAAAGACCGAAAGGGCACCCCGAGGTAGAGAAGCGAAGGATACTGCCGTTTCACGAGTGTCGTTCTGCGCGCAGCCGGGGTCCCCGGTAACGGGTTAAGCGCGCTCTTGGTCCGCTTCACTCACAAACAGATCTGGACGAGTTAAACTAGAATATGGGATTTTTCGAGACCATCCGCGAGGATATCCAATCGGTCTTCGATCGCGATCCGGCCGCGACCTCTACGTTCAGTGTGCTGTTCTGCTATCCCGGCTTGCATGCCGTCTGGTTCCATCGGCTGAACCACTGGCTATGGAAGAACGACCGCAAGTTTCTGGCGCGTTTTTGTTCGCAAGTAGCGCGTTTCTGGACCGGCATTGAGATTCACCCCGGAGCGCAGATCGGGCGGCGCCTGTTCATCGATCATGGCATGGGCGTGGTCGTCGGCGAGACTACGATTATCGGCGACGACGTCACTCTCTACCAGAACGTAACCCTGGGTGGCACTGGCAAGGAGAAAGGCAAGCGGCATCCCACGCTGCGCGACGGCGTCTTTGTGGGCAATAGCGCCAACGTCCTTGGCAACATCGTTATTGGCGAGCACTCGCGTGTCGGCGCCGGTTCGGTAGTGTTGCGCGATGTTCCGCCCGATTCCACCGTTGTCGGCAACCCTGCCCACATCATCTACCGTGAGGGCAAGCGCGTGCTGATTACTGACCCGCACGATGTGCAAGATCCATTGTCGAACGTGATCATTGCGCTGGCAAAGGAAGTGAAGCAGCTCGAAGAGCGGCTTGAACACCTGGATGGCCAAGTCGTCCAGGCCGCTCGCGAATTGGACACCATCCGCGCTCTGGATACCGAGGACGAAGAGCGCGAACAATACCGCAGCGAGCAGAAATCGCTTTCCGAATACGTGAGCATGGGCGGAGGAATCTGATCTCGCGCACGCCCTCGCACCAGCCGGATGACCGGAGAAAGGTCTGCGCCGATGCCACAGAAATCTTCAAGCCTGGGTACGGGCTGCGCGACAGGTGGAATCCATCGGCTTGCCAAGAAATTTGATCTTTGCTTAAGACATGGTCACCTGGTCCGCATGGCTGTCCTGCTTAGCGTGGCGATGATCCCGCTTGCACTCTCCTTTGCACAGGTTGCGGTCACGGCGTCTTACGAGGTCACCAGGCGATACCCTCTCGGCGGCGCCGGGGGCTGGGATTACCTTGCGGTCGATTCACATGCGCGCCGGGTTTACATCGCGCGCTCAGATCGCGTCATGGTGGTGGACGCCGATTCCGGAAAGCTGATCGACGAAATTGGCGGCATGGAACGCGTGCATGGAGTGGCGCTGGCCACTGACCTGAACCGAGGTTTCATCTCCAGCGGGGGCCAGGGCAAGGTCGTGGCATTCCATTTGGGCGCGCTGAAGCGAATCACGGATATTGCCGCCGGGAAGAATCCCGATGCCATCGTCTATGACCCAAGATGGAAGCGCATCTGGGCCTTCAACGGCGGCGACAACAGCGCCAGCGTGCTCGATGCCACCAGCCTGGCTCCGGTGCGGACCATTGCCCTTCCGGGCAAACCGGAGTTTGCCGTGCTCGATCCGCATGGGCAGATTTACGTCAACCTCGTGGACAAAAGTGCAATTACCCGCATCGACGCGCATACCATGAACATCACCGCGCAGTGGCCGCTCGCGCCCTGCGAAGCGCCAACCGGTCTGGCAATCGATCTCGAGAAGGGCCGGCTATTCGCGGGTTGTGGTAACGCCAAAATGGCGATCGTGGAAATCTCCAGCGGCAAATTGCTCGCGACCGTGCCTATCGGGAAACGCTGTGACGGAGTTGCCTTTGACACCGCCGCCGGGGTAGCTGTGAGTGCCAACGGCGAAGGCACGTTGACGGTGGTCAGAGAGACAACCCCGGGAAAGTTCGAGGCTGCGCAGACGGTTACCACGCAACCCAGTGCGCGCACTGTTGCCTTCGACGAAGCGACGCGCTCTTTCCTGCTGCCTGCCGGTGAAGTGCAGCCCAGCGCCACCGACCGCCGGCAACTGGTGCCGGGCAAGTTCGAGTTGCTAGTCGTTGGCAATGGAGAAGGTCGCAAGTAGAGAACGGCTGACCCGGACTCGCGAAAGGTATACCTTCGCGAAGCAGCCGGGCGAACGGGGTCCCAGCAAACGCTTTGACGTTTGCCGGGGTGAAATCTGAGCCCGGCCGTGATACCTGAGCGTATAGCGACTGTGGAATTGCTCTTCCAATGATCATCCGCACCGAACATCTTGGGCGCGAAGTTGAAGGCAAGCGCATCGTCGACGATATCAATCTGGAAGTCGCCGAGGGCGAGGTTGTGGCCATCGTCGGACCGAGCGGCTCCGGCAAATCATCTCTGCTTCGCCTGTTGAACCGGCTGGACGAGCCGACCAGCGGAACCGTTTACTTCGCGGGCCAGGACTATCGCACATTGGCTCCCGCCGAACTGCGCCGACGGATGGGCATGGTGATGCAAACGGCGTTTCTTTTCCCCGGCACGGTAGCGGAAAATGTCCGCTTCGGCCCCGCCCAACGAGACGAACCGCTCTCCGAGCAAGCGGTCGGCGATTTGCTGGCACAGGTCGGCCTCGATGGGTTCTCCAATCGCGAGATCCACAATCTTTCCGGCGGCGAGGCCCAGCGAGTAGCCCTTGCCCGCGCGCTCGCCAACTCCCCGGCGGTGTTGCTGCTGGACGAGCCCACCTCGGCGCTCGACGAGGATTCCAAACTTGGAATCGAAAACCTTATTTCTGCCGTGGTCGCAAGCCGCCGGCTGACGTGCGTCATCGTGACCCACGATCTGCAACAGGCAGGCAGAATGGCCGCACGGGTGGCGCTGCTCAGCTCCGGCCGGCTCGTGCGCACGGGATTAACCCGGGAGGTGCTTGGTGCTGAACGGCAACCTTAGCAATCATTTGCTGCTTGGCTTGGCGCAGGCCGCGTTGGCCGCAGTCATGGTCATTGTCGCCATGCTGCTGGCACGCCGCCGCCAGATTCATGTCGAACGCGAAACCCTGATCGCACTCGTACGCGGGCTTGGGCAGGTCATCGCCGTTGGCTTCGTCTTCATCGTGCTGTTGCGCGGACCGCGCTGGACCAGCGGCATAATCCTGGCGTTAATGATTGTGGTTGCCGCGGCAACTTCGGCGCGGCGCGCCAAGTCCATCCCCGGAGCCTTTCAGAGCTCGCTTTGCGCCATCGCCGTTGGCGCCGGCCTGGTGATCGCGATCATGGTTCTGACCGGAGTAATTCAACACACGATTACCGCCCTGGTGCCGGTCGGAAGCATGCTGATCGCGAGCGCCATGAATGCCAACGCGCTGGCGCTCGACCGCTTCCGCGCCGAAGTGGAGTCGCACGTGGGCGAAATCGAATCGGCGCTGGCGCTGGGCGCATCGCCGCAATCGGCGGTGGCGCGCTTCGTGCAAATCTCTTACCGCGCCAGCCTCATTCCGCCTCTCAACAACCTGCGCACCTTGGGCATCGTCTGGATTCCGGGACTGATGACCGGCATGCTGCTTTCCGGCTCGCCTCCGCTCTATGCGGCGGTGTATCAGTTCGTGGTGATCGCCATGATGTTTGCCGCCTCGGGCTTGACATGCCTGATCAGCACCGGTCTGATTCGCACCCACGCCTTCACCCCGGCGCAGCAGTTGCGGCTGCGCGGCAGGGCGGCGTGAAGGAGCCCGCATTCCCGCTAAAGCACACCGCTCTGGGTGTCTTTGGAGGACGCACCAACAATAGAACCGCTCTACTCTAGCCTTTCTTGCCGCGCCGCCGGCTCCCGCCATTCACCTTCCAAGCCGGCGCGCTGCCGGAGATGGAAGCATCGAGCAACTGAATGGTGTGCATGGTTGGAATTTCGTGTCCGAGTTTGCGCAGCGAAGCGCGCAATTGGAGTTGGCATCCGGGGTTGCCGGAGACGACGAGTTCGGCATTGGTGGCGACAATGTTACGCGCCTTGCGCTCGCCCAGCTCGGCGGCGGTGCCCGGTTGCACGAGGTTGTAAATGCCTGCGGAGCCGCAGCAGATGGCGGCTTCGGCGATTTCCTGAATCTCCAGATTCGGAATGCCGGCGAGCAGTTTCCGGGGCTCGGAGCGAACGCCGATGGCGTGCTGCAAATGGCACGAGTCGTGATAGGCAACGCGCAGCGGCACCGGATGACGCTGGGCGCGCGGCTCCAGTCCGGCCAGCACCACCGTCACATCCTTGCACTTTGCGGAAAACTGGCGGGCGCGCTCGGCATAGAGCCGATCGTCGGCCAGCAGTTCGCCGTAATCTTTGAGGTTGGAACCGCAGCCAGCGGCATTCACCGCGATCACGTCAACCTTCTCGCGCTCGAAGACCCGAATCATCTTGCGCGCCAGATTCAGGGCTTCCCGTTCTCTGCCCGCATGCATGCCCAAAGCGCCGCAACAGCCCTGCCCTCGCGGGATCACCACTTCGCAACCTTCGGCGGCGAGCACGCGCGCCGTGGCCAGATTCACATCGTCGAAAAACACGCGCTGCACGCATCCCAGGATAAGACCGACCTTCAAACGCGGCGTGCCTTGTGGCTTTACCCGAATCGGCAAATTGCTGAACGCGGATTTCAGCGAGACCTCGGGCAGCAGGGCCTCCATCGCTTGCAGCCTTTCTGGGAGCAATCGCAATAGGCCGCTCCGGCGCAGCAGCCAGCGCAGACCGGAGCGCTGATAAAACCACATCGGCAGCAGCATGGCCCGCAAGCGCGCCGGATGCGGGAACAGAGAAAAGATCAGCCAGCGAAACAGGCGGTCGGCCAGCGGTCGCGGATAGTGGCGTTCCACCTGCGCACGGGTCGACTCGATCAGCCGGTCGTACTTTACTCCCGAAGGGCACGCCGACACGCACGCCATGCACCCAAGACACTGGTCAAAGTGCTGCACGTAGGTCTGGTCCATGCGCTCGACATCGCCCTCCAGACCCATCTTCATCAGGTAAATGCGGCCGCGCGGCGAGTCCATCTCTTCGCGCCAGAGAAGATACGTGGGGCAAGTGGGCAGGCAGAAGCCGCAGTGAACGCAGTCGTTGATCAGCTTCTCCTGGGGCGGGTGATGCCTATCGAAGACCTTGCAGTTTGCCGGCACGCCGCCGGCAGGCTCGGGCGAGGCCAAGCCAGCGCTTCCCAACTCGATGGGCTCTCCGGCGCGCGCCGCAGTCGCGGAGGTTGGGGCAGATGTGGCGTCCAAGTTGTTTGGTTGACTCATCAAAATTCCTCGCCTGGTGTCGCGTCCCGGTGGATCGCGCAATAATCCTTTGAAGTGTCATTCTGAGAGAGCACAGCGAACGAAGAATCTATGTATTGGATTTGTGCTGCTTTGTAATACATAGATCCTTCGCTTCGCTCAGGATGACATTCTGAAATATCCCGCACGGCATAGACGTTCGCTCAAGCGATTCAGCTGGCTCATCAAATCCCTCCCACGAATCGGCCGGTGTTGAGAATGCCTTTGGGATCGAACTGCTGTTTCATGCGGCGCATGGTGCCAAGCGCCGTGCCCACCTCGCCCCAGGGGTCAAGCTGGCTGCGCAACTCATCGGAGGCGTGCAGCACCACGACGGAACCATGCCGGACGGCGGCTAACTGCCGCAGCTCCCGAATGGTGGGCAGCAACGCATCTACCGGACCGTCGAAGCGCAGCAGGCCAACGCCAACCGCCTGCGCCACGGCACGTGTTCGAACCGCCAGTGGCTCTGCCAGCGACTGCGCGCGATCAAGAAAAGATGCAATTTCGGTAGGCAGCACCGAGAAGCGGCAGATTGAGCCCGGAGCCCCGTCCCAGAGCGCGGTCGAGCTTTGCCATTGCCCGACTTCGGCCGGCAGCAAATTGCCTCCGGAGACGCCCAACAGGTTACCGATGATGCGCCCAGCCCGAAGACCCTGATCCTCGACTGCGTTCGCGATGCCCTCAAAGCGGACATCGAGCGTGCACAGTGACGGACCCGACGAGCGCAGCTGCAAGCCGGTAAAGGTGAGCACAGAATCGAGCAGCGCCAAAGCCGCTTGGTTCGCCGCCGCGAGGGTTTCAAACTGGAAGCTGAGCGTCCGTGCCGTCTGCGGCAGCGGATGCAGCCGGAAAATGGCCTGCGTGATGATGCCCAGCGTCCCCAGCGAGCCTGTCGCCAGCTTTGGCAGGTCATATCCGGCAACATTCTTAACTACTTTTCCGCCGCTGCGCGCCAGGGCTCCGTCGGGAAGCGCCAGGGTGACGCCGATAATGAGGTCGCGCAACGAGCCGAAGCGCACACGCAAAGCACCGTTGTCGTTGGTGGCGACGACTCCTCCGACGGTGGCCTGCTCAGCGAAGAGCGGTTCGACTGCCAGTCGCTGGCCATGCTCCGCCAGTGTGCGTTCGAGATCGGCCACGCTGCAGCCCGGCTCAACCGTGGCCGTCATGTCGCCCCATGCGTGCTCGATCACGCGATTCAACTTGCGCATCGAAAGCACAACATCGAGCGAGCGGGGGGGTGCGCCCCAGCCAAGTTTTGTACCATTACCGCGCGCGGCCAGCGCAACCGAGTTCTCGTTGGCCCAGCGCAGAACCGCGGCGACCTGCTCGGCGGTCGCAGGCTCAACCACAAGCTTTGGCACGCGGCCGCAGATAGCATCCGCTTCCGTGGCCTTAGCGACAGAGGTTATGCTCTCCAGTTCGTTCCAGGGGATTTGCCGCGAAGGAGTTGAAATTCCTGCCATTAGAAGAACTCCGCCACTCCGGCCAACTCCAACGGATGAGGTGTATACGGCCCGGTTTTTTCAGCGCACAGGCGAAGCCGCGGAAACACCTTGCCGGGGTTGGCCAGGTGCTCGGGATCGAAGGCGCAACGAACTAGCTGCATCGTATCGAGATCGGGTTCGGCGAACATCTCCCCCATGAACATCTTCTTTTCCTCGCCCACGCCATGCTCGCCGGTGATCGAGCCGCCTGCCTTGATGCAGAGCCGCAGGATGTCACCCGCGACCTGCTCGGCAAGGTGTTCCTGCCCGGCGATGCGGCGATCGTAGAGCACCAGAGGGTGCAGATTGCCATCGCCCGCATGGAAGACATTGGCGACCCGCAGCCCCGATTCCCGGCTGAGCCGCGCGATCTCATTCATCAGGTGCGGCAGCGCGGTTCGGGGGACGACTCCGTCCTGCACAATATAATTCGGCGAAATCCTTCCCATGGCGGCGAACGCCGCCTTGCGGCCCTTCCACACCACCATGCGCTCGGCCTCCGAGTGCGCCAGCCGTATCTCCCAGGCGCCGCAGCGCTTGCAAATGTCGTTCATCTGTTGCATCAGGGTCGCCACCTCGGTCGCCGTGCCGTCAAGCTCCACCAGCAGCAGTCCACCGCAGTTGGGATACCCCGCATGCACGCTGGCTTCGGCCGCCTGAATGGCGAGGTTGTCCATCATCTCGATGGCCGCCGGCAAAACGCCTGAGGCAATGATTTCGCTCACCGCTTCGCCGGCTTCGTTGGTCGAGTTGAAGGCGGCCAGCAGAGTGGTAATGACCTCCGGACGCTTGACGATCCGCAAAATAATTCGCGTCACCACGCCCAGCGTGCCCTCCGATCCGACAAACACGCCGGCCAGATCATAGCCGGGCGCGTCGAGCGTCGAGCTGCCCAGGTGCACCAGTTCGCCATCGGGCAGCACTACATCCATTCCCAGTACGTGCGTCGTGGTAAATCCGTACTTCAGACAGTGCGCGCCGCCGGAGTTCTCCGCCACATTGCCTCCGATGGAGCACACCTGCTGCGAAGATGGATCGGGCGCATAGAAGTAGCCAAAGGGAGCGACCTGCTGCGTGATAAATGCGTTGATGGCTCCCGGCTCGACCGTGACCCGCTGGTTCGGGATGTCAACCTCAAGAGTCCGACTCATGCGCGCCAGGCTGAGCACTACGCCGTTGGCCACCGGCAGCGCTCCACCGCTCAAACCGGTTCCGGAGCCGCGAGCGACAAAAGGAATCTTGTACTGATGGCAGATGCGAAGCACCGCCTGAACCTGCTCGCTCGTTTCAGGCAGCAGAACGGCCGAGGGCAGCACGCGGAAATTGGTCAGGCCATCGCACTCATAGGTCTTCAGCTGGGTTGGATCGGTAATCAGGCCACTTGGGCCGAGCGCAGCGCGAAATGCATCCAGTATCTGCCTGTCCATAAACTGCTTCCAAAAGAGTAGCCCGTCGCCGCTCTGCCCTTAACTTCAACCCAGACAGCAGCGCCGGCCTCCGGCGGTCCACCGGGGCGAAGCAACTATCAGTCAGACTTATAGATGCAGATAAGCGTGCGCCAGCAACCGGGTCTGCGAAATCGCGGCTCACTAATTAGATCTGTTCTGTTCCTGACAAGCATGTGCCAGAGTGCCCGCCCGAGACAAAACACGCTGCAAACTCTCGATGTGCGCTAATGCGAATGAATGGAAGATGCAGAACTGAGGTAAGTACAAGAAACGATGGAGCGGGAGACGGGATTTGAACCCGCGACTTCGACCTTGGCAAGGTCGCACTCTACCACTGAGTTACTCCCGCCCGACGTGCTCGATTATAGCGGGGCGTGCAACCGAGCGTCAAACCTCTGCCAACTCCAGGGCCAGTCTTGGCGCACCAGAGACTCTGTATCTTTCACCGCGGATGTTAAAACCCTAGCGAATGACCGGAGCCCACTGCGGGTCCTGGGTGGCATCCACCATTTGGCCGTCGCGCATGTGCAGAATGCGGTCGCCGAAAGCTGCCGCTTCGGGGTTATGGGTAATCATCAACACGGTTTGCCCGAGGTCCTGGTTGGAGCGGCGCAACATCGCAAGTACGATTTCAGAGTTTTTGGTATCGAGGTTGCCCGTAGGTTCATCGGCGAGCACGATGGTCGGCTTATTGATAAGGGCGCGGGCGAGCGCCACCCGCTGTTGTTCACCACCGCTCAACTCCGAAGGCCGGTGGTTAAGCCGCTTGTCGATCCCGAGCAGAGAGGTGACGTGATCGAAGTAGGCCTTGTCGCCGGCGGGGCTCCCGCTGATTTCGCGCGCAATGTCGATATTGCCGCGAGCGTGGAGCGTGGGCAGCAGGTTGAACTTCTGGAAAACGAAGCCAATCTTACTCTTGCGCATGCGCGTTCGCTCGGCGTCAGAGAGCTTCGAGAAGTTCACGCCATCAATTATCACCTGCCCGGAATCGACTTGCGTGAGCCCGCCAAGGATGTAGAACAACGTCGACTTGCCGCTGCCCGATGGACCCACGAGGGACACGAACTCTCCGCGCTGGATGGTCAGCGAGACGCCGCGCACGGCCTGCACTTCAACTTTGCCCACGCGGAAGGTTTTGTATACGTTGTCTACTTCAATGATGGCAGGCATGAATCTCTGATTCTACACTTGATCGCCGCCAAGCACCGCAGCGAGAACCTTAGCTGCCGCTGGCACTCTTTAATGCGGTCGCTTCCATGAGGGTGGCGCGCTTGGGACCGCGCTTGCGAATCAGGAGCAGGCGGATTCGCTCCATCAGTTCTGCCGGGGAATACATTCCCTTGGGCAAAAAGATATCGGCGAGCGTGTTTTGATCGTAGATCTTGACTTGGCCGGAGAAAAGAATAACCGGGGTGATCGGGGAGAGTTGCTTGATTCGTTCCACCAGATCGTTACCGCTCATGCCGGGCATGATCAGGTCGGTAAGCACCAGATCCACCCCGCCCTCGTTAAATGCCGCAAGCGCCTGCTCCCCACTGAGACAGGCAATCACCCGGTAGCCCCTGGTTTCCAGGATCAATTTTCGAATCGAGAGCGATTGTTCGTGGTCATCGACGCAGAGAATTGTTTTCTTTACCTTCATGATTTATCGACTGCGCGCACTCTGCGCCGCTTTCTCTAGAATCGGCAACCAGCGTCTCTGTTAAAACGATGTTACAGCAGGGAAGGAACAAATCCTAAGATTGATTCGCGGTAATGTAAAGTACCTCATAAGTGAAATAAAAAAGAAATGCGCAGCCAGCATTCACACCGGCACGTCGCGCGCAAATATGTCTACGCCGCCTTGATCTCCAACAGAATCAGTCGGAAGTCTACCCGCTGACGGAACTTCGTTGTGCAGGTGGTTTACCAGAAGCAAACATTTTGTACTTTAGGGCCTGTACGTCTGCCCGTCCGAGTAACTCGTGCGATGCGTAGAAAAGACCTCGCATGAACTGAAGAACCCAATCGCGTGAGCGTCATCCTGATCTTAGCCTGGAGTTTGCAGCGACGGCCCCTTTTACCGTTGCCGGGATGGAGCAGCAAAGAATCCCGGAGAGTTGTCCCACGCCACGGCGTGCTGGGCTTCCGCGAACGGCTCCAGGCGGGACTCCGAGTCGACATCCTCCCGCTCACAACTTTCTGAAGCGAAGTTTTGACCGCGCTCTTGACAGTCGGCGCTCTGCTGCATAACATTGCGGCCACCTTTGAGGCAGTGCTTTGGGCGTCCTTCGGAGGGTGCTTCGGAGCCGGTGGTCGGGTGGCGGGCACCGCGCGCACAAAGCCGGGTGTATTGATCAACAACTCCAACATATTTTTTTAAGGCGTAGCACCAGTGTCGTTCAGACGTTGAAAGTGCGCGGCGGAGGCCTCCGCTCCCGCGTACCTCCCGGCTCAATGGCATTCCCTAAGGACTAATGAGCGCAGAAGAAATCAGACCTTTTGTTGAAATGCGCGGGATCGTCAAGCACTTTCCCGGCGTGCTGGCGCTCAAGGGCGTGGACTTCGATGCACGGCCCGCCGAGGCGCATGTGCTGCTGGGCGAGAATGGGGCAGGCAAGTCCACCCTCATCAAAGTCCTTTCCGGCGTTTACCCCCCGGACTCGGGCGAGATTCTGTTCGAAGGCAAGCCTGTGCATATCCGCAGTCCCCACGATGCGCAGAAGCTGGGGGTCAGCACGATTTACCAGGAATTCAATCTCGTCCCCGAGATGAGCGTCGCGGAGAACATCTTTCTGGGACGCGAACCGCTGCTCAATCGCCGGCTCGGCATCGTCGACCGTAAGAAACTGTTGCAGCAGGCGCGCGAGGTCTTGTCCACGTTCGACATCGGGGTTGCTCCTGAAATCATCGTCAAGCGCCTGGGTGTGGCGCAGCAGCAGATGGTGGAAATTGCCAAAGCGCTGTCGCTGAATGCCAAAGTCATCGTCATGGACGAGCCGACGGCGGTGCTGACAGCCCACGAGATCGACCATCTTTTCAAGATGATCCAGGATTTCAAGCAGCGCGGCATTTCCATTATTTACATCTCGCACCGCCTGGAAGAGGTGAAAAGAATCGGTGATCGCGCCACCATTCTGCGCGATGGCGCCGTGGTGGGCACCGTGCTCGTTGCCGCCACGCCGGTCGACGAATTGATTCGCATGATGGTCGGCCGAGACTTGAAGGACAAGTTTCCCAAGCTCACGGTTGAGCCGGGAGAGGAAGTCCTGCGGGTTGAGAATCTGCGGCGCAAAGGCGTATTGCACGGCGTCAGCTTCCACCTGCGCCGGGGTGAGATTCTGGGTGTCGCCGGGCTGGTTGGCTCCAGACGCACGGAGATGGCGCGTGCCATTTTTGGCGTCGACAAGATCGATAGTGGGAACATCCTAGTGCGTGGCAAGCGGGCGGAGATCAAGTCGCCCTCACAGGCCATCCGCGCGCGCCTGGCGCTGGTGCCGGAAGACCGCAAACGGCAGGGAATTCTGCCCACTATCTCGGTGAAACACAACATTACCCTGAGCATGATCAAACGCTTTGCGCGCATCGGCATTCTCGACCTGGGAAGTGAGAAAAAAGCTGCGCAGGGATACGCCGACTCGTTGCGCATTGCCACCCCGAATCTGGATCGCTGGGCCATGTACCTGAGCGGGGGCAATCAGCAGAAGGCAGTGATCGCCAAGTGGCTTGGCGTGGAAGCCGATATCTTCCTGTTTGACGAGCCGACGCGCGGCATCGACGTAGGCGCCAAGGTCGAGGTCTACCAGTTGATGGGTGAACTGGTGAAGCGGGGTGCGGCCATCCTGATGATCTCATCGGAGCTGCCTGAAATTCTTGGCATGAGCGACCGCGTCATTGTCATGCGCGAGGGACGCATCGCCGGCGAGTTCACGCGTGCGGAGGCCAACCAGGAGAAAATTCTGAGCTGCGCCCTGGGCGGCGCGTCTGCCCAACAAAATGGCATGGGAGCACAGGCATGAGCGAGGTCGGGCTAAAGGAAATCGAGAAGCAAGTTCAGGGCGAGTCTGTTTCCCCTGGGGGAGGATTCCTGAGGCGGGTTCCCTGGGGCCGTGTCGGTATGCCCGCCGTGCTGATTATTCTTTGTGTCTTGTTCGGCGCCATCAATCCAAACTTCTGGAGCGTCATTAATCTGACCAACGTCTCGCGCCAGATTTCGATTCTGGCGTTGATTTCGATTGGTCAGACGTTCGCGATTCTGAGCGCCGGCATCGATCTCTCGGTCGGCTCCCTGCTGGCTTTGGTCAGTGTCGTCACCGCCCAGCAGATGCTCAACTTCGGACTCTGGGGCGGCATCGCGGCCGGCATTCTTGCCGGCGCATTAGCGGGGCTGGTCAATGGGATACTGATCGCCAAAGCCAAGCTGCCGGCCTTTATCGCGACCCTCGGCATGTTGATCGCGGCGCGCGGCATTGCCCTGACCTTAAGCGGCGGGCTGCCGGTTGTCGGCTTACCCCACGCGTTTCTGTTTCTCGGCGCAGGCAAGATCGGCCCCATCCCGGTTCCGGCGGTGATCGCGGCCGTGGCGTTCGTCGTCGCCCACCTCATCATGACGCGCACCCGCTTTGGACGCTATGTCTACGCCATGGGCAGCAACGAAGAAGCCGCCATGTTGTCCGGCATCAACGTCGTTAAATACAAGACTCTGGTCTACGTTCTCAGCGGCATGTTCGCGGGAATTGCGGGCGTAGTGCTGACCTCGCGCGTCATCTCCGGCCAGCCGACGCTGGGAGAAGTGCAGGAGTTGTACTCGATCGCGGCGGTCGTCATCGGCGGCGGGAAGATCACCGGCGGCGTCGGCGGGATGGGGCAAACGCTGATGGGCGTCCTCATTCTCGGCGTTCTAGCCAACGGGTTGAATCTCATCCAGGTTTCATCGTATGTGCAGAATATCGTCATCGGCGTGATCATCGTGCTTGCGGTTTACGTCGACCTGGCGCGCGAACGCCGTCGCTAGGGCGGTGCGTCAATGCAGAAAGGCATTGATTCGAATTCAAAGAGATTTTCGAAGTGTCATCCTGAGCGAAGCAAAGGATTTATGCATTTGTCCACTGGGAAATACATGGATTCTTCGCCTCCGCCTGAATAGCTTCTCGGTTGTCGAGCGCACGTCGGGTACGCAGCTTAGCTGCTCCGGTCACAGACGCTCGGCGCTTCGGCTCAGAATGACACCTTGGGTTCAAGATGCTTTACTAGCGCCGCACCACGCGAGCCAGCAGCGATCGGGAGACCACGTCATTCAACGATTTCGTGCAGAAAACGTATCTTGTGATGATTCTTTCGCACCAGAGGGAGAAGTGATGAACAAGCGTCTTCAATCAATTACCTTTGCCTCCGTCATGCTGCTGGTTCTGTGCCTCGGCGTGGCGCAGGCAGCACCGGCTCAGACGGCATCGAAGCCGGTGAAGTCATCCGCCAAATCAACTGACACGGCGAAACCTGCCGCCGAACCGGGCGGCGAATATCCGCGTCCTCCCAAGCCTGCCAAGCAGTACACCATCGGGGTATTGCTGCCGCAGATGTCCAACCCGCACTTCATCGGACAGGCCTATGGTTACACCGACGAAGCCGCCAAACTCGGGATCAAAATCATCCTTTACGACGCGGGCGGCTATCAGTACATCGAGAAACAACTCTCGCAGATGGAAGACCTGATTGCCAGCAAAGTGGACGCGATTGACTTGGTCGCAACCAACGGCGCCGGCACCATCAGCGCCGTGGAAGCCGCTGCCGCGCGTGGCATTCCGGTGATCAACTGCAACGTCATGACCGACAGCGACAAAGTCGTCACCCGCGTTCGCTCGGACGATACGGTGATCGGACGGATGCAGGCGGACTACATGGCGCAAGCTCTGCATGGCAAGGGAAATGTCGTCATGCTGCGCGGCCCGGCGGGGACTTCCTGGGCTCAGATTCGCGGCGATTCCTTCCGCAAGCGCCTGGCCGAGATAGCCCCGGGCATCAAGATTGTCGGCGAACAGTATGCGCAGTCCACGCCGCAGGACGGGATGCGCCTGATGGAAGATTTTCTGCAAACCTTTCCGCAGATTGATGGCGTCTACAACGGCGCGGACATGAGCGCCGTCGGTGCCGCACAGGTAATCCGTGCGGCCGGTAAAGCAGGAAAGATTGTGATCACCGCGACCGACTTCCAGCCGGATAGTGAAAAGTTCATGCGCGAGGGGGTCATGAGCGCGAACGTGGTCCAGCAAAGCGTTACGATTGGCCGTTGGTGCATACGCGCAACAGTTAATTACCTGGAAAAGCGCCCGCCTCCGAAAGAGCTCTGGACCCCGCTGCTGCTGATCACGAAAGAGAACCTCGACAAGACCGACTTCCGAGGCGTACGCGCCCCTGATGGCTGGAAACCACCGACAAGGTAGAGTGCCTGCATCAGTGCTGAATGCGACGGTGCCCAACATCTGCCGTAGTTGGCAGATGTGGGAATTCTCCAGCGATAGCGTCTTGGAGTTTGGCTGACTCTGTTCGTCGCGACACAGCAACTCGGGAACCGTCTCTGGCGTTTGTTGTAGTGACTAAGAGGACTATGACCAACCAATCCAACCGGCCAAGAGTGGCGCTCATTACAGGTGCAAACAAGGGCATCGGCCTTGAAACCGCGCGCCAGCTTGGCAGACTGGGCATCACCGTGCTGCTCGGTGCCCGGGACAGGCAACGCGGGCAGCGCGCGGCGGAAGTCCTACGCGGCGAAGACCTCGAAGTCCGCCCCATCGTCCTCGACGTAACCGACCAGAGCACGATTGACGCTGCCGCCGTCCAGATCGAGCGGGAATTTGGACGACTAGATATTCTGGTAAACAATGCCGGGGTCTTTGTTGAAAAGCAGCCGGCAAGCCAGTGCGAGCTCGAGAATCTTCGCCGAACCTTCGAAACGAATTTCTTCGGTGCCTTCGCGGTCACCAAGGCATTCTTGCCGTTGCTCCGGAAGTCCGAGGCGGGGCGGATCGTCAATCTCGCCAGCGACCTGGCTTCGCTCGGCAATACCAGCGATCCGCGCTGGGCGCTCTACGAGCACGTTTACTTCGCCTATGCGTCGTCGAAGGTGGCGATCAACGCCATGACCGTGGCCTTGGCCAAGGATTTGCGAAACACGCCTATCAAGGTGAATTCAGCCGATCCGGGCTTTACCGCAACCGACATGAACGGCCACACGGGCCCCAAG
>JBEKQP010000004.1:0-54300 GCA_049519595.1 Candidatus Korobacteraceae bacterium | reverse complement strand
AACTTGATCCCCATGATCGTCATGGCTGTTACTGTGGCTGCCGGAGCAATTACCGTACTTGCGCTGCCTAAGCACATGGTCAACAAATAGGATTGCCGCACTGCAATAGCCGTAAGATGGATCGGCTCACCGGATAACATCCAGTGAGCCGATTCAGTTTGTGCGCCGTGCCTGGGCGCATAATTCCGGATACAGAACCTACCATCCCCTTTTCCAGACTGCCACAGGGACGATCCAGCCAAGCCTGCTGGCGTGGCGAGCACCTTCGCCCCAACTAACGCTAAAGCGCTTGCCGGTGATCCCCGGCAGGTGCGGCGCACAGGTGGGTGCGCGCGATGCCTTCGTCACCGCCGTGCCAGACAGTCGCTTTTTTACTATTCGGGGTGCCAGTCGTTAAATACGGGTCGAATGACGGCAGAACTGCATCTATATGAATTGTTAGGGATGCATCCGGTTTCCGCATCCCGCCGACGGGCGCCACGTGTTGTGCTGCGGCCCCGGCTTCAACAGGGCCCTATGCCGGACTTTCATCCGAGAAGAGAGGATATTTGATGAGCGTACATTCCACGACCAACAGCGGGGTCAGAATCGATGCGCCCCTTCATCCGGGGCAGGATCAGGTGCTTACACCCGAGGCAATTCATTTCTTAGCGGAACTTCAGCGTCGATTTAATGCTCGCCGTTTGGAACTGCTTGCCGCCCGCGAAGAGCGCCAGAAGCGCCTCGACGCAGGCGAGAAGCCCGATTTTCTGCCGGAGACGAAGCACATTCGCGAATCCGAATGGACCGTCGCCCCCATTCCGGCCGATCTCCAGGATCGCCGTATTGAAATCACCGGACCCACTGACCGCAAAATGATTATCAATGCGCTCAACTCGGGTTCCAGCGTGTTCATGGCCGACTTTGAGGATGCGAACACGCCGACCTGGGGCAATCTCATTGAAGGTCAGATCAATCTTACCGACGCGATCGCGCGCAAAATCACCTACAGCGACCCGACCACCGGCAAACAATACAAACTGAACGAGAAAACCGCGGTGTTGTTCGTCCGTCCACGTGGCTGGCATCTCGATGAAGAGCATATTGTGATCGACGGCAAGCCCATGTCGGGTTCGCTGTTCGACTTTGGACTGTACTTCTTCCGCAACGCGAAGGCGCTGCTGGCGGCCGGCACTGGTCCATACTTCTATCTGCCGAAAATGGAGAGCCATCTCGAAGCCAGGCTGTGGAACGACGTTTTCACTTACTCTCAGCAGGCGCTGGGCGTGCCTCACGGCAGCATTCGCGCGACAGTGCTAATTGAGACGATTCTGGCCGCATTTGAAACCGATGAGATTCTTTACGAGCTGCGCGATCACTCCGCCGGCTTGAACTGCGGTAGGTGGGATTACATCTTTAGCTTTATCAAGAAGTTCGCCCACGATCCCCACGCTGTCATGCCCGATCGCGGGCAGGTCGGCATGACCGCGCACTTCATGCGCTCGTACAGCAAGATGGTCATCCGCGACTGCCATCGGCGCAACATCCACGCCATGGGCGGCATGTCCGCATTCATCCCTGTCAAGAGCAATCCGGAGATCAACGAAAAGGCGATGGCGCAGGTTCGAGCCGACAAGGAGCGCGAAGCCACCGACGGCCATGACGGAACCTGGGTGGCTCACCCGGGTCTGGTAGCCATTGCCAAGGAACCCTTCGACCGCCTGATGCCGCAACCGAACCAGATAGACAAGAAGCTCACAGGGTTCCGTGTCACGGCCGCCGACCTGCTGCAGGTGCCAACCGGCACTATCACGGAGGCTGGCCTCAGACAGAACCTCGTGGTTGGCATGGGGTACCTGGAATCCTGGCTGCGCGGCATCGGCTGCGTGCCTTTGTTCAACTTAATGGAAGATGCGGCGACGGCAGAAATCAGCCGTTCTCAGCTCTGGCAGTGGATTCATCACCGGGCACATCTGCAGGATGGCCGCGAAATCGACGTACCGCTCTGCGATGCCATTCTGCATGAGGAGCTGGCAAAAGCGAAGGCAAACGTCCCCGCCGGCCAGTATGCTTCTTATGACAAAGCGGCTGAATTGATGCGCCAGATGTACACTTCGCCGACCTTCGTCGAATTCCTTACGGTTCCTGCCTACCACGAGCTCATCAGGCAGGAACGTATGCGCAAGGCCGCATAGACCTCAACCTCGGCGAGTGTCAAACAGCACTCGCCGGAGAGCCCGGCTCTGCTCATCCAGGCCGGAAAGCGACAAAACGAGCGCCGGAATCGCAACCTCGATTCATCCGGCGCTCGTTTCGCTTTCTGTTTGCAATTTGATCGCGGTGGTCGCCGCCAGGGAGTGAGTGGAGCCCGTTGCAATCCGTCACGCCGCTAGAGGAAATCCTTTTTCCCGCCAGCCTCGAACGCCTCCGTCCATGGAGAGCACATTCTGGTAGCCCATCTTCGTGAGATTATCAGCAGCTAATGCCGAACGGAATCCGCCTCCGCAATAGAGAACGATGGGCGTGTTCAGGTCTGGAACCTTCTGCTCGATGTCGCGCTCGATTGTTCCCTTCCCCATGTGCATCGCCCCTGGAATGTGATCCTTGGCAAATTCGCTTTCCTCGCGCACGTCGATGAGAACGAACTGCTCACCGTTTTGCAATTTTGCTTTCACCTCGTCCAGAGTCACCTCTCGAACTCTTTTCTTCGCGTCTGTAACGATCTGCACAAAACGAGGCGAGTGTTGATGTTCCATTGCCGGCTCCTAAGTAGACGGTCCGCTATTCGGATGACGCGCCTACAGCCTCCAGATGCCCTGACCGCCACGTAGGGTTCATGCAAAACTCTATGCGATACACGGTCCGGTAGCTCTTGAAACGACAAAAACCAGAATAACCCCGATCCGGCAATTCGTCTTTCTTCATCCAATACTCATGTCGCGAGAGCACACCAGGCTGGCAATCGTCCCCCGCTTGCTCGGGCAAAGTGCGCTGGAACGCATTGGCAATACGCCGCTTCTGCGGTTCGAGCGCATCACGCGCGATCTGAACGCGCAGGTGCTTGCGAAAGCCGAGTGGATCAACCCTGGCGGCTCGGTGAAGGATCGTGCAGCTGCCAGCATCGTTGCTGAGGCCACCCGCACCGGAAAACTCGTCTCCGGAAAGACTTTGCTGGACTCCACCAGCGGCAACACGGGAATCGCCTACGCTATGTTGGGCGCGGTTCAGGGCTTCCCCGTCACCCTTTGCCTGCCGTCCAACGTCTCTCCCGAGCGCAAACATATCCTGCACGCCTACGGCGCTGAGATGATCTTTACCGACCCGGGCGAGGGCTCCGATGGCGCCATACGAAAAGCCCGCGAGCTCGCCTCTGCCCAGCCGGACAAATATTTTTACGCCGACCAGTACTCCAATGACGCCAATTGGCGCGCCCATTACTACACCACGGCAAACGAAATCTGGAGCCAGACAGAGGGCCGCATCACCCATTTCGTGGCCACGCTCGGCACCAGCGGCACATTTATCGGCACAGCCAGAAGGCTGAAAGAGTTGAATCCGCAAATCCTCTGTATCTCCCTGCAGCCTGACTCGCCTTTCCACGGTATCGAAGGCGCCAAGCACATGCCGACCTCGATTGTTCCCCAGATTTACGACCCCCACGTCGCCGACTGCAATCTCGAAATCAGCACCGAGGAAGCTTATGAGCTGGTGAAACGCATGGCGCGAGAAGAAGGGCTGCTGGTCGGCATCTCCGCCGGTGCAGCCATGGCCGGCTGCCTGCGCATAGCGGGCGGCGCGGGCCCAGATGCGGTGATTGTCACCGTTTTCCCCGATGCTGCCGACAAGTACCTGAGCGAAAGGTTCTGGAAAGAGTTTTGAGCCGCATCGGACCTTCAAGACCAATCGGGCAGCTTCCCTGGAGAGCCTCGGCGAGCCTATCCTGAACCTGACCTTTCGCGTCTTAGAATTCCCGATTGGTGGGCATTGTGTTGAAGATTGGCAAATTGCAATTCGAAGAGCTTCGACATCATGGCGAACAGACTTATCCTCACGAGTGCTGTGGTGTGCTGCTGGGTCAGATCGACGGCGATGGCGTCAAGGACGTGCGCGCCGTAGTGCGCTGCGGCAACACCCGCATCGACTCTCCGCATAACCGCTACCACATCGATCCTCGCGAACTGATACGCATCCAGCGCGAGGCCCGCGAATCGGAACTGGACATCGTGGGCTTCTACCACTCGCATCCGGACCATCCCGCTCGTTGGTCGCAGACCGATCTCGCCGAAGCCCACTGGATCGGCTGCTCCTACGTCATTACCAGCGTGGAACAGGGTCGGGCGGCACAGACCAACTCCTTCGAACTGGCCGGCGAAGAAGACAATAAGCAGTTTCACGACGAGGAAATCACAGTCGAATAGTCGTCGAATCTGCCACCGCGCCTGCGTCTCCAACATGCGTCGTTGGGGTGAAGCACTCTCGCCTGAAACCACCGGGCCTCAGTTTGCATCAATAACCTGTAATGAAAGTGATGATACCAACCCCTTTGCGGCAATACGCCGGAAAACAGGCCAGCGTAGAGGTTCCCGCCGGCACCGTCGGAGAAGCACTCAGCAGCTTGGTCAGCCGGAATCCCGAGCTGCGCAAACATCTTTTCACCGATGACGGCAAGCTGCGGGCGTTCGTCAATGTGTACCTCAACGACGAAGATATTCGCTACCTCAGCAAGGAAAGCACTCCAGTGCAGGAGAGCGACACGATCTCCATCGTTCCATCAATCGCCGGCGGCAACCGTTAGTTTTGGCCTTTGCTGGTATCAAATCACCCTACGGTGACAACTCAGGATCTCCACGATGTCCACGGTTCTTGAAAATCCGCAAGCTCTCACGCTAAGCAACGACGAAATCCTCCGCTACTCTCGCCATCTGATCATGCCCGAAGTGGGTATGGGCGGGCAGCTCAAGCTCAAGGCGGCGCGCGTGTTGTGCATCGGCGCCGGCGGGCTGGGTTCGCCGCTTGCGCTCTACTTGGCTGCGGCCGGCGTGGGCACTCTCGGCCTCGTCGACTTTGACGTCGTGGACTACACCAATTTGCAGCGCCAGGTAATTCACACGACGAACGACGTTGGCCGCCCGAAGTTGCAGTCCGCGACAGAGAAGTTGGCGGCCATCAATCCTTACATCAACCTCCGCCCTTTTGAAACCAGGCTCACCAGCGACAACGCCCTGGAGATATTTCGCGACTTCGACATCATTGCCGATGGAACTGACAATTTCGCCACGCGATATCTGGTTAACGACGCCTGCGTGCTCAGCGGCAAGCCTAATGTGTATGCGTCCATCTTCCGTTTCGAGGGCCAAGCTACGGTCTTTGCGACCAAAGACGGCCCCTGCTACCGCTGCCTCTACCCTGAGCCGCCTCCGCCCGGACTGGTGCCTTCCTGCGCGGAAGGCGGTGTGCTGGGTGTCCTGCCAGGTCTGCTTGGCATTATTCAGGCGACCGAAGTTATCAAACTGATTCTCGGCTCCGGCGATTCCCTCGTCGGCCGCCTGCTGCTGGTCGATGCCTTGGCAATGCGGTTCCGTGAGCTTCGCTTGCGCAAAGACCCCGACTGCCCCCTCTGCGGGACACATCCCATGATCCACAAATTGATCGACTACAACGCGTTTTGCGGTATTCGCGGAGAAGAGAGCCCGATGGACACGAAGGTTCCCGAAATTCAACCGGAGGAGCTGAAGAACAAACTCGATGCCGGCGAGGACGTATTCATTCTGGATGTGCGCGAGCCGCACGAGTACCAAATCTGCAACCTTGGTGGGTACCCTATTCCGCTGGGCGATCTGCCGAAGCGAGTTAATGAACTCGACTCTAGCCGCGAGATTGTGGCCCACTGCCGCAGCGGCGTCCGCAGTGCGAAGGCCGTCGATTTCCTGCGCAAGGCTGGTTTCCGCAAGGCAAGTAATCTCGCCGGCGGCATTCTTGCCTGGGCCGACCGGGTCGACCCACAGGTTCCCAAATACTAGGGCTGGCTAGCTCCGGCTATTCACGCGTACGCATCGCGGTCGGAAAACTACCCAGCCGAGACGGGCATCCCAGCTCGGCTCCATTCAATGCAGATGCTAAAAGGCGCATCTTTAACCGCGCCCCAGCAGCCGATCACGGACTTTTAGGTGGCGGGAACGCACGACCATAACGGGCAATCTCTGTCTTCAGACTGTCAGTCGGCAAGATAAACTCGCAACCCAGGCGAAAGCCAACTTGGCTGCGAACCACCGCTCGCAAAGTGAGTGGTACGCTCGTTTCCGGCAATGAGAATTCAAGATCTACCATTTGATTGCGCTCAATCTCGTAAGGAGATATCAGCCCCATGCCGCCTTCAGAGATATCAAGGCTCCGGCAATGGCATTGCTGCTGTTTGCCTTCTCGCTCGTACCGCAGCCGTACCCGCACATTGACCGGTACTCGTACCCAACGACGCTGTACCGCCCATGGCCCGTTGGTCGGCAAATTAGATGAATGCGCCATAGATTTCATCCCCTGGCAAGGCGATTCTATATCGCTGAATCGTCCTAACCCGCAAGAAGATCAAAATATGTGGAATACCGGAGTTCGTATTCGGGAAACTATAATGGCTCCCGGTCTTGCGGCGGCCGCCGGGCCCCGCTATGCCCCGCTGCGCGTAGTGCTATGGAAGCCCCGTGCTTGATCGAGAAAGTTCTGAGCGGCGGTTCCGAAGGAGCATCGTGAGCTTCGACAACATACTTCTACTGCACGGCAAGGGCGGCAGCCCTGAAGGCAGCGTCAAGGACATAGAGGCACTTCTGCGCCGCCACTATCCCCAAAAGCCCGTGAGTTCGTTTCAGCGTCCCAGGCTGTTGCACGCGGATGGAGAGATTCTGGCCGAGCGTTCGCTGGCCGAGTTGCAAAAGCTGGATATCCCGAAGAGCACGGTCGTCATCGGCGTCAGTCTCGGCGGCTTGCTGGCGGCGAAGTTACAGGAGCAGGGCCGCGAAGACCTGCGCGTCATCTGCCTCAATTCCCCAATCTGGGCCGATGCCGTCCAGCTGGAGCGGAGAATGCCGGAGCGGATCGCATTTTATTCATCCAATGACATTGTCATTGCCGGCCGCACGCTGCATTGGCCGAGACTGGCCACCGCTTTCGATCTTCCCTGGCTTACCCATGACACCAGCGCGCATGCGCCGGAATTGGCGCCCTTGATCATTGCGTATCTGGAAGACCGGAACATCGCGTACGCGATCCAGCAGGTCGAAGAGCGGATTGCGCAAGCCGAAAGGAGAGGGCGCGACAGGACAGGAGCATCTTAGTCTGGGCAGGCGTTCTACGCCCGGAGTCGCTTTATAAGTAAGGCTTGGGTTATTCTCTGAGTTCTGGTATATCGTTGTCAGTGTCTCGTCCGCCCCAACGCACGCCCGTAGCCTGTGACGGGGACCCAGGTGGGTAGCTTCCGGCGAATTTCTGTGCCGGAAAGAGCGCCTATCTAAGAATTTGAGCGCCGTCAGCCGGGACCCCGGCCGCGCTTCGACCTAGGAGTCCATATGCAGAAAACGCAAGCACCGTTCGCGTCCGCCGCGCAACTCGACAGCGCCGTGGAGGCACTGAAGTCTTTGCTCGGCTCGCGCGCCAGCACTGCCCTGGTACAGCGCGAACACCACTCCCACGGCGAGACCTATCATCCGCCAGCGATGCCCGACGCCGTCTGTTATCCGCATACGACCGAAGAGGTCAGCGAGATCATGAAGATCAGCGCCAAGTACAAGGTCCCGGTGATTCCCTTCGGGGGCGGAACCTCGCTTGAAGGTCACGTCAATGCCCTCTATGGCGGCATTTCAATCGACCTTCGCGAAATGAACAAAGTGCTCCGGGTAAGCGCGGAAGATCTCGATGTGACGGTCGAGGCTGGCGTTACGCGGCAACAACTGAACAAGGCGCTCGACAACACCGGACTCACTTTTTATGTCGATCCGGGCGGCGAATCGACCCTGGGCGGCATGGCCGCGACCCGCGCCTCAGGAACCACGACCGTCCGTTACGGGACCATGCGCGACAACGTGCTCGCGCTCACCGTGGTGATGGCCGATGGAACCATCATCAAGACCGGCACCCGTGCTCGCAAGTCCTCCGCGGGCTACGATCTGACTCGTCTGTTCGTCGGCTCCGAAGGCACGCTCGGCATCATCACCAACCTTACCTTGCGCGTGCACCCGCTGCCCGAGGCTGTTTCCGCTGCGGTCTGTTCATTCCCGAGCGTGGATAGCGCGGTGAAAACCGTAATTGAAACCATCCAGTTTGGCGCGTCGGTGGCCCGCATTGAGCTGCTTGACGACGCGCAGATGGACGCGATCAATAAGTACTCTAAGACTGACTACCCCGTTGCCCCGACATTGTTTTTCGAGTTTCACGGCTCCAGCGATCGTCATGTTGCCGAGCAGGCGGAATTCGTGCAGTCGATTGCCGAAGAGCACGGCGCCAAGGGATTCCAGTGGGCTACTCGACTGGAAGATCGCGACAAACTGTGGGAAGCACGGCACGCGGCCTACTACGCGGCGATTGCACTCCGTCCCGGCTCGAAGGGAATGGCCACCGATGCGTGCGTGCCCATCTCGCGTCTTGCCGAGTGCATTCGGGAGACACAGGAGGACAATCGCAACGCACCATTTCCCGTCGCGCTGGTGGGCCACGTGGGCGATGGGAATTTTCACTGCGTCTATGTATTCGATCCCGAGAACGAAGCGGAAATCGCCGAGGGCGAGCGCCTGGCGGGGCGCATCGCTACTCGCGCTCTCGCCATGGGTGGCACCTGCACCGGGGAGCACGGCATTGGCTACGGCAAGATGAAGTACCTCGAAGCGGAGCACGGCCCGGCGCTCGAGGTGATGCGCACCATCAAACGCGCGCTCGACCCGGATAACCGCATGAACCCTGGGAAAATGGTCAAGGTCTGAACCAAGGCGCTGGCTCAGGGCGGATCTCCGCCCCCCTGGCCAGCGCGGTTTCTTCCCGGTTCATCAGGGGAATCACTAAATAGTTGCGGCCCTGTCGCCAGGGCCGCTTTGCCATCTTCAGGGTAGAAAGTTAGGAGAATGTCCGCGCCGTTGGGGGCCGGCGTCGGACCTCTTCAGCCCCTCATTTCTTAGGGACTAATATTTTTGGTAAGACAAAATCGTTGTACAGCAAGCAGCAAACAGGCCCAGCCCGACTAAGAACATCAGGCCACCCATATAACTACCTGAAATACTGATAAAGAAGCCTATCAGCACTGGTGAAAATGCCGAGCCGCCATTGGCAACGCCATTCATCATGCCTGCTCCGGCGCCAATTGCCTTGCCGGGAACGATACGTTGAATCATTGCCCAAGCCGGCGCAATACCGAGCCCGATGGAAGCAATCCCCAGAGAAATCAGAATGGCCGCCGCAACATTGTTCGGGGCATGCGCGCCGAAATAGATGCCAGCAGCAGCTCCCAGCATGGAGACTACGCATACCGGAGCACGTCGGCCTGTCTTGTCCGAGATATATCCTGATGCCAGCACGCTGGCTATACCAAGGATATAAGGAAGCGCAGACCAAGCGCCCATGGCAGCCCAGGAAAATCCGCGGGCTACTTTAAGGTAAGAAGGCAACCATGCCATCATTCCCCACCAGATCGACGCCAGACAGAAATAGTGGAGAGTAACTAACCAGAACCGGTAATTAAAAATAAATACTCCAATGTTTTGCCATACCGTCACATGGCCGGCTTGAGCTTCAGCCTCCTTTTCGGCCTTTTGTCCTGCCTCGATTAGGTCACATTCCGCCTGATTTGCCCGCTTGTTCTGACGCGGATAGTCTGTCGTCCAGAACCACAGCAACAGCATCGGGACCAATCCCAAACCGACCAGAATGAAAAAGCTGGTGCGCCAGCCATAAGAATGGATCGCCCAAGTCAAAAAGGGCATGGCAATAGCCGGTCCAGCCATCAGCCCCACCACCCAAACCGCATTCGCTTTGCCGCGTTCATGCGGCGGGAACCAGTTCTTAACGTATTTGCTCTGCATCGGCCAATGCATGCCTTCGCCTAGCCCAAGAATCAACCTTGCCGCCAACATGATCGTAAAAGTTGCGGCAATACCGCCCATGAACAGTGCGCCAGCCCATAGAAGGATAGATAAAGACATCGCTTTCCGCGGCCCCAGGATATCGCCTAGTGGGCTAAGAACGATGTTGGAAATCCCATAGGCGATCAGGAACAATGTCATGAGCAGGCCCATTTGTACCGGTTGGCCTTTAATACCCATGTCGGTAAGAAACGCATTGTCCGCCAGGAGAACGGAAACATTCACTCGATCCAGATAAGCGACCAGTAAGGTAACCAGCAGAATTAGAACAAGAACGACCCTCTGTCTGGTGGGTCTCAATCCAGTAACACCAGTCGCTTGGAGTACCTCACTCTGTACTTGACCCTCCATAAACTTCAGTCTCCTTTATTCTAAATTTTGCAGAATGTTCCCAACTAAACGGTTAGCCATTGAATCCGCTTCGGCTTGTTGTCCAACCTGAATCAGTTTCAGAGTAGGGAGTCATCAAACTCCTATGGGGCATGTCTTCCCCTAGACTGGTCTGGCTGATCTTCCGTCCTGAATGCTCAATTCGAGTGCGGGGAGTATAGCACATTTGACGGAGTGTTGCGGCCTTGAAAGTCGGCCTGAACCGCTGGTTATTGCCCTCCGGAGCGGATTCTCCAGATCACTCGTCTCCAACCGTGGAGGTCAAGACAAGTTTGCCGTGCTTCACTCCGCGCATGCTCAGCATGTGATCGGCAAGATGCTTGATTTCGCCGCTCCGGCCTTTCATGATCACAACTTCCAGGCAGTTGTGCGCGTCAAGGTGGACGTGCGTAGCCGCCAGCACGTTGTCATGGTGGTGATGCTGAGTCTCCGTCAGTTTGTTGGAGAGGTTCGGACGATGGTGGTCGTAAACCATCGAAAGCGTGGCAACTACCGGTTTGTTGTCGTTCACCTCTTCGGTAATCAAAGCTTCCCGAATCAGGTCGCGCAACGCCTCCGAACGGTTGCCATACCCTCGCCGGGCAATGACCTTATCGAATTGCTCAAGTAGCTCCCGTTCAATCGAGACGCCGGTTCGCACCAGTTCCGTCATAGGTCACACTCTCCTTTAGCACGCTTTTTGACCAAGCTCCCCTGATACGAACGATAAAACTGCTCCGGCTCGGACGCGAGCCTCTTCCTGCATTGTGCTTCCCTGTAACCCAATTAAACCACGCGACGGGTGACGCTGGTCACTTGGAAGTGTGAAAAATTCTGTAGCACGAATTTAATAGTCGTGTTACAACTCCGGTAGCACAACTTTAATATTCGTGTCACAGACGATTCATGATCGGTTGCGGACTCCTGTCGAGAAGACATCGCCATGAACAATTCCGCTTACGCTTTGCACCCGCAGGAGGGTGTTGCCGTAATGAAATGGAAAGGTGTGCTGTTCTTGTTGCTTCTTGTTCCCAACCTTTTATTTGCTCAAAAAATCACTCAGCTATCAGGAACTGTCGTCGACCCGTCTGGCGCGACGATCGCCGGAGCTACCGTGCAGGTTCGAAGCGCGAACGGTACTGTACAAAAAACGACGCAGTCGGACACGAACGGCTCCTTCATTATTTCTGGACTCTCGGCGGATAATTATCAACTCGTGGTATCTAGTCCCGGTTTTGAAACCAAAGTAATCCCCGTCACCATAGGGACCACTGAGGCGCCGGCCCTGCTGCGCGTCTCTCTGGCTATTAGCTTTGTGAGCACCACCATAAACGTGCAGGGCCGGGAGGATGACCTCATCGGAATTGCCGAGTCCGCCACCCAGGGAACGGTGGGCGCAACGGAAATCCAAGATCGTCCGATTCTTCGTTCGGGAGAAGTTTTGGAGACGGTTCCCGGTGTCATCATCACTCAGCACGCTGGCGGCGGAAAGGCCAACCAATATTTTCTTCGCGGCTTCAATCTCGACCACGGCACAGATTTCGCCATTTTCATCGACGGCATGCCGCTTAACCTGCCGTCGCACGCGCACGGCGAGGGGTACGCGGACATGAACACCGTCATCCCGGAGTTTGTGGAGCGGGTGGATTTCGAGAAAGGTCCTTATTCCGCTGATGTCGGCAACTATGGCTCAGCTGGAAATGCCCATCTGGTGTTTTTCAAGACGCTGCCCCAGAACTTCTTCGATGTCGAAGGAGGCATGTATGGCTTTGGGCGGGCCGTTTTCGGCACATCGCAAAAGCTCGGGTCGGGTAGTTTGCTCTACGGCGGAGAAGCGTATCACGATAACGGCCCATGGACGACGCATGAGGATAATTATTACAAATTCAACGGCCTGCTAACCTACAGCCAGGGAGGAGACGACAAGGGTTTCAGCATCACGGCCCGCGCTTACCGTGGAACATGGAACTCGAGCGATCAAATCCCCGTTAGCGCTATACCCATGGTTGGCTTCTTCGGCGCACTGAACCCGACCGACGGTGGCCGTTCACAGCGTTATAGCTTGCAGTCTGAATGGCATCGCCGTGGCGCAAATTCCATGACGAAAATCATGGCCTACGGATTTTATTACGACCTCAATTTATTTTCCGATTTCACTTACTACCTGGATGACCCCATTAAGGGCGATCAGTTCGAACAGCAGGACAGACGCTGGGTGGCGGGGTTTGACGTACGCCATACGATTTTCGGCCAATGGTTTGGCCGCAAGGTGGCAAATACGTTCGGCTTGCAGCTCCGCAACGATTGGGTCCACAACGGCCTTTTCCGGACGGAAGATCGTGTGCGCACGGACAAGAATGATATCAACGCCTGCAATGACGAACCCATCCCCCAGTGCGCTGCCAATGCAAATCTGACGGCAATCTTACCCGCGGACACGGATTTGAATAAATTTACGGACACGGTGGGAAGCGCCTTTGTGGAAACTAAAATCCAGTGGTCGAGCAAATTTCGCTCGGTCGTGGCCCTGCGCGGCGACGACGCAAAATATGTCGTCACCAACTTGACCCCCACTTATGTCTCCCCCATCTTTGGCCCGGTCAATTTTGCGCAGCTCAATTCCGGCTCGGCCACCAAGTTCCTGCCCAGCCCCAAAGCAAGTTTGATTTTCGGTCCGTGGGCCAAGACTGAAATCTATGTACAGGGCGGATTCAGTTTCCACAGCAACGACGCGCGTGGCGCAACGCAAAGGGAGGAACCGATTTCGCCTGACAATCCTTTCCCCACGTCCAGCACCCCGATTTCTCCCCTGGTCCAGACCAAAGGCGGGGAGATCGGCGTGCGCACTGCGGCCGTCCCGCATCTGCAAAGTACCCTTGCGCTCTGGTATCTCCACAGCAACTCCGAATTGCAGCAGGATGGCGACACCGGAGGCACGGTTGCCTCAGAGCAGTCGAGCAACCGCTATGGCATCGAATGGGCGAACTACTACACGCCACGGGAACATTGGACTTTTGATTTTGACATTGCAAACTCCCGCGCCCTTTTTACCTCAATCGATGGAGATGATGCGGCGCCAGGCAGCCCGGGTGGCAAGTATGTGCCCGAAGCGGTCGGGTGGGTGATTGCATCGGGCGCCACACTGCACGACCTCAAAGGCTTTTCGGCGAGTTTGCGCCTGCGCTACTTTGGCCCGCGCTATTTGACGTCCGACGGACTTTATCAGTCACACTTAACGGCGTTGCTCAACCTGGGGGCCAGTTATCAAATTAGTAAGAGATGGCGCGTTTCGGCCGAAGTTTTGAATTTGCTGAACCGCCGCGATAGCGACATTGACTACGCCTACGAAGCCCGAATAACGCCAACAGCCGCGCCGACATTCACAAACGTTTACCACCCCGTCGAACCGATTCAGGCGCGATTCGGGTTACATTACACTTTCGGCTCGAATAAGTTATGAAGAGAAGTTTCGTTAATGGCCACCCGGTCAATGAGGTTGCGGGCGTGCGCATACCTTCGTATGCCAGCCTGACCCCGACGGCGCCGGAGGAAGCGCGCGTACACGGCACCCCCGGCTATCCATTCGGACTCACCACGGGATTCACCTGGCGATTTGAGTAGCGCAGTCACCCAATTTCTGGGGTGAACAAAGCTAGCTACTTTTGAAACTGACCATCTGGAGCATAATCGTGGCGATGCGCCGGGGAACAAAAACAGGATTGGGTCTGATTCTGGTCGGGCTCGCAATACAAGCAATTGGGCTGCTTTGGGTGAGCACCCGCCATTGGACTCCAGTTGATATCCCGATTACTCTGTCTCCGGGACAGATCATCTCGAGTGAATTCAAAATCAATAGCAGTGCTCCATATCTTATCCAGGTCGTTGTCCAGAAGAACCTTCCATTTGACACCCTCAATTGCCTTTTAGGGATTGCGGATCATACATGTGAACGTACTTCTTCTGTTATCGAAGCCACATGGACCTTATCTAATAGAGGCCATGTTATTGCAAACGATACGTCCAACACTTACATTCCAGACGGTTGGACAGACCTGTATATATCCAAAGGACTGGGATCGTTCCAGGGAGAATATGGGAGGAGTTATAAGTTGGAGGTACACTTTCTGAAAGACGGGAGGCGTTTAGCTGGTTGCAATCCTCATCTCGTGGTCAGGGTGTCGTACGAATCGATGAAAGGCATTTGGCTTATGCGTGCAGCCAGCATTCTTCTTACCGCAGTCCTTTGGCTAATTGGAATTCCGTTACTTCTCATTTCTGTCGTGAGGCGGCTTCGTAAGAAAGTAGCGGCGACCAGTTCATCGTGAACTGACCGCCGCACAAGCGAACGACCTGCCCTTGGTCACAAGAGCAGGCCATTTTCACACATCAACGTGAGCCGATCTCAGACTTTCAACTGGCCTTGAATGTACTGCTTCGCTTTCTTGTCGGTGTTTTCGTTCAACTCCAACACCGAGAATTTGACATCCCGCTGGCCGTTGAGCCGAATGTAGTTCATGATCGCCGGATGTTTGTAGATGTCGCCCGGCTGGAAGACTGGCATTTCCGGCACTTCGCTCTCCGGAAGATTCCACACATACTTCAGGAAGCCGCGGTTGCGAGCTGTCCGATTCTTCTGCACATCCCACAGCGTTCCCGGTCCAATGCTCGTATCGGCAGCGTCTTTGGGCGTCATCGTCGCGCGCGCGTACTCCAGGAATGCGTAGGCGAAAATCTCATGCGCCAGCAGGTTTTCTGAAGCAAAAATCGGAGCCGACGCCGGTTCGACGACATAGCCCGCATCAGGCCCAATCAGCGTCATGACCGAACGGCCCGACGTGACCGCCAATCTCAGCTTCGATTTGATCTGCGGGACTTCATTGATCTCTTCGTACATCGGATAATAATTCGCGCCGCCCTGATGGAACGCCTTGCGGCTGTCCTCGCGCAGGAAGCCAACGCCAATCTTCATGCCGGAAGTGAGGTCGGCAAAGCCATGCGAACCCAAACGCGGCAGATAGATGATGTGATCGACCTCGTTCACGAACGAGGTAATGTGCAACGGCTGCTTCCAGTGGTTTTCGCCAATCGGCGAGGTTTCGATGTACGCCCCGTAGCCACGCTCCTCGAAGAAAACCGGAGTCGCGCCATTCTTCTCAGTAACAGCCAGAAGCCCCGAGGACCGGGCGAATTCCCGGGAAGAGCCTCTTACCTGCCCCTGCGCGTTCCAGTACACGTTGCGAACGCCAGATTGATCGCCGACATAGACCTTCGTGGCCCCATGCTCCTTCAATACCTTGAGCAAACAATCCAGCGACCAGGGGTCGGAGGTTGCAGGATAGGCATTACCCGAATTCAAGGCGAGCTTGATTAGAACGCTATCGCCTTTTTTCAACCACGAGAAGTCCGTGGCCTTTTCTACCATGTTTTTGAACAGCGTGTAGGAAGTGTCCCCTTTGGGTAGCCAAGCCGCGCTCAGTTGGGCGTTCTTGGCCGGTGCCACCAGCTTCTTATTGTCTAAAGCGAAGCTCACGCCGCCCATAAGCGCCATGGAAGACATACTGCCGACAGTCCATAAGAAATCCCGACGGTCCATAAATTGTGCCCCCTTGCGATTTACCTCATGCATGTTTCGCGAAAACCTGAGTTCGATCTCATTTATCACTTGCCGACAGTCTAAGTCAATCAAATTGAGACACACCCTCGTTTTCTCGATAAGCCCGATTTTGTCTGGGAAGAGGATTACCGTGCGGTCGAGGCGTCGCCCACGGTCAGCAATCGCACGAGTATGGCGTGGAGTTCTGCGGGATCAACCGGCTTATGGAGAAACTCGGCAGCTCCCAACTCCCTGGCAATGCGCTCCGTTTCTGCGTCTCTGGTACCGGTCACGACCACGACCGGAATCTGCTGTGTCTTTGTAGACATCCGCACTTTTCTCAGAATGTCGATTCCGGAGCCGGCAGGCATGTTGATATCAAGCACGATGGCGTCCGGCACGTTCCGCAATGCCGACATCCAGGCTTGCAAAGCATCCGCCGCAACCGCTACGGTGAATCCTTTTGCCGTCAAATAAGTGGAGAATATAAGGACCTGAACTCGGGAATCGTCGGCGATCAAGATGCTCGGCATGTGATATCACCGTCGGGTATCGTTAGAGCCCTTTAGAGTCGGCGTGCCCCTAATTATCCCCGCCGGGCGGTGATAATTTTGGAAGCCCGACTGTCTTCGCGGGATTAACCTTCCGCGATTTCGCGCTAGCTCCGCCGAATAAGTCTCGCGAGGCCAAGCACACCAGCACCAACCAGAGCAAAGGTCCCCGGTTCCGGTACAGTAGCCGGAGTCGGCGAGGGGCCGCAACACCAAACGGGCGGTCTCCAGTACTTTTGTTCAGGTGTGTTCGAAGCAACCGTCGATGGCGGAACTGGCGGTGAAACCATCGTAGGCGGCATCAACGAGGGCAGCGGAACATCAAACACGATGTCTGGCGGCGGCACCTCAGGCGGGGTAACGGAGCCCGGCAACGGGGTGGGCTTCTTTATCTCGATGCGGTTGCCACAGCGCGAGCGCACCAGGTTCTTGCCGTCAGTGAGCAAGATTTCCCCTTCGGCAATATTGACCGGATGGTCCGTCCAGTAGACCTTGTCTCCCTTTCGGTAAGAGACGTAAGCTGCCATCGGCTTGCGAACTCTTTCAGCCCACAGCCGTTCTGTATCGATGCCTTCGTAATGCTTGCGCGCCACCGGATCATGCGTAATGGAATCGGTTAATTCTTTCCAGTCGTAAACGCCACCAGGGACAACCGAATACGGATAGGTCTCGCGCGCGGCTCTGAAGTCAAACTTCGGAGGAGTAATGTTCAGAACGTCGACATTGTACAAATGCCAAAGCTGCACACCTAGCACTACTATGACAATCAGTGCCAGGAACGCAACCAGCGTGAACGATCTTCGCATCTGGACCCCTTCACCTCAGCAACATCCGCCGTTCGAATCGGCCCCAAAGCTCCTTTTCGACTCCAAGCATGAGCACGTTGCGAATTGCAGAGCGGAGCATGATCGCCGCCCACACGCTAAAAAATCCGAACAGAATCAATGACTTCCAGACAGAACCGACTTGACGGCAACGTCCAAATCAGGACAGTGTCTGTCCGCCGCTAAGCCGGACAGGTTCGGGACTTGCCGCGCTCATCGTCACCAGTTTCTGAGACGGTGCCTTGGGGCGCAGGATACCATACTGCCGCGATTTATAAATTAATGCCTTGTAACTGATATTCAATAAGCTGGCCGCCTGCTTGCGGTTCCAGTTCGTCTGCTCAAGGGCTTGCGCAATCGCTTCGGCCTCGGCTTCGCCCTTCATCTCGCGCACCATCTTCTTCAGGTCGCTCGAGTTGGCCCCTTGCATCCGGGCAATAGTGTTTCGATCCGCTGCCCCATTTTGCGAAAACAACTCAGCAGCCATCGCTACGTCGTCCCCGAGGACCAGGTACCGCTTGACGAAGTTGTGTAATTCGCGAAGATTACCGGGCCATGCATGTTGCATGCAAGCACGCAGGAGACCATCCGTCAGCGCACGGGGTGGCAACTTGTAGAGGTAAGCCAACCGCTTCATGTAGTGCCTGAACAACGGTGCTACTTCCTCCCGCCGTTCGCGCAGTGGCGGCAGGCAGACGTTGAAGGCATTCAACCTGTAATAAAGATCCAATCGCAACTTGCCCTGCTTGATCGCGTCTTCGATGTCGACGTTGGTAGCCGCCAGTATCCGAGTGTTTACCGTGACGCTGGACTTACTCCCCAGGCGGAAGAACTTCTGTTCCTGCAATACCTGGAGCAGTTTTGCCTGGAGTCGTGGCGGCATCTCTGCAATTTCATCCAGCAAAATCGTGCCGCGGTCGGCAAGTTCGAACTGTCCAGGCTTGCTATGGGTGGCGCCGGTGAAGGCTCCAGCCTCATACCCGAACAATTCGCTTTCCAGCAGATCCTCAGGAATAGCGGCGCAGTTGACCTTAAGAAACTTTTTCTGTGCCCGAGAGGAAAGTTTATGCAATAAAAGGGAAGCGATTTCTTTTCCCGTTCCGCTCTCGCCGGTAATGAGCACGGGTACATCCACTTCCGCAATCCGCTGGATTTGGTCGTAAACCTTATGCATGGCTGGAGAAGCGGCGAGGAAAAAGCTATCGCTGTCCAATTCCTCAAGCACTTCCGGATTCCCCGGCGTCCTCTGGGGAATTTCCAGGCAGGCCTTCAGCGTTGCCACGAGCTCGGCCTGGACGACAGGCTTGCAAAGATAGTCATGTGCACCCAACTTCATCGCCTGAACCACTTCGCGGGCGCCTATGGCCCCCGACAACATGATCACCTTCAAAAGAGGCGCAACTTTGCGAAGATGCTCCAACGTTTCCAGGCCATCCATGCCGGGCATCAACAGATCCAGAAGAACCAGGTCGGGCAGCGGACGCCGGCGCAATTCCTGCAAGGCTTCGGCGCCGCTCGCCGCAGTTGCCACCTGATAATGCTCGCACTCCAGCACGGTACGCAGGTACCGGAGCATCATTACATCGTCATCCACTACCAATAAATTGGGCATGTGTTTAATCTGCGTCCGTAGCTTCCTTCGAACCGTGACTTCGTTTTGCCTCGCCACGCACAGAGGAACCGGGTTTGCGCGCCCTTGGCGGAGAAAATGGCAGGAGCACGCAAAAGTGGCTTCCGCAACCAACCATGCTCTCTACCCATATCTTTCCCCCATGTGCCACGGCCAACTCGCGCGCTATCGTCAATCCAAGGCCCGTGCCCGAGGAAACTCCAGGCGTGGACATACTGAAAAACTCTTCGAAGATTTCCTGATGATTCTCAGGAGGAATCCCAGGACCGTTGTCGGCGACGATGATTTTGGCCGCATTAGGCTCGTTGCTGCGGGATAGCCTCCGGTCCAGTTCGACACGGCCGCCAAGGCTGCGCCGTTCCCAGAAATGCGGAATCGCCGTGATCGAGACCGTCCCTCCGGGCGGTGTAAAGCGAAGCGAGTTCTCCAGTAAGTTGGAGACAAGTTGGGTCACCTTCTGCCCGTCAAATTCGAAGGTCAGCGGAGCATTGCCAAGTCTGCACTCGAACTCGATCTCTTTCCCCTGAAACGACGGCAGCCAACACTCATAGATTGCCTGGATACAAGCCTTCAGGTCGGCGCGTTCGAAAGCAAGGGCGAGCCGGTTCGCTTGTTGGGAGCCAAACACCAAGAGCTGCGAAATGCGATGCTCCAAACGCCGTGAACTCGCACAGATGTCACGCAATGCAAGCATCTGGCGCGAATTCACTTCCCCCAGTTTGCCTGCGATCAGCAGGTTGACATAACCGGAAATGATGGCAAGTGGAGTCTTCAGATCGTGCACGGCACTGGAAATGCCTGCATCGCGACGATCCTCACTCTCCCCGCCTGAGAGCACTGTCCGGGACGACATAGCTTCGCCCTTTCACGCTGATAGATCAGCGCACATAATCTATGCTCTTGGGGGAGAGCTGCAGACGCAGTACAGAATCAACATACCACGTTTTGCGCTACACGCAATAGTTTGCACACAGGAAGAGAAAATGTTTCCCAAAACCGTAATTTAGGTAAACTCTTTCTCTTTTCCGTGGAAAAGATTTTCCCTCCGCGGCAGCTGGCGAGCGTCTGACGGTCGCCTCCGCCGCACGATGAATTTTCGGAAAAGGCGTTTCTGCTCTTTCTATCCAGCCACTTACGATCGCATCGCACCGTCCCTGGCCGCCAATGGGCGTGTGCATGGTTTTGGTGCAACAAGTGCAACTCGTCTGTATCATGAAATCAAGCGCAGCGAATGTGCACCCTTTTGGCGACGAGATCCCCCCCGAGCTGATTCTCTTCGGCTGTACACCCGACATGGCTGCCATTCGAGAGAGTTTGCAGAAGATCGCCAGCACCAACATACCGGTATTGATTGAAGGCGAAAGCGGAACCGGCAAGGAACTAATCTGCAAGTATCTGCACCAGCTCTCGGCATGGAGTAACGGGCCGTTCGTCAAGGTAAATTGCCCTGCCATTCCCAACACCCTGGTCGAAAGCGAATTATTTGGATATGAGAAGGGCGCGTTCACGGGAGCCGTCGATTCCAAGCCCGGCCGAGTAGAGATGGCGCACTGTGGAACGCTGTTTCTGGATGAAATATCGGAACTGGATCTGTCGCTGCAGTCCAAGTTATTGCAACTTCTCCAGGACGGACAATTCTGTCGGATTGGCGGCAGCGAGGGAAAGAAAGTCGACGTGCGCGTGATTTGCGCTACCAATCGGCAATTACACCAGGAAGTCGCCCATGGCAGATTTCGCCAGGATCTCTATTACCGCATCACGGGTTTAGTGTTGCAACTGCCACCTTTGCGTGAGCGTGTGGCCGACATCTCGGTGTTGGCGGATTACCTGATCGCGATTCACAGCGAGAAGTACAAGCGCCACGTCCCTCCATTGTCGACCTCCACACTGATGTTGATGAAGACCCACTCATGGTCGGGCAATATCCGCGAACTGGAGAACCTGATGAAGAGGTACGTGGTGCTGGGCTCCGAGGATGTCATCACGAAGGAACTGAAATGGCGCACCATGAGCAGCGTCGACATGCATATAGCGCCCGAGAGCTCGATTGCCCTCGGTCAGGTCACGCGCGAAGCCGTCAAGGACCTGGAGAGCAAGATTATTCTAAGCACGCTCCAGGCTAACCAGTGGAACCGGAAGCGGGCCGCCCGCGCACTGCAGATTAGCTATCGTTCGTTGCTCTATAAGTTGAAGAGGGCGGGAATTAACAGCCGGCGAGACGCCAGCCCCAATTAAATGGGGAACGGAGAAGAATAATGAAGAACTGCTTCAAGGTTCTATTGCTGCTGGGAGCGCTCGCGCTGGTGCCCGCGTTCGCCAGCGCTCAAGCGAAACCGGAAACGCCGGCGAAAGCAGCCCAGCCTGCCGCGGCCCAAATGCCGCGAGCCAATAGTGCCGACTACGTCATTGGCGAAAGCGATGTGCTCGCCATCAATGTGTGGCACGAGCAGGAGTTGTCGCGGGTGCTTCCGGTGAGGGCCGACGGAAAGATTTCGTTGCCTCTGATCGGTGATCTTGTCGCCGGCGGAACGACCCCAGCCCAGTTGCAGGCAAGCATTGTCGAGAAGTTGCGCACTTTCATGGAGAATCCGGAAGTCACGGTCATTGTGCAGGAGCCGCGGAGCCAGTATTTCACCGTTGTCGGCGAAGTACTGAAACCGGGGGCGTATCCGCTGGGACAGCGCCTGAGCGTTTTGGATGGCTTGGCCATGGCCGGCGGCTTCAAGGACTTTGCGAAAGTAAAGAAGATGTACATATTGCGCACCAACAGCAGCGGAACCACCGAGAAGATGCCCTTCGACTACAAGAAGGCACTTGGCGGCAACACAGAGCAGAATTTCACGCTCACGGCACGGGACACGATCGTTGTCCCCTAGAGGGAGGAGACGCATGGCACTACGGGTCAAATTTGGTGCATGCTTGTTGGTGTTTTGCGCGGTGTTGGCCGCGCAGGCGCGGGAGCCGGCAGTTGCCACCGACGACGTCACGCCAGAAACGGCAGACACAGCGCACCTCTCCGGTGGCGGACCTTCGTTGGTAACCCGGAGCGACCCCGACTACAGGAACGTTTTGTTCGGCAGTGCTTCGTTCGGGGCCAGTTTCGACACTGAGGGGTTTACCAATCCGAATGGCAGCACATCCAGCGACTTCAGGTTCTTCGCCCAGCCCAGCGTGGCTTTCCGGCAAACGCGGCCAACCACGAACTGGACTCTGAGCTACACGCCGGGAGTGAGTGTCGGCCAACACGAGACGGACACTACCGAGTTCACGCACAACTTGGCGGCAGATGGGGTCTGGAAGGTAACCCCGCGCCTGACCCTGCACGCGCGGCAGGATTACAGCATTTCCACGAATCCCTTCGAGAGCGTCGGCAGAGTGGCGCTGCTGCCGGACCTGGGCGGATACTTCGGCCCAAACTATGATGGGGTGCTTCCCTCTACCAAGAGGACGTCCTATGTAACCAACGCCGATATCAGCTATCGCATGACCCCGCATACGGCTATCGGGATCACCGGCGGATACCAGCAGTTTGATTACGGCAGCATCAACGCCATCCAATTGTCCCCGGCGTCTCTCATCGATTCCACCGTCGTTAACGGATCCATCTTCGTGTCGTACCAGATGTCAAAGCGGCAGACTCTCGGAGTTCAGCTTGCCTATACCGATATTTACAGCAACAGCACAATGGAATCCCGCGTCCAGGCGCCGGCGGTCCTGCTGTTTGACACGATTAAGCTCACGCCACACTCGACGCTGTCGGCCTTCGCCGGTCCGCAATACGCGCGCAGTAGTACCGTCGTCCCGACTACGATAGGCGGAGTGCCCGGCGAAGAAACCTTCGCTCAACGTGACTGGCACCCTTCAGCCGGAGTGACCTATATCTGGACGGGAACGCATGATGCCGTCAATCTCCAGTTCTCGCGTCGCATCAGCTCGGGCGGCGGCCTGATGAATGCGAACACCATGACATTTGGCAGCGCTGCCTTCCGTTCGCGGTTTACCAAGCGCTGGACTGCGGAAGCCCGGCTTAGCGTCGACAATGAGGACGAAATCGACCTGATCAACCAGAACGTGTATTTCCAGACCGTTTGGACAGGCGGCAGCCTGGCGCGCGAGGTGAACCGGCATTGCACGATCCGCATGGATGGCGCCTACGTACGCCAAACCGGGGCCGGGCTCGGCTTTGCGCCGGGAAATCACGGGCTGATCCAGCTCACAGTCGATGTTCATTTCCTGAAAGGCTTGGGCCAATAACACATGTTTGACCAGGAAAACACGCAGCCTGTGTTAACGGCTCATGACTATTGGCATATCCTTCTGCGCCGGCGCTGGTGGCTGATCGGCTCGCTATTCGGTTGCTGGCTGCTGGCTTGGGGAGCAAGCCGTCTCTTGCCATCCGTGTATCGTTCCGAAACCCTGATCCTCGTGGAACAGCAGAAGGTTCCGGAGCAATATGTGGTCAGCAACGTCTCGGTCGATTTACAGGAACAACTGCAAAGTATGACGCAGCAGATCCTGAGCCGCACGAGGCTGGAGCTGATCATCCAAAAATTTCATTTGTACACGCAGCAGCGGCAGCGGCTCGGCCCGGATGGCTTGGTTGATCAGATGCGCAAGGACATTCAGATCCAGCTGGTGGAGGCGCCGGGAAGACGCGGGCAGCTTACGGCTTTTCGCATCATCTATTCGGCTCCCACGCCAACATTGGCGCAGCAGGTAGCGACGCAACTGACCACCCTGTTCATCGACGAAAATATTCAGGAACAGTCCCAACGCGCGGAGAACACTACTGAATTTCTCTCCAGTGAGCTGACCACTGCGCGCACGAGCCTGTCCGAGCAGGAGGTCAAGGTTAAGCAGTTTAAGAGTCACTATCTGGGAGAACTTCCCAGCCAGATGGACGGCAACGTTCACATCTTGTCCGGCTTGCAGGAGCGTTACCACAATCTTGCCCAGGCGATGAATCGCGCGCAGGAGCAACGCCTCTACATGGAGTCGCTGTTAACCCAGTATCGCGCAGTTCGGACCGGCGGCGAAACGGGTGCCAATTCACTGCCGTCGATCGATCACGAGTTGTCGAAAATGAAGGCCGATTTGGCCGAGGCGCAGACACGCTATACGTCGAAGCATCCGGACGTGATTCGCCTCAAGGGACTGATCGCGAAGACCGAAAAGCTGAAGAGTGATATCGAAGCGGACGAGGCCAAGGCGCCACAGGATGGAGACAAAAAGCATCCGACTAACTCCTCCGAGTTACAGTCGATGGCACCCATGCTGCAACTGGAAGGACAGTTGAAAGCAAACGAGCAGGAAATTCAGGATGCACGCAACGAAATGCAGACACTGCAAACGCAGATCGCCGAGTATCAGAGCCGTCTGAACTTGACGCCCATACGCGAGCAACAGCTCGCGGACCTGACTCGCGATTACGAGCAGTCGAAGGCAAACTACGACTCGCTGCTGAAAAAGCAAATGCAGTCGCAGTTGGCGACCAACCTTGAGAAGCGGCAACAAGGCAAGGGGTTCCGAATCATCGATCCGCCCAGTTTTGCTCATAAACCGTATTCGCCGGATCGTGTGAAGTTCAGCTTGGCGGGACTCATCGCGGGACTTCTCGTCGGCTTTGGTCTGGTTTTCCTGTCCGAATTTCTAGACGACAGTATCCGTGAGCAAGAAGACATCACCCGAATGACGAACGTGCGCGTCCTTGCCGGTATTCCACATCTGGCCACGCCCGCCGACGGACGCAAGCGAAGCCGCCGGCGGATTCTGGAATGGTGCGGTGCCGCGCTGATCTTTATTGTCATGGTCTGCGCTAACGTCTTTACTTTTTACAGGGGATAGCGATGTACGAAAAATTTTACGGCTTGGCGCAGAATCCGTTCGGTGTCGGACCCGACCCGCAGTTCTACTACGGCACTGCGAAGCACAACGAAGCGCTGGCAAATCTTACGTACGGCATCCGGCGGCGCAAGGGATTCGTGGTCTTGACAGGCGAGGTCGGCACCGGCAAAACGCTGCTGCTGCGCTGCCTACTGGAAGCGTTGCGGCGTTCCAAAGTGACGCATGCGTTCATCTTCAACCCACTGCTATCCACCAACGACCTGCTGCGGCACGTCGTTGCGGATTTCGGAATCAAAGACCCGAAAACCAGCCGCGCCGACTTGCTGCTGCAACTGCATCAATTCTTGATCGAGGTGTACCGCAGCGGCTCGACGGCGGCTCTGTTGGTTGATGAAGCTCATTTGCTGTCGGCCGAACTGCTGGAAGAAATTCGCTTGCTCTCGAACATCGAGACAGCGCAACACAAGTTGCTGCAGATTCTGCTGGTAGGCCAGCCCGAACTCGACGATATCCTGGATTCGCCCTATCTGCGGCAACTGAAGCAGCGTGTCGCCCTGCGTTGCAAGCTCGAACCACTCGATGAAGATGACGTCCACGGCTACATCGAAAGACGGCTGCAACTGGCGGGAGCGTCCGGAAGCCTGTTGGAAATCTTTCCCCGGAAAACTCTGGCTCGTATCGTTTTTTATTCCCGCGGAACGCCGCGGCTGATCAACAACATTTGCGATGCCGCCCTGGTGAACGCATACGCCCTGCATGAGAGGTCCGTCAGCCCCGAGATCATCGAGGAAGTCGCAACCGATCTCCGCCTCGGCGCGAGCGGCGCCAGCGAACCGCACCAGGAGGCCTGGATTAAGCCCGCGGCGACGGAACCGAATACGCCCGTGGAACCAGAGCCCGCCCCGGTAGCAGATGTTGACAATGTTTTCGAGTTGGAACCTCAAATCGTGCTTGAGCCCCGGTCTCGTGTTGTGCTTGACCCTGGAGTAGTCTTCTCGCAGCGCGACGACCATGCGCCCCCACCGCAGGAAAATCTCGGCAACCGAAAGGCCATTTTGGACGCCTTGCAGCAACTGGCAAAGTTGATCGACCCTGATTCGGAGCAAACGGCGATTAAACAACAGCACTCCGGTTCTGGAGTTAGAAACCGATGAGCCGAATCTTCAATGCGTTGCGTCAATCCGAGATTGACCAAAAAACGGAGACGCAAACTCCGCCCGCTGCATGGACGGCGGTTCAGCAGCCGGCAAAGGCCGCGGAGCTATCGCCCTCTGTGTGGCCAACGGTTGAGGTTGAGGAAATCCAGACATCCGCGACTCCGCTGGCGGAATCCGCGGCGGTGGAAGGCGCGGAGCTGCCACAGATTGCGACGGTCGCGGCCGTGGCTGTCGAGGACTTCGAGGACTCCAAGTTGTCTGAGCCCGCAGCCGTCTGGGCACAGACTGAAGTATCGGAGGTTATCTCAGACTCCCCGGCCAGCGAATGGCCAACGGTTCAGGAATCGTCCCTAGACCAACTGGAAGCCATCCGATCGATTGACCTCAAGGCTGCCGATTCCGCGCACTTGGTGGCAATGTCGGACGAGCGTGGACTCGGGGCCGAGAAATTTCGTGTTCTGGCGGCACGGCTGAACAATCTGCGTTCCGGCACCGCGCTGAAAGTTTTGCAGGTCACCAGCAGCATCATCGGCGAAGGCAAGACCCTGGTATCGGCGAACCTTGCCCTCACCTTGGCAAAGCGCTCGTCGCAGAGCGTGCTTCTGCTGGAGGGAGATCTGCGCAAGCCGGCTCTGAGCGGCATTTTCGGCCTGAGCAAGAGTCCCGGGCTCAACGAGTGGTGGAACGGTGAAGATCCCATTCGCAAATTCCTATTGCGTGCCGGTGAAACCAGTCTGTACTTGTTGCCCAGCACTCCGGTGCAACATCCCGCGTCAGTGCTGCAATCGGAACGGCTGGCCAATGCCATCGCTGAATGCTCCAAGCAATTCGATTGGGTCATCATCGATACTCCTCCGCTGCTGCCGATGGCTGATTCTAATTTGTGGGCTCGATTGGTCGATGGAACTCTATTGGTGGTGCGCAAAGGAGTCGCGACTCGCGCGGCGCTGAAGCAAGCCATGGAAACAATGGATAGTCCCAAACTGGTCGGTGTCGTGCTGAACGACGCAACCGACTTCGCCCAGGTGAATTACTACGATCAGTACTACTCCGGCAAGCCTATAAAGCAGGCGACAACAAAGCCGGACAAAGGAAAAGGCAGCGAGTGATTCGCTTTCTTAACGCGTATTTCCCGGCTCGCACGGTCTTGCTGGGCGCCTCGGAAGCAGCCCTGACAACGGCTGCTTTCGTAATTGCGATTATCGCGACGATGGGAACGTTCGACGCGCAGATGTTCCTCGGATATGAGCAAGGCGGCGACAAAATCGCGCTGGTCGTCTGCGTTTTTATTCTGTGCATGTATTACTTCGACCTTTACGACTCTACCGTCTTGCGAAGCCAGCGGGAGGTGTTCACTCGCCTGATCCAGGTATTCGGCGCAGTGTGCATCATTCTTGCTTTTGTGTATGCACTGTTTCCGGCGATGCGTTTACAACAGAATGTATTTGCCGGCGGAGCGTTCGCCGCGGCATCGCTGACCGTGCTCTGGCGGCGATTGTTCAGCCTGGTAAATACGTGGCCGGCATTCATGGAGCGGGTGCTCGTGCTGGGAGATGGCGTGCTGGCGCAGGACCTGCTGAAGGAAATCCATGACCGTCCCGAACTCGGGATTCGGGTGGTTGCCCATATTTCGGAAGATCAGGATTGGAATTCCTGGCAAACACCGGGTATGCCTGCCTGCGCGGCTGAAATCGATCGCGTCACACGAGTGCTGCGTGTGCGGAGAATCATCGTCTCGATGAAGGAGCGGCGCGGACGGATGCCGGTTGAAGCCCTGCTCGAAATGAAGAAGCGCGGTGTCATAGTCCAGGACGGGAACGAGCTTTATCAGGTCATCACCGGCAAGATTTCACTCGACTCTCTGCGTCCCAGCATGTTGCTGTTCTCCCCCGGTTTCGATGTGTCCCGTCCGTTTCTGCTGTACAAACGGATTTTTTCATTTGTTTTTTCCGCTATAGCCTTGCTGCTGGCTTTCCCCTTCTTGCTGTTGATTGCCCTTGCTATCAGGTTTGATTCGAAGGGGCCGGCCATCTTCCGCCAGCAACGCATCGGAAAAGACGGCAAGATCTTTACACTTTTCAAATTTCGCTCCATGTACGAGGGCGTAGATGGGGACCGGCCGGCAGCGAAGGACGACGAACGCTGCACGCGCCTCGGCCGCTGGCTGCGGGCAACCAGAATCGATGAGCTGCCGCAGTTGTGGAATATTTTCCGCGGCGACATGCACCTGGTTGGTCCACGCCCGTTCGTGCCCGAGCAGGAAAAGAAACTGGCGGCCGCGATACCTTTCTACGACCTGCGCTGGAGTGTGAAACCGGGGGCCACGGGCTGGGCACAAGTCAATCGAGGCTATTGTTCCACCATCGCGGAGAACGCCGAAAAGCTGTCTTACGACCTCTTCTACATCAAGAATCTTTCAGTGGGCCTGGACCTGCTCGTCATCTTCAAAACCTTCAAGATACTACTGCTCGGCCGGGGTGCCCAATGACAGCCGGGGCGGGGTTCGTCTTCTGGGCAGCGCTGCTTGGGATTCTCTACGCATATTTCGGTTACCCGTTGCTGTTGTTCGTTTGTTACGGGTTGGCACAGATGTTGCGCGACCTGCATTACCTGATGAACCGCAGTGACCGCCGCCGCGGAGACCGGCCGGCGGAAGAGCTTCCGGCGTTGTCAATGCTTATCGCTGCCTACAACGAAGAAGAGCATCTTCAGGAAAAAATCAGCAATATCGCGGCCCTGGATTACCCGGCGGATAAGTTGCAGGTCGTGATCGTTTCCGATGGTTCCAGCGACGGGACCAACGCCATTCTGGGCGGAATCTCCGACTCGCGTATCGAGGTCGTGATCCAGCCTGAACGCAGCGGAAAGGCCGCGGCTCTGAACGTTGCATTGAAGCGCGCTCGCCACGACCTTCTCGTGCTTTCCGATTGCAGCACCATGTTCTCGCCGAACGCGCTGAGAAAATTGGTACGCCACTTTGCCGACCCGGCGATCGGGCTGGTGTGCGGCTCTTTGCTCTTCGAGGCAGGCGCGGAATCACGGCAGACCGAGGGTGTCTACTGGAAATATGAGACTGTGCTGCGATTGATGGAGGCCCGCCTGGGCGCCACGCTCACGCCGAGCGGCGCCATTTATGCGGTGCGCCGCTGCGCTTATGCCCCGCCCGGACAAGGCGTCGTTGTGGAAGACATCGTGGCCTCGATGAACGCCCGCCGCCTGGGCTACAAGGTGCATTACGATCCTGAAGCCAAAGCCATAGACTACCCTGCACCTACCGTCGCCGGCGAATTCAAGCGGCGCGTGCGCATTGCGGCTGGCAGTTTTCTTGCGCTGTCGTCATTACTGCGAGTGCCTCTGCGCGGTTTCACGGCTCTCGCCTTCGTGTCGCACAAGCTGCTCCGCTGGATTGTTCCCATGCTGTTGATTCTGGTCTTCGCCAGCAACCTGTTTCTGTTGGGTAAACCGCTCTACCGCGTATCGTTATTGCTGCAAGTTGCCATTTTCGCGTGGGCAGCCGTTGGCTTCGTCTTCCGTCACCGGCTGCAACAAGTGCGTTTTGCACTGGTCGGCTATTTTCTTGTCGCCATGAACCTGGCGTTTCTGGTCGGCCTGCTGCAATGCCTGACCGGCCGTAAGGAGAGTGCATGGCAGCGGGTGCAATAGCGGGGCTGCGGCCATCGGTTCCCGGCCTGCCAGTGCTGCTTTACCATGGGATCGAACCTGGCGATCCGAAGGCGCGCGACAAGTACTGCGTTTCGGCCAGCAATTTCCGCGCGCAACTGGAGCTGTTGCGGAGCCAGCATTTCTGCGCACTGCCGCCGCAAGCCATCGCCGATCCACTGCGATCCGGCCGCACCGTCATTCTCTCCTTCGACGATGGACCGGAAAGCGATTATCGCGTCGCATTTCCCTTGCTGGTGGAAAACGGCTTCAACGCGGCCTTCTTCGTCAACACCGCTGAAGTCGGAGCCCCCGGCCGTCTCGGCTGGTCCGAGATACGCGAAATGCAACGGGCCGGCATGTCTTTCCAATCGCATGGGCACCGTCATGTGGACCATTCGCGCGTAAGCCAGCGGACTGCGGCGGAACAGCTTCGGCTTTCGCGCGAGATACTGGAACAGAACCTCGGACGTCGCGTTGACTGTTTCTCAGCTCCCTATGGCCTGTTGACGCCCCGCCTGATCCGAGCGGCGCATGAGACGGGATTCCAATTTGTTTTTTCATCGCGAAACTGGCCGGTCCGTCCGGGTCAAGTGTCCGCTGGACGCTTCGCGATTTATCAAAGGACAACGCTCGGCGAGTTCCGCGGCCTGATCGGGTGCGCGATGTTGCCGCTCGTGCGGCGATCGTTGCGTGAAGCTGCGCTGCTCATTCCCAGGCGGCTAGTGCTCCGCGTCCGCCCGCAGTGGCTCGGAGTTGCGGTCTTGCAGGAAAACCCGTGAAGGCTCCGCGACAGCTACACATTTTCGTGCTGATCGATGCTCTCGGCTGGAGCGTCATCGAGAACAGCTCGTTCCTGCGTGAGTTTCTCCCGCACCGTCAAGGCTTGCGGACTCAACTGGGGTTCAGCTCCGGCGTAATTCCCTCGATTCTCTCCGGTCTTTCGCCTGCGGAAAACGGAATATGGAATCTCGTTTACTACGATCCTGAGCACTCACCGTTTCGCTGGATGCGGCGTTTGAGCTTTCTTCCCTATGCCATGCTTGACAACCGCCTCGGGCGGCGGTTCATGACCGAGTTGGGTCGCCGCGCGCTCGGCCTGGGCCCAGGCTTCGACTGCTGCGTGAGTCCGAAGTTGTTGCCCTGGTTCAACTGGACGGAGCGGCGAAACATTTACGAACGGGGCGGTCTCGGAGCCACGCCTTCCATCTTCGACCAACTTGCCGCAGAAGAGATTCCCTACCGCGCCTATTCCTATCAGCACGCCAGCGATCGCCAGATTATTGCAAACGCGACTACGGATGTTGCGCAGGATCGCGCCAGCTTTTTCTTTCTTTATCTCTGCGAACTGGATAGTTTTCTGCACATGCACTGCAATGACTCCGAAAAGGTCGCCAGCAAGCTAGCCTGGTACGAACAAAGTTTGAAGCAGCTGTTTGAAGCCGCATTGCGGCGCGATGGGGAGGCGAAATTTTTTCTCTTTTCAGACCACGGGATGACGCCCGTGCGCCGGCATTACGATCTCGGCGCTGACATCGCCTCGTGCGGACTGCGTATGCCGCAGGATTATCTGGCGGTGTACGATTCAACCATGGCCCGTTTCTGGTTTTTCTCCGGCCAGGCGCGCGTGGCAATCACTGATTGTTTGCGGCGCGTGCCCTGCGGCCGGGTTTTGCCTGACGATGAACTGCGGCAGTTGGGCGTACTCTTTCCCGACAATCGCTATGGCGAAACAATTCTGCTGATGGAGCCAGGGACGCTCATCGCCAACAGCGGGTTCAACGGCTCCGGTGGCTGGAAGCCTACCGGCATGCACGGATACCACCCGGACGATCCACATTCCGACGCGGTTTTTCTCACCAATCACGAACCGGTATTCCCACTCTCGACCGTGACAGACATATATCGGTATATGCGGGAGTCCGTCTCATGATCGAAGCCTCCCAACCGGCCAAGCTGCCGGTCTGCATGTTTACCAATGCGACGATTCGCGCGGGCACGGAAGAGCACATGCTCGGCCTCATGCAACGGCTCAGCCGGGATACATTCGCGGTTTGCCTGGCTTGTCCACCCGCATTGCTTGAGCTGTTGGGCGACGATCTTCCCTCCGACGTGGAAGCCGTGCCGGTTTCTATGCTTCGGCTAAGCGACTGTCGTGCCATGGCCCGCTTCGCGTCTTTTTTGCGCGACAGAAAAATCCAGATCGTGCATTCCCACGGCTTCCGTTCGAGCCTGTTGGCGTCGCCTGTCGCGTCTTGGGCCGGCGTTCCCGCCGTCGTCGAAACCCCGCATATTCGCGAGCACTGGCGGCGCGGCTGGAAGTCAAATTTTGCTATCGACCGCCTCGTTGGGCGTTGCGTCGGCGCTTATATCGCCGTCTCGGACGCCAACCGCCGTTACCTGATTGAGAAAAAGCGTCTACCTGCCGAGAAAGTCCACCTGATTCGCAATGGCTGTGAAATCGAGAAGTTTGACCCGGGATATCCGCCGCAACTCGCGCTCAAACGGCAGCTAGGGTTTGCCGACAGTGATCCTGTTTTGTTACTGGTAGGCAGGCTCGAACCACAGAAGGGGCACTCCGTTCTGCTTGCCGCTCTTAAGGATGTTCTTCGGACCTTTCCTCACGCGCGTCTGGTCTGCGTCGGCGAAGGCGCATTGCGCCCGGCGCTGGAAGCGGAGATTCAGCAGCTCGAACTCACCTCATCCGTCAGGCTCGTGGGGTACCAATCGAACGTGCAGGACTGGCTCTCCTTCGCGGACGTCTGCGTATTGCCTTCGTTCTTCGAGGGATTGCCCCTGGTAGCCATCGAGTGCCTCGCCGCCGGACGCGCCATGGTTGCCACCGCCGTTGATGGCACACCCGAGGTCGTCATCCACGAGGAGACCGGGCTCACGGTGCAGGCCGGAGATGCGCCGGGTCTGGCTACGGCGATCGTGCGGCTCTTGCGTGATCCGGGCTTGCGGAAGCGACTCGGCACCGCAGGGCGAAGTCGGGTGGAAACACATTTCAGCCTTTCGCGCCAGATACGCGAGACTGAAAAGCTCTATTGCGAGCTCTGGCAGCGGCGCACCGGCATGCGGTTCGCCGGCGCTTTGCCAGTTGAGGAATCGAAGGCAGCGGCTTGCGGAGCCTCCGCCCAGTTCGTGAAAGGAACCAGAGCATGAATGCTGCCCCGAAGGCCTCAAATACAAAGAGTACGGTCGTGCTCCGCGGTGTTACGGATCAGTCCCTGGCGGCAACCGTACACGAGTGCATGGAGCTTTGCGGATGGCGCGACTTGGTTGCGCCCAACAGCACCGTCGTGATCAAGCCAAATCTCTGCACGGCAGTGCCCGAAAAATGCGCCATGTCGAACACCGACCCGCGCATAGTGGCAGCGGTGTGCGAACTGCTGCTGACGCGCACCAGCAACGTGTATGTCGTCGAATCCGATGGCCTGCGCCAAAGCGCATGGGAGGCATTCGAGGCCTCGGGCTACAAGGAATTCGCCCACCGGCTTGGCGTCGAGCTTGTCAACCTGAGCGAAGAGGCACAGGTTGAGGTGAATGTTCCTTCGGCGGGACTCGTCAAGCTGCCCGGCTTGATGTTGCGCTGCGACGCCTTCATCACGGTCCCGGTTCTTAAGACGCACGCGCTCACCTACTTTACCGGCGCCATCAAGAACCAATGGGGATGCGTTCCGCAATATGACCGCATCCTGTTGCACCGCTATCTGGACCCGATGCTGGCCGAACTGCACGCGATCTTCAAGCCTGCCATGGCAATCATGGACGGTATCATCGCGATGGAAGGCCGTGGGCCTGCCAACGGAAAACCGCACCGCCTCGATCTGCTGCTGGCCAGCCGCGACTCGGTTGCGCTCGACGCCACGGCCGCGCGCCTCGTGGGGCTCGATGCTGACCGCTGCCGGCACCTGCGGCTGACGGCCATGAAAGAACTCGGCATCTTCGACCCGGAGAGAATCGAGGTCGACGGCGACTGGATGCGGTACACTACACAATTCGAACCCGCCATACTCGACAAGGCTATCGCGGCGATGGATTACATGACCCGCTATCGCTGGTTCGTGCGCTACATGCTGGAGAAGGATTTTATTTTTTATCCCATCCGCGCCGTCGTGCAGGTACTGCGAAAGCTCGGAATCGTCGAGGGCGGCAACTGAAATGTATGCACATCCTGTTCACATCGCTGGCATTTCCGTTTCCACCCAATAAGGGACACAGGGTGCGAAACAGCAGTTTGCTGCTGGCGCTCGCCCGCGAAGGCCATCGCGTGACCCTGGTATCCTTTGCCGGCCCGGAGGACAGCTCGCATTTGCCACAAGCCGAACGCTGCTGCGAACGGGTCGTCACCGTACCGGAGCCGCGCCCGCACATGTTGTGGGATCTGCTGTCACGCCTGGGTGCTGTCTTCACGGCAACGCCGTTCGGAGTGAAGCGGTTCTCTCAGCCGCAAATGGCGGCGGCATTGCTAACCGAACTACACCGGGATGTCTACGATGTGGTGATCTGCGACGACATCTACATGTTCGGCAACTTACCCTCACGCGGCGACGCTCCGGTGTTGCTCAACAAACACGACCTCACTTACGAGATCATGGAGCGCTACGCCGCCTATGAAAACAATGCGATAAAGCGAGCCTATGTACGCCTGGAAGCCCGCAACGTGAAGCGCTGGGAAATACGCGTCTGCGATGCCGCCGCGGGAGTGCTCGCCTGCTCGGAGCGCGACTGTCATATCATTCAGGAGCTTTGTCCGCGGACGACGGTATGCGTGGTTCCCAATGTAATCGACGTCGAGCGCTACCAACCCCTCGCTTCACCCGACGCTGATGACGGGCGAACCTTGCTTTATATCGGCGCCATGGATTGGCATCCGAATCGCGATGCAGTCCGCTACTTCGTGCGCGAGGTTTTGCCCGTTGTGCGCCGGCTCGTGCCAGGCGTTCGTTTCGTAGTGGCGGGCCGCGGCGCATCCCAGGAACTCCAGAATTCGCTGCAGGCCGATGATGTGGTATTTACCGGCGAGGTGCCGGACATGGCCGCACAGCTTGCAGCCGCCACGGTCTGTGTTGTTCCCTTGCGCATCGGTAGTGGCACGCGGCTAAAGATCATTGAAGCGGCAGCCATGGAGAAGGCCATGGTTTCGACTTCGCTCGGCGCCGAAGGATTAGAGTTTGCCGCTCCGGGCGAGATTATGCTTGCCGACACGGCCGAATCTTTTGCGCAGGCGACGGCTGCGCTTCTGGACGCGCCTGAACGCCGCTCCCAAATGGGCAGGAAAGCCCGCATACGCGCTTCGGAGTCTTACAGTATTGCCGCGTTGCAAACGGCGCTACGGTCAGCACTGTCGATCATCTGTTCCACGGAGTGCCACGTCGGTTCCGTGTCTGGTTCTGTTGGGCCGTAAAGGCGATGACCGCAAATGAAACGATAGTGAGGAGTCGATGACCGCGCCACTCAACACGGCACGGCCCGCTTCGAGTCCGGAGCTGCTACTGCGCAGTGTTGTCTCAAACTGGGCAGGGCTGATCGTCAATGGCGTGCTTTCCTTCGTCTTGACGCCGTTGTTGGTGCATGCCCTGGGCGACGTTTACTTTGCGATGTGGATGCTGGGTACGTCCCTGCTGGAATCCTCCTGGCTGCTGGACTTCGGCATGCGGACCACGGTCTTCCGGTTCGTCGCGCGCTACCAGGGTGCGCAGCAACGCGATGCCCTGGATGAAACATTTGCCTCCGGCTTTGCCGTCTCGTCCGCAATCGCCGGTGTGATCCTGCTGTTGTCGTGTGCTTCGCTGTTCATTCTGCCATCCCTGTTCGCCATCACCGGCGATAGCGCGGTGACGTTTCGCTGGCTGTTGATCCTGTCGGGAATGTCGGTTGCCATCAGCTTCTGCGCCCAGTTCCTGGGGACTTACCTGTGCGCGACGCGGCGATTCGATCTCTACAACCTGACCAGCGCCGGCAGCGGTCTGGTCCGCGCCGTACTCATTGTCGTGGCGCTTCACCTGCACCACGGAGTCTTGTTCGTGGCCGCCACGGCTCTGGCGTCTTCCCTGTTGTCGCTGGTGGTAAGCGCCGGACTGCTCCGCGTCGCCGATCCCGCGCTCTCGTTTCATCCTCGCAACGTCAAGCTGGCGCGCATCCGTCAACTGCTGGGATTCAGCGGCTCGGCATTCCTGGGGACGGCAGGCGATCAGTTGCGCTTCTTTGTCGATTCGATCGTGATTGGCCGGGTGCTCACGGTTGCCCTGATTACGCCCTTCAATATTGCCGGACGCCTAGTGATGCTGTTCCGCCAGTTGGCGTTCGCTCTCGCCAGTCCATTTGCCGGCGGCATGAGTGAGTTGGAAGGACAGCAGAAGAAATCGGATTTGCAGGACTACTTTCTGCTGGCGACGCGACTGACCTCGCTGCTGAGCGTTTTCATCAGCTTGATGCTGCTCGTCAACGGCAAGGCCCTCATTCGTTTCTGGGTGGGCAGCGAATACTCTACTTCGTATGTTTTGCTGGTGGTGCTGCTGGCCGGCTACTGCCTGATGTTGGCGACGCAACCGGCGGTGGATCTGCTGCTCGCAAAGGGCAGGCATCAGCTTCGCGGATGGTGGACCTTGGCCGAGGGGCTGGCGAACCTTGGGTTAAGCATCTACTGGGGCCGCCACTATGGACTGATCGGCATCGCCTTCGGAACGGCTGTTCCCATGATCGCCATTCAGTTGTTCGTGCAGCCCTGGTACACGCTTCACGTTGCCGCCATCCCACTGCGCCGATACTTCAAAGAAGGAATCGGGCGTTCCCTGCTGGTTGCCATCATTTTTGTCGCGGTCTGCGCGCTGGCGCAGCCGTGGCGCCATTCGACCGACCTCGCTCATTTTGCCTTCGCGGTCGCGTGGCAATGCGCGCTGCTGGCTCTGCTTGCGGCAGGCATCGGGTTGCACCGAGACGAACGCACCCGGATGTTTGAAAGCGCACGCCGTTTGCGGTTTGCGGCCAGCCCACGCCCCTCCGCATGATTCCAATCCGGCGGGAAATTGTGGCAGACCAACCGCTAGTCCGGCGGCACACCTGTGCCCAACGGCTTTCCTCACGCAAAGCACTTCTGAAGATGCGCCAAATCGCGCCGGGCGCTGGCCGCAAGAGCAACCAGACTATATCCTGCTCTTAACCACAAAAAAGACCCCTCTGTTCTCCAGCTATTGTCTGGTTGCAAGCTTTTTGCGCAAACTGCACCCTCAGCCAAGAGGTCAGATAAGAAATGCTTTTCCCGAAAGTTACACTTCTTTGCGCGACTCCCACAGACCAGCAAGCAATTTCAATAGAATCAATTATTTACAGGCATCTATTTGCTTTTAATACTGGCAAAAGGAATGCACCTTTGATAACGTCGTACTTACACGAGCGCAGATGCTAAAACAGGAAGTTACGATTGAGGATGGTACCGGTTCGAAAGGCCAGCCTGCCGGGGTACTTCTTCTGAATAACATTGTCAAGCACTGGCGCGCCCTGCTGCTGGGCGTTGCCGTGTTATTGCTCTATTTCCCGGTTCTGCGAGTGCTCGCCAGGCAGTGTTGGGACGACCCGAACTATTCCCACGGATTCCTGGTTCCATTGTTCTGCGCTTACGTGCTGTGGGAGCGTCGCCGCGAACTGTCGGAGGTAACTCCGAAGCCAACTTCCGCGGGCTTGGTAGTCCTGTTGGGGTCCATTGTAGTGCTATTTCTTGGATCTCTGGGAGCGGAATTATTTCTGGCGCGAGTTTCCCTGTTGGGAGTGATTATCGGGCTGCTGCTCTTTCTTCATGGCTGGGCCATGGTGAAGAAGATGGTTTTCCCGCTCTCTGCGCTGTTGCTGATGATCCCGATTCCCGGCGTTATTTACTATCAACTCGTGTTCCCCCTGCAGCTTTTGGCTTCAGAACTGGCCGCCGCGGCTTTGCAAGCCAGTCACCTCGTGCCGGTTTTCCGCGAAGGAAACGTACTGGTATTGCCAGGCGTCCGGCTTGAGGTAGCTGAGGCTTGCAGCGGCATTCGCTCGCTGATGTCTTTGCTTACCATCGCCGTCATTTACGGCTATCTCTCGGAAACCAAGACCTGGGCGCGCTGGCTGCTTTGTCTCCTCATTGTTCCGATCGCGGTACTGAGTAACTCTGCGCGAGTCTTTTTTGCTGCGATCGGTTCGCAATACATCGGCATGTCAGCCGTGGAAGGCGTGTCGCACTTCCTGGCGGGGATCTTTCTGTTTCTGGTGGCCATTATGATGTTGATGGCATGTCACGGCCTGCTGCGCGCGGTAGTGCGCTGGCGTTCCGGCGAGGAGCGGGCAAAATGACGGTGCGGCGTTGGGGGATCGCGATCATAGTATTGCTGGCGGCAACCATCGCCATGGCGAAGCTTCCACATGGCATGGTGACGGAGCTGAACCGACCCTTGCAGACCTTTCCATTGGAGATGGTGGGCTGGCATGGCTTCGAACAGCCGCTCTCGGACCGGATCTCGACAGCGGCGGGAGTGGATTCCTACCTCAGCCGTTTTTATTTCCAGCCTGGCGGCGACAGCGTCGGGCTTTATGTCGGTTACTACAAGAGCCAGCAGACTGGGGAAACAATTCATTCGCCTAAAAATTGTCTTCCCGGCACCGGATGGCAGCCGCTGCAGGCTTCAGAGATTATGCTGCGTGCGCCGAGCGGACGAACGGTTCCGGTGAATCTCTACATCGTCGAGAATGAGCGGGAGAAACTGCTCGTCCTCTACTGGTATCAATCCCACGGACGCATCGTTTCCAGCGAGTACTGGGCCAAGATTTACATGGTGCTAGATGCCATCCGGATCAATCGCACGGACTCGACTCTGGTTAGGGTTACCACCAAACTCGGGCATGATGAAGACAAAGCGCGGCAGTTGGCGGTAAGTTTTGCCGAGCAGGTTATACCCAATTTAGATCAGATTATTCCTCAGTGAGCCTCAAGGGAGGGCTACAAACATGCGTTCACGGTGGCTATGTGCGTTGCTCGTTGCCATACTCTTTGGATTTGCTGCCGGCTGCAAGAAGAATCCGGAAGCGGCCAAGAAGAAATATCTGGAGAGTGGCAACGAATACATGCAACAGGGCAAGTTCCAGGAAGCACGCCTTCAGTACCGTAACGCCCTGAAGTTGGACCCGCGTTTCGCAGAGGCGTACTTCCAGCTCGCGAAGGCCGATATGTCGTCTTCCCAGTGGAATGAGGCTTTCGCCTCCCTGCAGCAAGCTGTCTCGCTTGATCCCAACCGCCTCGATGCGCGTCTCAGTATTGGTCAGCTCTACGCCGCGGCCCGTGAATATGACAAAGCCGAGGAAATGGCCAAGAGCATCATCGAGAAGGACCCGAAGGACACCGCCGCCTACCAGTTGCTCGGCACGGCGTATATCGGCAAACAGCAGAACGACAGCGCCCATGCCGCCTTCGCAAAGATTGTCGAACTGACGCCCGAGGATGGCTCCGCATATGTGAATCTTGGGCTGGTGGATATCACGCTGCGACGCTACTCCGATGCGGAGAAAACACTGCGCAAAGCCACCGAGGTGAATCCGAAACTTCCTCTGGCATACGCAAATCTGGCCAACTACTATCGCCTGCAAAAACAACTGCCGCAGGCCGAGAGCGTGCTGCAGCAGGGTGTGGCGAACAATCCGGATGCGTCGCCGCTGTATTTCCTCTTGGCGGAAGTTTTGACCATCCAGAATAGGAGCTCCGAGGCGGAGGCGGTTCTGCAGAAGATTGAAGGGTTAAAGGGCAGCACGCCGGAAGTGGCGATCGCGCTCGGCAATTTCTATTCCGGCATCAAGCAGCCCGAGCGTGCTCTGCAGGTGTATCAGCGCGCCATCGCCGCCAACGAGAAGAATGCGGAGCTGAAAAACCGGCTTATCGACCTTTACCTCAGTACCAACAAGCTTGCCGAAGCCAAGCAGCTCGACGATAAGCTGCTTGCCGATAATCCCAAGAACCCGCTGGCGCACGTCCTTCGCGGCAAGATCCTGATGGCGGAGGGCAAGGGTGACGACGCGCTCGCCGAACTCCAACACCAGGTGGCCGATACGCCGGATCTAGCAGTGGCCCATTACACGCTGGGCCTCGCCCACTGGAGCAAAGGGGATACCAGCCAGGCGCGAATTGAATTCCAAAACGCCATTAAGACCTCGCCTGACATGATCTTCGCCTGGAAGGCGCTCGCCGAGTTGCATCTCTCGCTTGGCGATACCCAGATCGCGCGTGACTACGCACAGCACTGCATTCAGATTAATCCGGCGTTCCCTGCCGGACACTTGCTGCTCGGCATGGCATTGTTCCACGCCCACGACTTCACGCACGCTCGGGAGCAGTTCACCTTGGCTCAGCGACTTGATCCGTCTGATCCCTGGCCCCACGTCCGTACGGCAGAGGTGCTGGCGGCACTGAAACAAATGCCCGCGGCGAATAAGGAATACGAGACCGCATTAGGTCTTCAGCCTGGAAATTCAGAGCTTTTCGGCCAATTTTTAGGATTTTTGATGAGCACGAATCAGGGCGACGCGGCGCTCACGCGCGCCCGGCAGAATCTCGCCGCTAATGCGAACTCCGCTCCGGCCCATTATCTGCTCGCCAACATTCTGTCCCGCCGGCTGCAGTACGCGGAAGCCAAGACGGAAGCGGAGCGGGCAGTCGAGCTGGACGGCAATTACTTCCCTGCTTATCTTGTGCTGGGTTCCTCTCTGCAGCAATTGCATCAGACCGATGCGGCCATCGCCCGCTACGAAAAAGCGCTGATCTTGCGGCCGAATTTTCCTCCCTTGGAGACTCTCGTAGGCAATCTCTACCTGAACAAAGGTGATTTGGCTACCGCACGCAAGCACTATGAGCAGGCTCTGGCTGTTAACCCGAACTTCGCTATCGCCGCCTCGAACCTGGCCTGGGTCTATACCAAGCAGGGTGGCAATCTCGATGTCGCCTTGGGATTGGCGCAAAAGGCTAAGCAACTGATGCCCGAAATCGATTCCATCACCGACACACTGGCCTGGGTGCAATACAAGAAAGGCAGTTATATCAGCGCCAAACCGCTGTTGCAGGAGTGCGTGCGCAAAGCGCCACAGTATGCCCCATATCGCTACCACCTGGGCTTGGTTCTGGCAGCCAATGGCGAGAAGGCAAAGGCCAAATCAGAACTGGAAGCGGCACTCCGGCTGAAACTCTCGCCGGATGACGCTACGGATGCTCGGCTGGCGCTCTCAAAACTCGACTGATCTGTTGGCCCTGTGTGCAAGCGATTGCACATTTGGAACAGGGAAAAATTCGGGAATTCGTGCGGAGGATTGGGGCGCAGGCTTACCGGTTCAACCTAAGTAGCTGAACTTAAGTAACTTGCAAAACCTCCGAATTAGTCAAAGAACGGCAACCATCGTGCACTAAATAGATTTCCTCCCCTATGAGGAGTATTCCCTGTCAATACGAAACAGGGGTGCATATTGAGGCGGCACGGTTGTTCTTAGCAATGTTTACCGTGACGCCGTCCTGTAACGGGCCCTGGTACCTGGACGAGTTGTACGAGAGGAAATGTACATGCATAAGCGGATATGGCTGTTAACACTTCTTGCGACTCTGATGTTTGCCGTTGCGGCCAACGCGCAGATCACGGAAATATCGCTTGGAGCGGGGGAAGTCTCAAATTCAGTCTCGATAACCGCCAGCGGCGCCTCAGCGACGGTCTCCTTTACGCAGACCACGGGACTCTGTAGCGGTTACGCCAATTGCATATCCGGAACGGCGCTATTTAGCCCAGCCGGCGGTACCGCGCAGCTCGGCAACTTCATGATGACGTACGCGACCGGCGCCAACCCGACAATCAGCTCAATGGGTGTTATGACCGGCGTGGTGAACTTCTTGTTTTCGATGAATAGCGGGATAGACACGCTTCAAGGCACTCTGACCTTCAGCTCCCTGGGCAACGGCACCACCGCAGGCCCAAGTTTTAATGCAACTTTCACCACTGGGAGCACGACGGGCAGTATATTGGGAACTTATTGGGGCAGCGGCACCACGACCAACAACGCGGCCCTCACGATCAATATGCAGACAAATGCTCCCATCGTTGATCCGAACACAGGAGCGCTAAATTCGACGACAGGAACGCCGGGCAGCGGACAAGTGTATGCGCCTTCGCCGGTACCGGAACCAGCCAGCATTCTCATGCTCGGATCTGGGTTACTGGCGCTCGGAGGTACACTCAAGCGTCGTCTGTTCAGATAGGCCAGGTAACATCTCTCGCTTTTGCATGGCGTGTCAAGGGTTCCTCTCCTTGGCACGTTTTTGTTTTTTGTGGCACCTTGCCTTCCAGCCCGACCCCGAAGGAAATTGGCACGAAAATTCCAATTTTCGGCACCGTGAGATCCTGGATTGAGAATTCCCTCCGCTCTTTTCACCGCCTAGGTATCTGCCAATATTATTTTTAAAATCAATGACTTGAATCTTTCCAGGAGCTACTGAATTTAGTGGCGCGGCGTTTGCAAGTGCAAGGGTCGCTTGCGAACAGGCGCAAGGACCATTTTCTTCCGTGTAGTGCGAAGGTTCTTCGCTTCCGGCATCTTCCACGCTGACCGACCACCGAACACTTAGGTCACGTTACCTTGGTTACGTCGCGCACTTTGGTATGAGGTCCGATAATGCAAGTGTAGTCGGAGCCGGGAAATGTTACTCACCTTCTGTCTCATGTTCGGATTACTCGCGGCAGGGCCGGATGGAACACCGGCAGGCGCTCCTATCGAGCCCACCGTACGAATGCTCCGTCCAACAATCATTAGGGAGAGTAACGCCAGCCGGATCGCCGTTCTGCTAACGCTCATCAATCACGCGCGAGCTGAGGCAGGATTGCAGGCTTTGCAACTCGATGACAGATTGGCAAACGCCGCCACCAATCACGCCCAAATCATGGCGCAAAAAGGTCAGCTCTCACATCAGTTTCCAGGAGAGCTGGATCTTACCGGCAGACTGGCTCCGCAGGTTCGTCTGGACCAGGCGGGAGAAAATGTCGTTTACGACGTCACTGTCCAAGGTGCACACGAAGCCTTCATGGGCTCTCCCCAGCACCGTATCAACGTGTTGAACGGCGCATTCGATAGCGTTGGCATCGGCATCGTGGAAAATGGCGGAGTGATTTACGTGGTGGAAGATTTCGCGCACCGCGTCCCTGACCTGAAGGACGATGATGCGGCTGAGCGCGTGGCGGAACATTTCAGCAAGTTCCGTCAAACTGCCGGAGCCGCGAGCCTGCCGCATGTAGGCAATGGAAGATTGCAGCAGATGGCTTGCTCCATGGCACAACACGAAGCCCTGGATGGCAAGGCGCCATTCGCGCTGCCCAAAGCTCGGTATGCTGCATCCTACGCAACCGTGGACCCGGATCAGTTGCCCTCAAATGTCGCTAGCCTCTCGACGCTGAACGGCATCGGACACTTCAGCGTGGGTGCCTGCTACGCGCGCACTCCCAAATACCCGACAGGATTGTACTGGGTAACAATCGTCCTCTTTGAAGGACATGCGCCCACTACGATTGCCTCCCGGTAATCGCCCCACAAATCTTCAAACATTGTCAGACCCTATGTATCACCAAGTGTTGTGAGTTACCGAGACGGATCTTGCCCGGAACGCATTTTCCAGATCATCTGCCGCAGCATGCCAAGCCAAATCTCAGCGTCGTCCGTGGGCAGGCTTAGGCGGCGCACCAGGCGGCGAACTTTCTCCTCCGCTAAGGCCGCGGCGTCCGGATGCATATAGCCGCTGATGCGCAGCGCTTCAAGCAGCAGTGCGGTAGTTCGCTCCAGGTCGTCCGAGGTCGCGGCGGTTGCCTCCCGAGGCTGCGGCCCGCGACCGGCATCGCGCACCAGTTCGTAGAGGCAGACGGCTACCGCCTGACCCAGATTCATCGAGATGTGTTCTTCGCGGGTAGGAATGCGCAGCAGCCAATGGCAGTGGCTCAGATCTTCATTAGACAAACCGCGCTTCTCCGAACCAAACATCAGAGCGACATTGCTCGATGGCAGACGGTTGCGGATGAGTTGCGCGCCCTCTTCGAGCCTGTGAAGCGGGTGCTGCAACTGGCGGTGATCGCCCGATGTGGTGCCGACCACCAGCGTGCAGTCGGCCACGGCTTCAGCCACGCTGTGGTACTCTTCCGCACGCTCGAGAACCGCCGCAGCGCCGACGGCGGAACGCGCCTCGCGAAACGCTGCTTCGTGCGGGTTCACCACGCGCAGGTGAAGAAACCCGAAGTTGCTCATGGCTCGGGCAGCCGCACCGATGTTGAGTGGATTGCGCGTTGCTACAAGCACAACGCGCAGGCGATCGGATTCAGCGAGAGCGTGCAAGCTTGCATTTTACGACACGCGGGTCCCCGGTACACCCCGCAGTTACGCACGCCGAGGCAGACACCGGACCCCGCCGCATTGGCCCAATCGGCTTACCTCTTGGTGGCGATCATCAAATCGCTGGGACCGGGCAGCCGCACGCGGGTAACTTCCGCGAATCCGGCCGCGTGCAGCCAATCCGCGTATTCCGGTTCGCTGTAACTGCTGCCGGCTTCGGTGCCGACCAGCATATTAAGCGCAAATAGCGCGGCAAATTGCGGCGAAGCCTTATCACGCTCCAGAATAAAATCCTGCACGACCAAGCGCCCGTTCGCGCCGAGCGCCTTGTAGGCGCGACGGAAGAGATCGCGGTTCTGCTCCTCGGAAAACATATGGCAGATTGCGTTCAACAAGACAAGATCTTGGTCATGGCCAAAGTCATCGCGCAGCATGTCACCGGTGCGAACTTTGATTCGCTCGGCCAAGCCCGCTTTGCGAACGTAATCCTGCGTAAGCGGAACGACCTCTGAGATATCCAGTATTTCGGCCTTCGCGCCGGGGATGGCGCGAGCGAGCGCAATCGAGTAGGCGCCCGAACCGCCCCCCAAATCAAGGATGCGGCGGATTCCTTCGCTCCCCAGTGCCTTTAACAAGTGACGGGCGCGCTCGTTGGCGATGCGGTCCATGGCCGCGATGAAGTTCCGCGTCCAGTCGCCCTCTGGCTCCGCGGTTTTGACGGACGTGCCCCGGCGCACACACTCAGTCAGGTTCGACCAGTTGTGCCAGATGTTGACCATGTGCAAAAGGCCATCGCGTGCATTATCCTTCGACGTTTGCGAAAAGAAGCGCGCACTGGCCGTAGTGTTCTGGAAATTGCCATCGGTCTTCTTTAAGAGTTGGAGACTCGTGAGTGCGTTCAGCAGCATTTCCGTAGCGCGCGGACTCGCCTTCAGCCGACCGGCAACAACTTCCGCCGAAGCGCCGTCGCCTACAGCGCTGAACAGATCCAATTCGAGCGCCGTCAGCATGGCGCGGCTAGGCCAGTAGGCACGAATGAGATTATCGAGATCTTCCGGCAGCATTCCCGCCTGTTCGCGCGCCCTCTGTGCCATTCTGACGCGTTCACGATGTTCCAGCGATGCAAGCTTCATCGCAGCTGCATCGGTCCACTCCAGGCGCGCCACCACTTTGCCGGCTGCGAAATGCGAAGAGACAATCTCGGGCACATCTTCGGGAGTGACGCGGCGATACCAAACCTCGCCGGGGTAGACGATGACAATCGGCCCCTCATCGCACAGCCCAAGGCAGCCGCAGGTGGTGACTTGAATCTCATTCTCCAGCCCCTGCGATTGCACCTCCCGGTTGAGGGCGTCGAGGACGCGTTTGGAGCCGCTCGCAGAACAAGACGCCACCCCTTCCGGCTTGGTTTGCGCGCATACAAATACGTGATAACGAAACGGTTCCATCTCTCTTCTCCTTTTCGCAAACGACGTAGGCATGCCATTTTCAGCGTTGGTGAATTGCGCCGCTGTGACCGGAGTCACACCGCAAACTCCTGCACCCGGCCGCAGTACATCTTCCGCGAATCCGGTGCAAAAGCAAAAGCCCGAAGCTTTGCAGCTTCGGGCTCCGATTTTTCAGGCCTGGATCTTACAGAACCTGTACGTTCTCTGCCTGCCAGCCTTTGGGGCCACGCTTGACATCGAACTGCACGGACTGACCTTCCTGGAGGCTGCGGAAACCGTTCGACTGAATTGCCGTATGATGGACGAATACGTCCTCGCCATTCTGACGGCTGATGAAGCCAAAACCCTTGGCGTCGTTAAACCACTTCACTGTTCCTTGTTCCACTTTTTGTTTTACCTTTTGTTTCTGTTAATTTCTATCTGTTTCTGCTGAGATCGTTTGCTCTGAGAGTGGCTGACGCAGATGAATCGGCGGGACCAGCTCAACATGGCTGAAAGCGAACTTAGCCAAACATAAACAGCCTACACCAATCCGGGGGAAGAATGCAAATGGGAGGGCCCGCAATACACACAACCCACCTAAAGGCGCCGGAACCCCGCATCTTAGACCGGAGTAGATTCAGTGTGCCGCGTGCAGCATGAGCGCATTGTGGCAGCTGGACTCAGAGAGTTCCTCGGGGCCCAATTGCAGAGCTAAACTTAAGATTACATTGATGATTGGTCCCACTCCATTGCATGGTGACTTTTATCACAGTTTCTGGTGACAATGTTTTGTTAGGATACGTGGAGCGGTATGAGTCGTTTGCTCAAATTCGTTGCGGTTTTGCTGGTGATGACCGTCGGGGTCATTCCGGTGCTAGCTGCTGCGCCATGCTCCGAGACGGCTGGACCGGGGATGCATTGCCCGCCCGGTTGTCCGATGAGGGCAACGGGCAAGACGGCTCCGGTAACACAGTGTGGAAGTCAGAATCCGGCTTCACCATGCTGCGATATGCATTCCGGGAAGCCGATCCGCACTACAGAGCTTCTGGCTCCAAGCGCGACAGCATCCATCACGTCGCCGCTCTCAACTATCGCCTGTGTAGCAAACACCGAGTCCGGCGTTGACGACGAATCACTATTCCTGTTACCCAATCTCGGCTCGCACCAATCTCTGCTTTGTACCTTCCTGATCTAGTCTTCTCTTCGCTGCGTTAAGCACGGTCACACCCCCATCGTTTTTAGCGAAGAGGAGAAATAACTCCATGAATTCAAGGGGACTCATTGCAGTCCTGTTATTGCTGCTGTCGACGCAACTGATAGCGGAAGAGAATCCGTCGACGAAAACGCAAGATCATTCGTCAGCCCAGCACACTCTAAAGGCGTCGTTTGCCGGGAACCCCGTTGCTGCCGATCAGACTCAACAGGCGGCCACGGTCTTGACTCTCGACGCCGTCGTCCGCGAAGCGCTGGCAAACAATCCTGCTGTGCAGAGCTCGGCACACATGGTGGCCGCGCAAAAGCACAAGATTTCACAGTCGCGGGCATTGCCAGATCCGCAGGTTACGGTCGGGTGGATGGGGAATGCAACTCCGTTCAGCACACAGCAGGGCGATCCTTCCAGCTATCGCAGCGTCGCCGCCATGCAGATGCTGCCCTATCCCGGCAAGCTGAGGCTCAAAGGAGAAATCGCCGGCAAGGAGATGGAGGCCGCAGTTGCGGATCAAGAGGCCGTCCGGCGCAAAATTGCCAGCCAGGCGAAGGCGACGTTTTTCGACTACTTCTACTATGACAAGGCGCTCCAGGTTGCACTCAAGGATAAGGAGCTGTTGCAGCAGCTCTCGAAGATCTCGGAGGCGCGCTATCGGGTTGGCAAGGCGATGCAGCAGGATGTACTGAAGTCTCAGACAGAGGTCTCCATGTTGTTGCAGAAGATTACGATTCTGCAGCAACAGCGGGCAGTGGCGCAGGCCCGGTTGAACGTGCTGATGGCTCGCTCACCGGAATCGCCGCTTCTGCCGGCGGCTGATGTCGGGCTGACAGGATCATCCCAATCGATTGATGACCTCTACCAGCTAGCCGAGAAGAACAGCCCGATGCTGCAGCGCGAACAGCGAATGATCGAGCGCAACCAGCTTGCCGTAAGCCTCGCCGAAAAAGAGTATCGGCCTGATTTGAGCGTAGGGTTCATGTACGAACAGCGCCCTGACATGCCAGACATGAAGGGAGCGACTTTCACCATCAATGTTCCGGTTTTCTACCGAGGGAAGCAACGGCAAGGCGTACAGCAGGCCCAGGAAGAGGTGATTGCCGCACAGAAGAGCCGTGAGGATCGTGCCAACGAAACACGATTCGAACTCAAGCAGGCCTATCTGGCGGCGAAAGCGGCGCGGGATCTTGCCGATCTGTATACCAAGGCGGTGGTTCCGCAATCCTCTTTGACGCTGGAATCATCGATGTCGGCGTACCAGGTTGGCAGCAGCGATTTCCTCACAGTGCTCAGCAACTTCAGCACTCTTCTCAATTACGAAACGGACTATTACCGGCAAGTCGCCGATTACAACATGGCGCTGGCGCAGATCGAGAGCCTCGTTGGCATCGAGCTTGTGCCGGCAGCCGATAGGCAATCACAAGACTCTCAACCGAACTCTCCAGCCACGGCCACAGCGCCTGCGACTGGAGAAGCACCCGCGGTGAAGAAATGAAATCCAAGAATAATGTTCTCCGGATTCTCGCCCTCGTCGTCGTAGTGACGATCTCACTGATGTTGCTCTTTGGCAGAAAGCTCGGCGCGTTCCAGCACGATCACTCGGCTCAGAACAGCACGGCTGCACGCCCAAGCGGAGAGCGCAAGATTCTCTACTGGTATGACGCGATGAACCCGCAGCATACCTACAACAAGCCGGGCAAAGCGCCGGATGGGATGGACCTCGTTCCCAAATACGCCGACGCTCAGCTTGCTCCAACCGTGAGCCAAGGCGCGGCCGCGGTCGGTGCGTCAAAACCGGCGGGGAATGAACGCAAAATCCTCTATTGGTACGACCCGATGCATCCGGCCTACAAGTCTAATAAGCCGGGCACGGCACCCGACTGCGGCATGGACCTGGTACCCAAATACGCCGACGACGGAAGCGGTCAGGACATGGCGGCCGGAACCGTCAACATCGCTGCCGGCAAGCAGCAGTTGATGGGCGTACGAACCGCTACGGTGGAGCAGAAACCGGTCGTGCGCGATATACGCACCACGGCGCAAATCATTCCCGACGAGACGAAGATTGCGCACATCCACGTTAAGGTTCCAGGATTCGTGGAAAAGGTCTACGTCGATTTCGTGGGCCAGCTTGTAAAGAAGGGCCAGCCAGTCTTCACGCTCTACAGCCCTGACATGGTTGCCACGCAGGAGGAATACCTGATTGCGAAGCGCGGCGAGCGGACGCTGAGCGGCGCGCCCTATCAGGAGGTTTCTCAGGGAGCGGAATCACTGCTGCGTTCCGCGCGGCAACGTCTGAAGCTGTGGGACATTTCCGACGCGCAGATCAAAAAACTGGACGAGACGGGCGAAGTCAGCAAAACGCTGACGATCTATTCGCCGATTACGGGATTCGTGACGGACCGTAAAGTCTTTCCGAATGTTTCGGTAACGCCGGACATGGATTTGTATGTTCTCTCCGATCTCTCCAGAATCTGGGCGACGGCCGATATTTATCAATACGAATTGCCTTTCGTTAAGGTCGGCCAAATGGCGCAGTTGCAGTTGAGCTATTACCCGGGCAAAACTTATTCCGGACGGATTACCTATATCTATCCGTCGATGGACCCAACGACGCATACGGCCAAGGTGCGGATCGAACTTTCAAATCCGAACTTCGAACTGAAGCCGCAGATGTTCGCCGACATCCAGATTAAGGTCGACTACGGCAACAAAATCCTGATTCCGCAGGATGCGGTGCTCAATTCCGGTAAAGAGCAGACCGTGTTTGTGGTGCGCGAAGGCGGCAATTTCGAGCCGCGCAAAGTAACGCTTGGTCCCGCGGTGGAAGGCAACGTCGTAATTCTCTCCGGGCTGAAAGCCGGCGAGACAATCGTGACCTCCGGCAACTTCCTGATCGATTCAGAAAGCCGCATGAAGAGCGCCACGGCTGAGATGCACTAAGGAGAGGCTATGAGCGAAAGTCCCGTAGGACCAAAAGCGTCAAAACGTACAACCCTCATTGTCCTCGCGGCAATTCTCCTGGTCATGGGTAGCGCCGCTTATTGGTTCACCGAATCCAGCGCGAGCAAGACGTGTGGCTTCTGCCAACGGCCCCTTGATCCCCATCTCAGTGTGACGGCCGAGATTGACGGACACAAGAAACGAGTGTGTTGCGCGCGTTGCGCCGTGACCGAAGCCAACCAGGAGCGCAAGCCGGTTCGTTTGCTCGAAGCGCACGACTATCCCACGGGCAAGACGATCGATCCAACCAAAGCCGTCTATGTCGACGACAGTCGCGCGATTGCCTGTCCTCATGACATGGCGCGCATGGATCAGAGTAAACACGCAGACCATCTTGCGTTCGACCGATGCTCCCCGGGAGCATTCACGTTCGAGAAAAGAAGCGATGCCGAAGGATTTATCCGCCAAAACGGCGGCGTGCTGCTGAGCTATACGGAGCTTATGGCGCAAGCGAGGTACCAATGATTAACAGGATTATCGAGTTCAGCGCCGAACACAAATTTCTGGTGTTCCTGATTATCGGTGTTGCCGCCGTCCTCGGCTGGCATTCGATGAAGGACACGAAGCTCGATGCCATCCCGGATCTTTCAGACACACAGGTCATTGTCTACGCGAAGTGGGACCGCAGCCCTGACATCATGGAAGATCAGGTGTCTTACCCGATCACCTCGGCGCTGCTTGGCATGCCGAAGGTGAAAGACATCCGGGCCTTCTCGGACTTTGGATATTCCTATATTTACATCATCTTCGACGAGGGCACGGATATCTACTGGGCGCGTTCGCGCACTCTCGAATACCTGAACTCGGTAACTTCGAGGCTGCCTAAAGGCGTCAACGTCGAGCTGGCGAAAGATGCCACCGCCGTCGGCTGGGTCTACCAGTACGCATTGGTCGATACCAGCGGACAGTACAGCCTCGAACAAATGCGTTCGTATCAGGATTGGTATCTGCGTTATGCGTTACAGTCTGTTCCGGGCGTCGCCGAGGTTGTGCCGGTCGGCGGATTTGTAAGGCAGTATCAGGTCAACATCGATCCCAACAAACTGCTCGGCTACAAGATTCCAATCAACATAGTTTCCGACGCGATCCAAAAATCAAACAACGATGTCGGCGGCAGGCTGGTCGAGTTTTCCAGCCGCGAGTACATGGTGCGCGGGCGCGGCTATATCAAATCGCTCGACGACATCCGCAATATCGTTATCGCGGTAAATCCGCAGAGCGGCACGCCAGTGCGGGTCGCCGACGTAGCGACCGTCACATTCGGACCCGACATGCGCCGCGGCGTCGGCGAACTGAATGGCAAAGGGGAGGCGGTTGGCGGCGTTGTAATCATGCGCTTCGGCGAGAACGCTCAGAAGGTGATCGAGCGCGTTAAGACAAGAATCAGTGACATTCAGCCGACCTTGCCGCCGGGGCTGAAACTTGTAAACACGTATGACCGCTCGGAACTGATCGACCGCTCGATCGAGAATCTTAAGCACACGCTGATGGAAGAGCTGTTCATCGTCAGTCTGATCATCCTGATCTTCTTGTGGCATTTCCCGAGCGCGATCATTCCGATCATCACCATTCCGATCACGATTGTTCTGGCCTTCATTCCAATGCAAGCGATGGGTCTGACGGCCAATATCATGTCGCTGGGCGGAATCGCCGTTGCCATCGGAGCCATGGTTGACGCCGCTATCGTCGTCGTCGAGCAGACGCACAAGAAGCTCGAGCATTGGCAAGCCGAAGGGCGTCCCGGCGATTATCATTCAGTGGTCATTTCGGCGGTAAAGGAAGTTGCCGGCCCGAGCTTCTTTGCGTTGCTGGTGATCGCAGTTGGCTTCCTGCCGGTGTTCACCTTGGAGGCGCAAGAAGGCCGGATGTTCAAGCCCTTGGCCTACACCAAGAACTTCGCGATGATCATCGCCGCGGTACTGGCGATTACGCTCGACCCGGCCATGCGATTGCTCTTCACCCACATGGACAACTACACGTTCCGTCCCAAGTGGCTGGCGAAGATCGTGAACGCCATCCTTGTGGGCAAAATCCACAGCGAAGAAAGCCATCCCATCAGCCGCCCGCTGATGAAGATCTATCACCCTGTGGTTGAGTTCGTGCTTGAGTACAAGTGGTTGACGATTGGCACCGCCATCCTGGCGATGGCGATCACCGTGCCCGTGTTTTTCAAACTTGGCTCGGAGTTCATGCCGCCGCTCGACGAAGGCACGCTGCTGTTCATGCCTACCACCCTGCCGGGTATCTCTGTGACCGAGGCCTCTCGCCTGCTGCAAACGCAGGACAAGATCATCGCCGGCTTTCCCGAGGTTGAGAGCGTGTTTGGCAAGGCGGGGCGCGCGGAGAGCGCAACCGACCCGGCGCCCTACTCAATGATGGAAACGGTCATCGTGTTGAAACCGCATGAGGAGTGGCCAAAGCGCGAGCGATGGTACTCTAAACGGGCGCCAAACCGCGTACAGCCATTCCTGCGACGCTTCTGGCCGGATCACAAGACAACACAGGAGCTGATCTACGGCCCGGGCGGTATGAACGAGGCACTGGCCATGCCGGGGGTTGCCAATGCCTGGACGATGCCGATCAAGGCGCGCATCGACATGTTGACGACGGGTATCCGGACGCCGCTCGGGGTCAAGGTGCTGGGCGCCGACTTGGGCGAGATCCAACGGGTCGGCGAAGAAATCGAAAAGGCGTTGAAAGATATCCCGGGAACGACCAGCGTATTTGCCGAGCGCACGGCGGGCGGATACTTCCTTGACTTCGATCTCAAGCGCGACCAACTCGCACGTTATGGTCTGACCATCGATGACGCGCAGAACGTGCTGATGTCGGCCGTTGGTGGCGATCAGGTCAGCACAACGATTGAAGGTCGTGAGCGTTATCCGGTCAACGTTCGCTATATGCGCGATTACCGCAGCGATGTCGGCGCACTGGGGCGCGTGCTGGTCAACACGCCATCGGGCGCGCAGATCCCGCTGGCGGAGATTGCCAATATAAGCATGAAGACCGGGCCGGGCATGATTCGCGACGAGAACGGCCGCCTGAGCGGCTATGTCTACGTCGATGTTGCCGGACGTGACATCGGCAGCTACGTGCGCGACGCGAAGAAGGTGGTGCTGGAGAAGGTAAAAGTACCGGCCGGATACCAGCTCATCTGGAGCGGCCAGTATGAGTACATGGAGCGCGTCCGCGAACGCCTGAATCTGGTGGTGCCGATTACGCTCTTCATTGTTTTCTTGCTGTTGTACTTCAACACCGGATCGGCGGTGAAGACCTTCATCATCCTGCTGGCGGTTCCGTTCTCCGCTATCGGCGCCGTGTGGTTTCTGTATCTGCTTGGCTATAACATGAGCATCGCCGTCTGGGTCGGGCTGATCGCGCTGCTCGGAGTTGACGCGGAAACGGCCGTCTTCATGCTTCTCTACCTGGATCTCGCTTATCACGAGGCGCAGAAGAAGGGACTGATGCGTAACTGGGACGACCTGCGCGAGGCGATCGTGAATGGCGCGGTTAAGCGCCTTCGCCCGAAGGTCATGACGGTGTCCTGCATGTTGTTTGGCCTGTTGCCCATCATGTGGTCTGTCGGCGCGGGTGCCGATGTCATGAAGCGCATCGCGGCTCCGATGATCGGCGGAATTCTCACTTCGTTCCTGATGGAGCTGATTGTCTATCCGCCAATCTTCGCGATCTGGAAGTGGAACTGGGAAGTGAAGCCTACCCTGCGGAAAGCTGAAGTGCAAACTGAGGAGCTGATACAGGTGTAGGATGGGCCGCCAGGTCAGCTCCCAGATTGGTGTAGCCTCAATCCCGCTGAACCACTCTTTGAGTTCCGCGGAGCACAATGCAGAAATGCAAGATCGTGCGCACGACGGGAATTCGTTTGACTTAGGCTGCGAGGGTGCTCCCGTAGTACATTGGAATTTCAATCTGAGTTCCCAAAGGACGGTATCAGAAGGAGTTCTGTTCGCTCGTGCACACTAATTTCACGATTACGGACTTACTGCTTAGCGCGCAAGCCTTCGCTCTGATGCCGCTTTTCCTTTTCGTTCCCGGATATGTGGTGGGATGGTTGCTGCATATCCTCGATTTCAGGCGAAGATCTTTTTGCGAGCAGGTGCTGCTTAGCACTCCGCTCTCGCTGGCGATCTTCCCTATTTCCACTTATCTGCTTGAGTTGAGCGCGCCCATTGGTGCGGTGTGGTTCATCTACGGATGCTGCTGGGCGATCTTTGCCATCCTCCTGACACTCCAGGCACGAGGTCTGCGCTGGTCTGAGCTGCGAGCCTCGCGCTACACATGGATTGCGCTTAGCATTGTTGCAGTTTGGTGCCTCGTCATACTCTTCAGCCTTGTCGATCTGCAGATCCATGATCGCTTGTACTCCAGCGTGACCGCAAACGACTACGGAATGCGTGTCCCGATCACGCAAGCACTGGCGCAGAAAGGCGCGCCGGGATTCAATCCATTCTTCTATCCGGGCCGAATGGTTCCGCTGCGTTACCACTATTTCTGGATGCTTCTCTGCAGTCTTCCCGTGAGATTGTTTGGCATTCGTGCGCTCCACGCCATGT
>JBEKQP010000003.1:0-66992 GCA_049519595.1 Candidatus Korobacteraceae bacterium | reverse complement strand
GCGAATCGCGTGTCGTAGTAAGTATTCTGCGTGGTCATGTTAGCGGCGAAAATATTGGTTTGACTCTGTCCGCCATAGTTGTTGAACGTATTAATGTAGCCGGACACGGTGAACCCACAGGTCGAGCAATTCTGCCCCAGAGGCGCGAGGGCTCCATCGACTTGCAAATTGTTATTTGCGTAGGGGCTGCTCAGGTTAATGTTCCCGCTAGCCGTGAAGATGCCGAGCACCTGGTTGGTGTTATTTGCAGGGATTGGAGTATCCGATGTGTCCAGCGTATTCGCCTCATGCGTATAAATCAAATCGCCAGTGACATTGACATTGCCACTGCCTACGATAGTGACCTGCGAGTGGTCCTGGATCGCGGCTACGCCCTGGCTTGGTCCGCTGAGGCTGTTGATCGTCCCGTCCACGTAGAGCAGCGTGCCCTGCTGGGGATTGGAAGACGTCTTGTTCATAGGAACACCGGACAGAGTCAATGTCGTGCTGCCTGACGTCACGGTCGTGTAGCTGGCGTTGGGGTAGACGGGGGTGCTGATGGTCGTCGTCGTACTGCCCTGTGTAATCTTATAGATTTGGGTTAGGTTGCCACCGGAATCGCTTCCCGTCGACAACAACACGCTCGCGCTGCCCTCCACGTAAATGCCCCCACCGTTCATGGTGCACGAGCCGCTTACGCACGAGTACGGAAGAAAAACCCCCGAGCTGGCGCCAGTCGAAGGATAGGCATTGCCGTTGACGTCCCTGAGTGCGGCATGGAGGTCTGAATTGGCGGGACTCGGCGGCACGCTGGTGCCGCATGTGCTACCGCCTTCACCGCAGCCCACACCGTCGAGCACAGCCCATTTCTGACTGAAGTCGTTGGGGGGCAGCGCAATCGTGGCCTGCCCTAAATTAAACCCGCCCTGGAAGGTCGGCGCGATCGTCACACCTCCGCTCGTGTAGCTGGCAGTGGCCGACTGATTACAATTGCCGCCAATGTAATAGTCAGCCTTGGCGTTGGCTTGACCGACCGGGCCTGTAAAGATATAAGGACCGCCGGCTTGAAACTGCCAGGCGCCATTGGTAAACATAGGGCCTTCCATGGTGCCGGGAACCAGCGGACCTAAACAAGGGGGATAGTTGCTGACGAAGCCACCAAACGCCGAAAAGGAGACGTTTTGCAGCGGCGTATAGTTCGCCGTGATCATCAGGGTTATAACACCATACTCCGACGTGTAAACCTGCTGCGCGCCTAGCGCCCGACCAAGAGCACAGAGTTGATAGTTGAACTGGTACTGATAAATGCTATTTTGCCCCTGAGCATTTGTGCCCAGCACCGTCGGTGTGTTTGTAACAGGGGTAAAAGCGCTGGGACAGCTTCCGGTGTTGACTATCTCGAAGCTCCCTGGCCAAGAGCTCGTAGCCTGTCCAATGTTCAAAGAACTTAGACTACCGTAGCCACCAGAAGTTGTGGCCAGCACGTTTGCGATAATTGCATTGGCGGCGTCCGTAGCAGCCGTCGTAGCGTTCGTTGTGTTGTCGGAGATGTTTAGCGGCGCCTTACCGCACGATGCTTGGGCGGCGGTAGGAATATTAGTGGCCCACCCCGTACACGCATTAGTGTTGACGTAGCCTACAATCTGATTAACTAGTTGCTGCCGCGCCATATTCAAGCCAGAATCCGCAGCATAAAACGACCCGCGGAAATTTCCGTAGTAGCCGTTGATCAGCATATCCGGGCTGACAGTCATCACCATGATTACGCTCATGACGCTCATCAGGGTCAGCAGCATCAGACTGAGGAGTAATGCGATTCCTTGGTCTTTGCGGGCTGGGAGGGATGCGTGACCGCCTCGGCTATGAAAGCTAGCCTTTCGGTTATGAAAGCGTGCAGATTTGGCAATCATATCGCCACCTCAGTTGTCGTTCATGCTCATGTTGCGCGGGTTGACGACCACGGCAACGCCCTGAACCTGGTAGCGACCCTGGTCAAATGCATTACGGAACTCACTGTCGCTATTGCTGGGCACGGTACGTCCTATCAGGGACGCGCGGACTGAGCGTATGAGGCTGAAGTTCCATGGGGAGCTCATCGTGCCAACGGTATAGGTGGAAGCCAAGTAGTTATAGGATGTGGTCACCGAATCAGTACTCGAACTTTCGCTGGCGCCACCGCCATTCCACAATGTGGCTCCTACTCTGAAGCCAATTACCTGTTCCATCACCACATATTGGTTACCACTTTGCTTCCTTACCAGCTTAGGATCCTGGATGTCAGGGGAAGTAGAGCTCTGATCGCAACCTGCGGGACTACCCGGGCCCGAGCACACCTGGTAGGTTATGGGCGCGAGCTTGATGATCCAGTCTTTTCCACAAAATTGATTTCCAAGCTTGTTGTTACTTGCGCAATTAGCCTGACCATCGCAGGCGGTGATATCCAGAGGGTCGTTGGCCAGGCTGTTGCTGCCGTCGGCGTTCGTAGCATTAAACGTGAACTTGACGGCTGAGCCGGAGACCGTCGCATTCGAAGTCAGCACCGCCGTCGTAATCTTTGCGCCACTATTGGTTATGAAAAGCAGTTGATCGCCCGACCTGAACTCTAACGCCGTGTTGGCGAGTGTCCACGTCGTACCGTTCAATACGGCCGCCTGACCATAAGCCGTGCCGCTGGAAGTAGTTGAGCAATTGCTCGTTCCGCTCGTCCCGCCGGTGTTGTCGGTCGCGTGAATCGCAGGATAGATAGTCTGGTTGGCCGCAACAATGATGTTAAATCGGTCAAAGCAGGAAACACCATAGGTGTTAGTGGTTGAGTTATAGCAAGAGGTATTTGTGGTGCTCATATTGTTGACGATAGTGACGCCCACCGGCCAACTGGGCATATTCATTCCCTGAAAGTACCCGCTGCCACCGGCAACCAGATCCATTTGCAACTGGGCCACAGCGTTGCGGAGTGCGATATTGAGTGCAGTCTGACCCTGCAAGAGCTTAGTCGACGCTTGCTGCTGGTTGAACAAGCTAAAGGACACGCCGCTGATAATGAGGAATATCGCCATCGCAATAACGAGCTCAAGCAGGGAGAATCCACCGTCGGCCCGTACTGGTGGCACGCTACCGACGCACTCTTTATTATTTACGAGCGTTGTGGTCATGGCCGCACCAGACTCATCTGAAAGTTCACACTTGGTTGGACAGTAGTATCCATCAGCGTTACTAGGACCGTCACTCGCCGCGTTCCCGCCACGGGTGCGTTCGCATTAGCTTCGATACTCCAGCGCCGGTGAAAGGTAACATTAGTGGGAGCCGTTGTGGATGCGGCGGGAGTAACGATCTGACCATCCGGAGAGTGGTACGTCGTGGTATAGGATGGGCTACCGCCGCTCAGTCCCGAAACGGTCTCGGAGAAGCAGCCGGCTGTTGGATTGGGGCAGTCGGAAGATGAGGTGCTGAGACTGATACTCACATTGTCGTAATAAGCAACCGTGCCCGTAAATCCGGTGGACCATGTCACCGACGGCGGGCAGGTTGTAGACTGCATAACATCCGACGATAGGCTGCCTACGGAAGTACTCGCGCTGGGGACGCAAACCTGCGGGTCGTTCGGGCTGTAGTGATTCAGATCTTCAAGTTTCTCGGATGCCAGAGTCGAGGCCAGGCTCATGTACTTCGACTGACGCCCGGTGGAGAGCATCTTGCCGGCCAGCGCCGCCGCGGACATGACGCCCACGGACAGAATGGCTAAGGCGCAGACGACCTCCATCAAACTGAACCCGCGACTGCGGACCTGCTTATGGGCTGGTAACCGTGACATTGCCGACTCCTGAGACTATGATCGTGCTCGTCGTTGTACTCCCATTGGACAGTTGGAAACAGGCAATCCCGGTGGTGCACGGGAGTGAGCCGCCGCTCGACAGAGTCACGATGCCATTCGGACTGAATTGCAGGGTTGTGGAAACATTCAGGCTTACGTCGCCGCTGGTTGACCAAGGGATCGCCGATCCAACGTTGGTAAAAGTCGCAGCGCACGACGGCGGAATTCCAGACAGGGTTTGCCCAGCAATCTGGTAGGCGGTGTTAGCTTGGGAAAACGCAATGTTGTATTGGCAGCCGCTGACAATCGCCTTAAAACGGGCGCTCTGGATTGCTCCCGTCACCGCCGTGGTCGCCGAGCTGAGATGAACGCTCTTCAGGGTGCTTTGAAAGCCGGGCACTGAAATCGCCAGCAACACACTGGCGATCGCCACGACCACGACAAGTTCAACCAAGGTGGTTCCGGCGTTACGTGCAACTGTCGGGCAATGTGATTTTCTGGGCATTAACGCCTCTTTCTCACAGCGCTACAGGAACCCAGGTAATGCATCCATTCGGGAGAGAAAGCCAAGGACCAACCGGCCATCTCCCCTGCTGTGGTCAAACAGCTTCGAATCCCCAAAAGCAGGATCTCTGAATCGCGTTTGACTTTATTAACCACGCCTGAAAAGAGCAAGTTACATGAGTACGCGGGAACGCACGCAACTGGCAGCGCGGACGATTGGCCTTCCACACGTCGAAGGTCATCACTGCCTTTGCGGGCGGACAGCGCCCCTTTCACTGCCTTTGATTTGCGTAGTCGACGATCGCGAATTTCGGGTGTTCAGTCAAACGCTCGGGCTAGTTAAGATTCAGGATGCAGTCGTCATAGGAAATTTCGGCAACGCGTTTTTTGCGCATACGCGATTCATTTCTCTTTCTTGCTTCGCGACTCCGCTTTCCCGCCGATCCGAAGCTAATCAGTTCGTGCACCAATTCCGTGAGGTGTGAAACCGTGCCGGTTTCGTAACGTGCTGTAATAACGAAACTTCAGCTACTCACGCCAGCAACTCACACTAGGTCGATGCGTAGCTTTCACTTTCTTTCACTAGTATGAACACCTAAATTTCAGATCCAGAAAAAACCTTATTTTCGGGCCTTACTCACGGTACTGAGTCCGGCTAGGTACGCACAGGTCAAAACCCTCAGGTTGAAAGCCAAGCCGACTAAAGCATACGGTCGACTGTCAGCGCGCTCATTGGCCTGTAACTTCTCCTTCAACGGAACGCCACCGGCTTCTGAAGGAGAAGAAAGTGAAGTTAAAGATCGGTGCATTCATACTTATAAGTTTTAGCCTGCTGGTTGCATTCGGATGTGGAGGAGCTGCATCAGGGGCCTCGCGGTCGCTTAGTCAAACGTCTACGTCGCCAGTGATGCCCAGTTCTACTGCCGCTGCAGCTTCGAGCCCGGACACGGCATCGGTTGCTTCACCTGCCAGCTTGGTTTCAAGTGGAAGCGTGACCATCGCGCCGACGACAACTCTTGCCGCCGAAACAGCCAACAGCACTAATCTCACGGGGTTCAGCGGCACCACCAATGGCAATGTCAAGCCAGGAAGCGTCAGCAAGGTTGATATCCATAGCCTCCTCTATACCGGCGCGACCACGAAAATCTTTGCTCACTATATGCCCTGGTGGAACAGTGCCGGCCACGTCAGCATCGGCCTTGGCGATGAAGCCAATCCTGCCGTGGTCAATGCCCAGGTAGCCGACGCCATCAGCCGTGGCATTGATGGCTTCATCATTGACTGGTACGGCCCCCAGAACACGCATCACAACACGGCGACGATGAACATCAAGGCCGCCGCCGAGGCAAGCCCGAACTTCGAATTCGCCATCATCGAGGACGCCGGGGCCCTGACCGGTGCTGCCGACCCGACTACCAAGTTGCTGAGCGACATTCAGTACATGAATGACAACTACTTCAGCTCGCCCCGCTATTACCGCTCGAACGACCGGCCAGTTGTCGGGTTCTTCCTGAACACATCGGTGGCAATCAACTGGGCCACGATTGCCGCCCAAGCCGCCGGCAACCCCTTGCTCATCTTCCGCAATGCGGGCGGATTCACCTCAGCCGACTCGGGTGGCAGTTTCAGTTGGGTCAATCCCACCAGCAACGCCGCCGACAACGGAGTGCTCGACTATCTGGATAACTTCTACGCCACTGGCATCGCCCACCCATCGCTGTTGACCATGGGCGCGAGCTACAAGGGCTTTAACGACAGCATAGCGAGTTGGACCGCGCACCGCGTTATGAACCAGCAGTGCGGACAGACCTGGCTGGCGACCTTCGCCGACGTCAATAAGCATTACTCCGCGTCCAATCAATTGCCTTTCCTGCAACTCGTCACCTGGAATGATTACGAGGAAGGCTCGGAAATTGAATCCGGCATCGACAACTGCGTGACCGTTTCCGCCGCGCTCAGCGGGCAGACGCTGAATTGGAGCATCACCGGACAGGAAAGCACGCTCGATCATTACGTGATCTACGTCTCGCAAGACGGACAGAACCTGATGCCGCTGGCCGAGGCTCCCGCGGGCGATCACACCATGGATCTGAGCGGATACGCTTTTGCCAGCGGCACTTATAAGATTTACGTGAAGGCCATCGCCAAGCCTGGACTCCTAAACCAGACGTCAGGTGCCGTTACCTTCACGCGCTAAACTTTGCCGGAAAGCTTCCATCGGCATACGGCTGGGGTGGTTCGAAAAAAAGCGAACTGGCCCAGCCGTTTTCTTTGCCTATTCCTCTACGGATTCTCCGCGAGGCTTCACCACCGCCGTGAAGCGTGGAACGGCTTACAATCGTGACAGGTTATACCGGAGGAGACGATGGCCTATCACTACGATCCCAACACGGCACTGGAAGAACTGAAAGACGAACTGGTGTTGCCTAATCCCGTTCGCCTCCGCGACATGATGTTACGCGCGCATCTCAGCGCCGATCGCTCACTTGAATTGAATCGGTTGTTTGTCGAGTATCAGAAGCAATTTGGCAAGCTCGAATCCTTGGCTCGCGATTTGCTCTCAAAGCTGGCGAAATAGGTGGATCTCGGTGCAATCCCGTCCGGGAAGAATGGGGCGTGATTTTGCAACGCGCAGTTTCAGCCATTTTCGGTCTGGGGCTGGCGTTGTCCGGGCTGGTGGTGGCAGGCTACATACCGACCAACTTCAAGGGAGATATATTACTCTCCCAATGCGGTGGGGATACTCGTTCCGGGCGTGCTCATGCTGAGCGCCTTCTATATGGCAGTCCGTTTCCTGAGGTTCACGGCGACCGGAAAAAAGTGAGCGCGCTCAATCCGCATCGCTTATTCGCTTCGCTTCCCTGCCCGACTTAATCTTCCGTTTGCCGGTTTTCCCGCTGCCGAAGAAGTGGAAGCGATGCTGCTCTAGACGCACGCGCAGCCCGGTAAATTCGACCCCCTCGCCCTGCAAGCGCATGCGTTGTTCGAAGCCGAGTTCCCCGGTGCAGAGGATTTTGCCGCCGCTGCCGATTACGCGCTGCCATGGGACGGTGCGTCCGCAGCCGTGCAGAGCCCAGGCGACCTGGCGCGCCGCCCCCGGATACCCTGCCGCATAGGCCACATCGCCGTAGGTGGCGACCTTGCCGTGCGGAATGCGGCGAATTTGCCGGAGAATATCGCGAAACATGGAACCACCAAGCGAATTCACTTCGCGATTTGGAGCCTTTGGCTTCTTTACCCTGGTAGGTTTTCTCTTCAGCTGCACGCGTTCATTTATATCATCGCGGGGTCAGTTCTTTAGCGCGATATACCCTCCGCGAATCCGGTCTGAATTGGTTGCTACGCGAAGAAACTGCCCCACGTCAGTCCCAATCACCCCAGCGGGCAGGGCTTGCCGGGGACTCCGACAAAAGCGGTACCGGATCTGGGGCGCCAGCGGTTCCCGGATGGCCTGCGCTCTGAGTTGCAGCGTTCCCTTGTTACAATATTAGATTCGGCTCACCTTCGCGGCACATTAAGGCGTAGCACACTAAACAAGGCGGTCTCACAATCATGCAACTTTGGTCCCGACTTTTCATTCCCACGCTTCGCGAAGCCCCGGCTGACGCGGAGGTCGCCAGCCACAAATTCCTTGTCCGCGCCGGTTACATACGGCAACTGTCGGCTGGAATTTACAGCTATTTGTACCTCGGCCAGAGAGCCATCCGGAAGATTAGCGACGTCGTGCGGCAGGAGATGGACACGATTGGGCAGGAGTTCTATCTGCCGGCGCTGCATCCGCGCGAGCTCTGGGAGGCAAGCGGGCGCTGGACGGGCATGGGAGACAACATGTTCCGCCTGAAGGATCGCAAGGGCGCCGATCTCTGCCTGGGGATGACGCACGAAGAGGTCATGACCGACATCGCACGCAAGGAACTGCGCAGCTACAAGCAGCTTCCGCAGATCTGGTACCAGATTCAGGGCAAATTCCGTGACGAACCACGTCCCAAGTCGGGACTCTTGCGGGTAAGGCAGTTCACAATGAAGGACTCGTACTCCTTCGATCTGGACGCCGCCGGCCTCGATGTAAGCTACAAGAAGCATTACGAGGTCTACTGCCGCATTTTTGAGCGTTGCGGGCTGGACTACGTGGTGGTGGAAGCGCATTCAGGCGCGATGGGCGGGTCGCAGTCGCACGAATTCATGGTCTACACCGATGCCGGTGAAGACCTGGTGGCAAGCTGCGCGGCCTGCGGATATGCCGCCAACCTGGAAAAAGCCAGCTCAAAGCTGCCGCCCACGGAAGATCTGGCCCCGACCGGCGACGGCACGCCGGAGCTGGTGGAAACTCCCGGAACGAAGACCATAGATGAGGTCGCTGCGTTCCTTAAGTACTCGCCGAATAACAACATCAAGTCGCTGGCCTTCATGCTGCACGATGGTACGGCACAGGGCGGCCGCGAGATATGGCGTCCGCTGCTGGTGCTGTTGCGGGGCAACGACCAGATGAACGAAGCTAAGCTGGTTTCGGCCGTCGAGGGGCGCGAGTTTCGTCCGATGCAGGAAGACGAGATCGTACAGTACTTCGGCTCGCCTGCCGGCTATTTGGGCCCGGTTGGGCTCAAACTGGTGCGAGCGGTCGAGGAAAAGGGCAAGCGCCGCTTTACGGGCGAGGCCGGTGATTTCGTCGTCTTGGTGGACGAGGTGCTGCGCGGCCGCAAAAACATGGTTGGCGGCGCGAATCGAGAGGGCTTTCACCTTCGGAACCTTACGCCCGACGTAACTTTTCAGCATACTGGCTACGCCGATTTGCGTACCGTGGGCGAGGGCGAAGGCTGCCCCAACTGTGAGCAGCCATTAAAGTTAGGCAAAACGGTCGAAATCGGCCACATCTTCAAGCTGGGGTACAAGTATTCGGAATCCATGGGAGCTCGCGTGCTCGACAAGGATGGCAAAGAGATCACGCCGATCATGGGCAGCTACGGCATTGGCATCGAGCGCATTCTGACGTCCGTGATCGAGCAAAACCACGACGAAAACGGCTTCTGGCTGCCGCCAGGGATTGCGCCGTTTGAGGTCATAGTGGTGCCGACCAATGTGGCGGACGCCAAGCTCGCCAGCGCCGCCAAACAGATTGCTGCCGACCTGGAGAAGGCTGGCTTGGAGGTTCTGCTGGACGACCGCGACGAACGCCCCGGGGTTAAATTCAAGGATGCAGACCTGGTGGGCATCCCGTTTAGGATCAATGTGGGAAAGAAACTTGCTGAGGGAAAAGTTGAGGTGATTACCCGGTCGACAAGAGTGAGTCGCGATGTCATGATTGCCGAGGTTAATGCCGTGGTGGCGGAACTGGTTCGCTCCGCCGGTTAAGGAATGAGGATTATATGATCCGACTGAAAGCGCTGCTGACAATCCTGATTGTGAGCATCGGTATATTTGTCGGTTCAAAAGTGGCACCGGAGTACTACGCGTACTACCGATTCCAGAACGACTTGGAAAACGTTACGATGGCCGCGGCCTATTCGAGCAAATCGGAAGGGGAAATTCAAGATTCGATCGTAGTAAGGGGACGAGATTACGGCATCCCCTTAGCGCTTGACCAGATCCGAGTGCACCGTGTTGGAAGTGAAGTTTCCATAGCGGTGGAGTACACGGTCCATCTTGATATTCCTATCTATCCCTTCGACCTGAAGTTTGCTCCGATGGCGAAGTATCGGCGGCTCTGAGGTCCGGCAACTCCAGGACGGTGATTTACATTTACAATAAAAAAGTACCTTGAGATCACCGTTAGGATGAACTCGGGGTTAAGACCAATGTAGCTTAGGCGTGTCTTGGGCCGTTCGCCCGGAATTCCCTGGGCTGCGGGATATGGAATATATAGAGTTTTTTGTGTACGACAAGCCTTTGGCAGCTTACCGTCTGCTAACCCGGCTTGAACGCTCCAACGCGTGGCCCCGGGGCACTGTGCGTGCAAGGAGCGGAATCGACGCTCATAACAAGTGGCTATAAAGATTAAAATTCCGCGCTGGAAATCCTCACCGGCCAAACGAAGAGAGAGCGACGGCCGGAGTCATCGTCCGCATTTGACCGATCCCATCATTCGTACGGCGGTCGCGGCCTTCATCATCCTGGGCATGGTGATATTCGGCGTCTTCGCGTTCTATCACGTGAAGTATGAACGCATCATCGACCGGCGACTGAGTGGTTCGATCTTCAATACCTCTGCCAAGATTTTTGGACGCGCAGAGATAGTTCGGGCCGGAGATCACGTCGGCATCGCGGAAGTCGCCAGCCAATTGCGCGGGGCCGGCTACAGGGAGCAGGAGGACGGCTCTTCAGGAATGGGGTGGTTTCGCGTCAGCCCGGTCTCGCTAGAAATTCACCCAGGCGAGCAGTCGTATCACAATCCGGATGGCGCATTAATTCATTTCCACGGCCAGTCGGTTGATCGAATCGAAGGAATCGGCGCCAACGCGGGCCAGAGTATCGCGGGCTACGAACTCGAACCGAAGCTCCTCACCCAGCTATTCGAAGGCGAGCAACGGACTAAGCGCCAGTTGGTAAAGTTCAACGATATTCCCAAGGGCTTGGTCGATGCGGTCGTCGCGATTGAGGATCGCCGTTTTTTTCAGCATGGCGGAGTGAATTATTGGCGGCTGGTGAAAGCGGCGCTAATCGACCTGCGGGCGGGCGGCGAGAAACAGGGTGGCTCGACTATCACCATGCAGCTCTCGCGCGGGTTCTTCCTCACGCCGGAGAAGCGGATCAAGCGAAAACTGATCGAGATTTTGATCGCCCTTGAGCTGGAGCAGAAGCTCACCAAGCAACAAATCTTTGAGCTCTACGCTAACCAGGTTGACTTGGGACAGCGTGGTTCGTTCACTATCAGCGGCTTTGGCGAGGCGGCGCGGGCTTATTTTGGCAAAGACGTCAAAGACCTTACGCTGGCCGAGGCGGCGATGTTGGCAGGCCTGATTCAGCGGCCAAGCTACCTCTCTCCATACAGGCACCCTGAGCGAGCCTTGGAACGGCGCAATCTGGTGCTGGAGTCGATGGTCGATACCGGCGCGATTACCCGTGCACAGGCAGACAAGGCGAAGGCTACGCCCCTTAATCTGGCAGCTATGAACGTGGAGTCAAGTGATGCCCCGTACTTTGTCGACTTGGTGAAAGATACGGTGCAGAACTCGCTCGGCGAGGATGATCTCAACGAGAAGGGCTACCGCATTTACACTACGCTTGATCCCGAACTGCAGCACGCGGCGGCAGAAGCCGTTAGCACCGGCATGAAGCTGGTGGACGAGCAGGTCAAGAAGCAGCGCACAAAACGCGTGAAGGTTGGGACAGGCAGTTCGGCCCACTTCGAGACTCACGAACTTCCGGGCCCGGTTCCACAGGTAGCGCTGGTGGCTATCGACCCGCATACCGGCGAGGTGCTGGCGCTGGTGGGAGGACGTAACTACGGCTTCAGTCAACTCAATCACGCTGTCGCCAAGCGTCCTACTGGATCAATTTTCAAGCCCTTCGTTTATGCGGCGGCGGTAAATACGGCCCTCACGGGCTCGCCTGACAAAGCGTTCACGCCGGCGACTCTCATCGACGATTCCCCCACGACGTTTTCCTATGGCGACCAGATTTACGAGCCGCGTAATTACAAAAATGAATACCACGGGCAGGTAACAGCCCGCTTTGCGCTGGCAGAATCACTGAACAACGCCACGGTGAAACTCGCCGAGATGGTCGGCTACGACAACGTAGCGGAGCTGGCGAGGACGGCGGGAATCAGCTCCGTGAGAGCGACTCCGGCGATGGCGCTGGGAGCCTACGACGCTACCCCGCTCGATATGGCGGGCGCTTACACAATTTTTGCCAACTCCGGCGTGCGCGTCTCTCCGGAAATGATCAAATCGGTGCGGGCCCGCAACGGCGACATGGTGCAAGATTACAACGCCGACAGTAGGCCGGTGCTCGATCCGCGCGTTGCCTATGTCATGACTTCAATGATGGAGTCCGTGATGAACAACGGCACCGCTTATACCGTCCGCGCACGTGGATTTACCGCTCCTGCCGCCGGCAAGACTGGCACCTCGCACGACGCGTGGTTTGCCGGCTATACGACGAACCTGCTGTGCATCGTCTGGGTCGGATACGACGATTACAGCGACCTGAAGCTGGCGGGGGCAGCGACTGCGGCGCCAATCTGGGCGGAATTCATGAAAAGCGCCGTCAAGTTGCAACAATATAAAGATGCCGGCCGGTTTCAACCGCCTTCCGGAGTGGTAGACGTCCGTCTTGATAAGGTTACCAACCTCTTGTCTACAAGTTCCTGCCCCGCCGGCTACGATGTAGCCTTCATCGCGGGCACGGAACCCACCCTGACATGCGACCAGGGAAACGGCCGCAACTTTTTGCAGCGGATTTTTGGGCTCGGTCAGCCGAACACTACCCCTCCCACGACAAACGGACCGGCCAGGGTTGTGCCCCCAAGCGGACGAGCACAAGGACCAAGCACGCCTCCCGTTACTCAACCCCCAGCCTCCGCCAGTCAACCGGAGAAGAGGAAGGGATTCTTCGGTAAGGTGTTTGGAATCTTCAAGGGAGACGACGACAAAGACAGCGCAGAGAATGGCTCGCAACGGAATCCGAAACCGAAACCACCAGGGAACAATTAGCGCAGCCTACCCCGCCTAGGCAGAATCGGGGCCAGCATCGGCGAGCCTGAACCGGAAAAAATATTTTGCGTTGTCAGGCCAAAATGTCGATAACGTTTTGCCGCCGAAGGTGTCTAAGAAGACGAGCATCCTTAACTCCTCAGGGGAAACGGCTGCCCACCGGTCAGATCGCGTTCGATCGGTGGGCGTTTTTTATTGAGGACATTCAGAGTCAGTGTATCCGGCAGCATCATCGCCGGGCTAAACGCCCAGCTACCTTACTGGACACAGCTTCCGCGAATCCGGTCTAGCTCGGCGAGCGTTCCCCGATGTAGGTGGCCACTACGCGCTCCAACGTGCCCTGAGCTTTCAGGATGTACTCCACCGCATCGCGCACCGCGCCGTCTCCGCCGCCATGCTCAGTCACGATGTGCGCCATTTGTTTAACCGAGTCGCGCGCGTTGGCCACGGCAATGGCGAGTCCGCAAACGCGCATCACGGGCAGGTCGATCACATCGTCTCCAAGGTAGGCAGCCTGATCCACCGTGAGCCCCTCCTTCGTCAGAATTTCCTGCATTGCTGCCAGCTTGACCGAAATTCCCTGGTAGACGTGGTCGATGCGCAAGTCGCGGCAGCGAAGCCGGACGGTCTCGGAAATTCGCTTGGTAATGACAGCGGTCTTAATCCCGCCCAGTCGGGCCAGCGATATAGCGGTTCCGTCGTGAGCGTGAAACCCCTTCGCCTCAACCATGCTATCGCTGGAGACGCTGAAGCCACCTTTGTCGGCGTACTTCTCCTGGTCTTCGCGAAGCGTCTGCTGTGTGCCCGCAGGAGCCGGGAACAGGTAAATTTTTCCGTCGGTCATGACGCCGTCAACGTCGAGGATGAGCAGTTTGATCTTCTTTGCGCGTGGTCTGGACATTTTTCCTATAAAAGCTGCATGAGATTTTGATTCAGTTTATCAGCCCGGGTCAAAGTAACGATGCGACATTTCAGGCAGCACCTTAGGCGAACAGTTGGCGAAACTCATCGTCCGGCTTAGAATCGGACGGTGGGACTTGTGCTGGAGAGCTTTTTGGTGGAAGACCCCGCCGCTCACTTGGGTTGGGCGCATCCGCTCGTCCGTGACTGGTTCCTGGCGAAGTTTGGCTTGCCGACCGAGCCGCAAATCGAAGGCTGGCCGCCCATCCTGGCCGGGAAAGACACGCTGATCTCGGCTCCTACTGGTTCTGGAAAAACCTTAGCGGCATTTCTGGCCTGCATTGACCGGCTGGTGCGCAAGGCGCTCGACGGGCGGCTACAGGATTGTACGGAGGTTCTGTACATCTCGCCGCTTAAAGCGCTCGGCAACGACATTCAGAAGAATCTCGAGGTGCCGCTCGGCGAGATTCAAGCCTTGGCGGGCGCGCGTGGCCTGCTGATGCCGACGATTCGAGCCGCGGTCCGCACCGGCGACACGCTGATGCACGAGCGCCGGGCACTCCTGAAAAAGCCGCCTCACATTCTCGTCACCACGCCCGAGTCGCTCTACATTCTGCTCACCACGGAGAGCGGGGTACGCGCCTTACAGCATGTTGAGACCGTCATCGTCGATGAGATTCACGCCGTCGCCGACGACAAGCGCGGTTCTCATCTGGCGCTCTCGTTGGAGCGACTGGCTCACACCGCGCGAATTGCCGGTGGACCCGTGCGAATCGGGTTGTCGGCAACGCAGAAACCGATTGAGTTGGTTGCCGGTTTTCTCGTCGGCAGCGCGCGTCCGAAGCCGGTGATTGTCGACACCGGACATCGCCGCAAGTTAGACCTTGCGGTGGAGACGCCCGCCAGTGAACTCGGCCCCATCGCCAGCAACGAAATGTGGGACGAGATCTATGATCGCATCGTCGCGCTTGCCGGAGAGCATCGCTCCACGTTGGTGTTCGTCAACACGCGGCGGCTTGCCGAACGGGTTGCCCACCGTCTGGCCGAGCGCATGACGTCCCAACCGCAGGAAGGACAAGCACCAGAAACGCCGGTCGCCTCGCACCACGGCAGCATGTCGCGCAAACTTCGGCTGGAAGCGGAACGCAAACTGAAAGAAGGAAAGTTGCGCGTGCTGGTCGCTACCGCCTCGCTCGAACTTGGCATCGACATTGGAACGATCGACTTGGTCTGCCATCTGGGTTCACCGCGCTCGATTGCCGTCATGTTGCAGCGTGCAGGCCGCGCGGGACATTGGCGTGGAGCGGTGCCCAAGGCGCGTATCTTCGCCACCACGCGCGACGAACTCGTCGAATGCGCCGCGCTGGTGCGGGCTATTCGTCAACATGATCTTGACCGGCTGATGATCCCTGACGCCCCTCTCGACATCCTGGCACAGCAAATCGTGGCCGCCTGCGCGACAGAAGAGTGGGACGAAGACGAACTCTTCGCGCTGGTGGCACGCGCATATCCCTATCGCAATCTCCTTCGAACCGATTACGACCGCGTTCTGGAAATGCTTTCCGAGGGCATTGCCGCGCGCCGCGGGCGATATGGCGCCTACCTGTTCCACGACCAGATCAACCATCGGCTGCGCGCCCGGCGCGGCGCTCGCCTTGCGGCTATTACCAGCGGCGGAGCCATCCCGGAGACCGCTCTGTTCACTGTGATCTCCATGCCTGAAGGTACCGCGGTGGGCACGGTGGATGAAGACTTTGCGGTGGAGAGCAACGCCGGCGACATCATGCTGCTGGGCAACACCTCCTGGATGATCCGCCGCATCGAGGCCGCTTCCGGACGGATGATTGTCGAAGATGCTCATGGCGCGCCCCCGAGCGTTCCCTTCTGGCGTGGCGAAGCACCGGCACGCACCGCTGAGTTGAGCGCGCAGGTGGCGGAGATTCGGCAGATCGTCAGCGACTTGACGCCGAATGTCGCCCCGATGAGCGCCGACGCGCCGTCTGGTCGGGAGCCTTCACCGCCGCAGTCTGGCCGCGCGGTGCGCGGACTGATGCCGTCAGCAGAGGTTCAGCGTGCGGTCGAGTGGCTGAAATCGGAGTGCGGGCTCGACGATGCTGCGGCTGAACAGTTGATTGAATACATCGTGAGCGGACGGGCGGTCCTCGGCGGGGTGCCGACCAAACAGACGATCATTGCCGAACGTTTTTTCGATGAGGGCGGCGGCATGCAACTGGTGATCCACGCTCCGTTCGGCGGACGAATCAACAAAGCCTGGGGTCTGGCACTGCGCAAACGGTTCTGCCGGTCATTCAATTTCGAACTTCAGGCGGCAGCCACGGACAACGGCATCAACATCGCGCTGGCTGAGCAGCACAGTTTTCCGCTTGCCGACGTCTTTCACTTCCTCCAGCCTGAAACCGTGCGAGAGGTTCTTGAACAGGCGGTGCTCACAGGTTCGCCCATCTTTCAAACGCGCTGGCGATGGGACGCAAACCGCTCGCTCGCTCTGCTGCGGTTCCAGGGAGGCAAGAAGGTTCCGCCGCAAATCCAGCGCATGCGAGCCGACGACCTTCTGGCATCTGTCTTCCCCGACGTGGCGGCTTGCTTCGAGAACATCGAGGGCGACATCCAGGTCCCCGACCATCCGTTGGTGCAAGAGGTGATGAAGGACGTGCTCACCGAGGCGATGGATATCGACGGACTAACTACCGTGCTGCGCAAGATTCGCGATGGCGAGATTAAGACGATCGCGGTGGATACTCCCGCAGCCTCTCAGTTCTCGCACGAGATATTGAACGCGAATCCTTACGCCTTTCTGGACGACGCGCCTTTAGAAGAACGTCGCGCCCGGGCGGTGCAGTTGCGCCGCTCATTGCCGGAAAGCGTCTTGCGGGAGGTGGGCAGGCTCGACTCCGCGGCCATCGATCAGGTGCGCGAGCAAGCGATGCCTGACGTTCGGGATTCCGACGACCTGCACGATCTGTTGCAAACGCTGGTGGTGTTCCCTGCTCCGGTCGCGCTTGGCGGATGGGAGCTGCTTGACCGCAAGTGGACGCCGCAGCTGATGACACTGAAAGCTAACCGACGCACCGTAGTGGCACGCGTTGACGGACGTCAGTACTGGGTCGCTTCCGAGCGCACACCGGAGTTTCGCACACTTTTCCCCCGGGCGAACTTCGAAGCTGAGCCGCCAAGCGTGGCGAAAGAGATTGTTGCCGAGCACGCACTGGATCACGCTTTGCTCGGATGGCTCGGCCACTCAGGCCCGATCACCGCAGACGAGTTGCGGGAGACTTTGGGAATCGAGTCGCGAGCGATTGAGGGCTCACTGCTGCGACTGGAGAGCACGGGAGCGATTCTGCGCGGCCACTTCCGAAACAGCGCAGTTCCACCGATGTCCGCGCCAAGTGCGCCGACCTCGTTTGAGCCAGGACTTGAGTGGTGCGACAGGCGGTTGCTGGCGCGTATTCACCGGCTGACGGTGGCAACCCTCCGTAAGCAGGTGGAACCGGTTACGCCTGCGCAATTCATGCGCTGGCTGCTGCGCTGGCAGCATGTTGCGCCCGGCACGCAACTCAGCGGTGAACGTGGATTGCTGGAAGCGATCAGGCAGTTGCAGGGTTTTGAGATTCCCGCAAGCGCCTGGGAGCGACAGGTTCTGGCGCGGCGCGTCCGCGACTATGACCCGGCGGCGCTTGACCGTTTGTGCCTGACCGGTGCCGTGGGCTGGGGCCGGCTATCGCCTCATCCGGCGACGCTGGAAAGTGCCGGGAAGCAATCGGGCACTTCCGCCGATGGCTTGATAGGCGCCCACGAAGACAAGCGCACCCGCCGCGTTGTTCCAACTTCCGTGGCTCCAGTCACGTTCTTTCTGCGCGAAGAATGCGATTGGATGCGGTCGCGGCATGAACATGAAGAAGAAGATACCGAAATGCCGGCCCGCGGGCTGTCGACAATAGCGCGCGAGGTGCTTGAATTCCTACGAAGGCGCGGCGCGTCGTTCTTCGCCGACATTGTGCGCGGCACCGCAAAGCTGAAGGCCGAAGTTGAAACCGGACTCTGGGAATTGGTGGCTGCCGGCCGAGTGACGGCTGACGGCTTCGACAACCTCCGAGCCTTAATCGATCCCCGCAGGCGCGCTGGCCACGGCAGCGGACGCACGGCGCGTCCCCGACATGCCACTGGGCGGTGGTCGCTGCTCTACGCATGTGAACCGGCCGACCGCAACCGCCAGGTGGAAGCAACTTGCTGGATGCTGTTACACCGCTATGGAGTGGTTTTCCGCGAGTTGCTGGCGCGCGAATCCGAGCTGCCGCGCTGGCGCGAATTGCAGATTGCCCTGCGGCGCCTGGAAGACCGCGGAGAACTTCGCGGCGGACGATTCATCGCAGGCTTCATCGGTGAACAGTTTGCTCTACCGGCGGCCGTGGAATCGTTGCGCGAACTGCGGCGGCTGGAGCTGAGCCAGGGTGAGCGGGCCGTGCCGGAGTTGATCACGATCTCAGCGGCCGATCCGTTGAACTTGGTCGGAATCGTCGTCCCTGGCGAACGCGTTCCCGCCATCTCCGGACGGCAGGTGACACTGCGCAATGGAATCCCCAGCGAAGAACGTCACCCTGTACCGGTGGCAATCCACGACGCCGTAATGTAAGGCAAGCGTATGGTTTGACGAATTGCTGCCGGTGCGAGAAAATAACAATGTCGCGCCGATTGATAGTCTCTGGAGAATTCTCTGACTGGGAAGTTCGCGCGATGCCCTTCAAAAGTGGGCCTGTGGCGCAGCTGGGAGCGCGCTTCCATGGCATGGAAGAGGTCGTCGGTTCGATCCCGACCAGGTCCACCAATTATATCTACAGTAAAATCAATAACTTAAAATGAAGGCGAATCCTGCCAAATTTTCGGGCCGACTTGGCGGAGTATCGCTGCGACTAAAACTTGTGCGGGCCAGACATGCGGTGAATTGCCTGGAATTACCAAAATGGCGCCGCTGACTCTTTCCTGCATACGCCATTTCTTCTTCTCATGCACTTTTCTGGCGCCCTTCTGCTACTGCTACTGGCAGCACAACGGTAAAAACCGTGCCGTGAAGTGTGGTCCCCGCGACGCTCTTTACCGAGATCCGGCCATTATATTTTTCCACGATTGCTCGCGATATCCACAAACCGAGCCCGGTGCCCTTCTCTCCTTTGGTCGTAAAGAACGGCTGAAACAAGCGTCGGCACTGATCGGGCGTGATCCCCATGCCGTTATCAGCCACGGAGATTCCTACAGCCTCGCCCTGCATGCTCACTCGCAGGCGCAAGCAACCACCTTTCGGAAGCGCGTCAATAGCATTATTCACGAGATTTGCAAAGACCTGCCTCAACTCTCCCGGCTCTGCCAAAACAGCCAACTCGTTGTTGTACCGTTTCTCCACCCGCAGCATCTTCTTGCGGATATGCGGCTCATACAGTGCAAGTACGCCGTCGAGTAAATCGGAGAGTATCACTCTGCTCGGTGTCCCAGCCTCGCGATGGAATGAAAGAGTATTCCGGACGATTAGTGCGACACGGCTGAGTTCCTCCTGAGCAAGGCTGGCGGAGCGCTGCACAGATGGGCTCGCGGTCGCGTCGTTAGTGATCAGGTAAACAAGGTTGTGTACCGCCTCCAGCGGATTGTTGATCTCATGTGCTATCGTCGCCGCTAATCTTCCGGTGACCGCGAGCTTTTCGGATTGTTGCAACGCAGCCTCGGACAGCTTCAGCGATGTAATGTCCATATTGACGCCCACCATCGCGGCAGCTCCGCCGTTTTTGTCATAGTGCGGCTGGCCCCGCCCAACCAACCAGCGAATGTCTCCTTCGGGCATGGTGATCCTGAATTCCGCGTCGTACTCGGTGTGAGTTTGCACGGCATGCGCCAATGCATGCCTTACCTTCTCCCGATCATCCGGATGAATGATGGAGAGGAACTGCTCCGGGCTGGCAAGTTCCGCTTCGCCGCGCCCATAGACTCCGACAACATCGCCCCACCGTCGCCGGCTTCTGGTCTTGTAATCGTATTCCCAGTAGGCAACACCGGCCGCCGCACGTTGGGCTACCTGAACGCTCATACGCTCCAACTCGGTGAGGTGAGCATTTGCAGCTTCCAATTGGGCCTTCCGTTCAACCGCGACTCTGGAAGCGGCCAGCAACGAAACCGTCTTCGGAACAAGTCCGGGAAGCGATACCGCGGTCACGAACGAGGCCAATGCCGTAACAAGCTTCACGTCAGCGGAGAGCCAGTAATAGGGCTTCCACACGGTCAGCACTTCCATCAGGTGCGTGCCGCCACATGCCACAATGAATAACCCGAAGGCGATAAACACCCACGAGAACGGAATATCCTGCCGTGTCCGACGGAGCAAAACTGCCAATGTCGCCGCGATGGCGATGTAGGATAGCCCGGTTATTGCATCGGCGCCCACGTTGACCCAAATCAAACCGGGAGTGTTGAGATAGCAAAACCTGTGAGGCATGAAATCGGATGACATGGCGCTTGTGAGCAGCGAGGGCCAGAATACAAATGGCGCTAACGAGGCCGCCACCACTGCAAAAGCGTAAGGCCAGAGTACCCGTCTCGCGGGTGCGTCAGTCATGGGAGATGGCGGAGGCGGCGTGGTTGTCATCGCGAATGGCTCCTGATGATCCGAGGAGAGGCCGGGATGGAAACGCCCTCTAAGCACATGTTGTAGCAGCCATGTGGCTTAGGCCGCAGGCTGTTGACGTTTGCCGAATAGTTGCGGAAAACCTGACCCGGCGTTCGAAGCAACACGGAACCGGGCCGGAGCGAAGCAAAATATTAATATCATTGCTGCCCCCTTCTTAGCATCATACCCGTTCAGAGGGCTTGTGCTATGCCCGCCACTCGCATTCTCTTCGTCGATGATGATCCGGGTATTCAGGTTACCCTTCCAAAAGTCTTGGAAATGCACGGTTACGAAGTTGTGGTGGCCACGTCGATACCCGAAGCCCTGAACATCATCACCAGCCAGAAGTTCGATGTCTTGATTTCCGATTTGAACATGGGCCACGCCGCCGATGGGTTTACCGTGGTTCACGCCATGCGGCGTATCAATCCGAACTGCATCAATTTTATCCTGACCGGCTTTCCTGCTTTCGAATCCGCACTGCAAGCGCTGCGATCCAACATTGACGACTATTTCACCAAGCCATCGAATATCCCGCAGATGCTGCAGCGAATTGAGGAGAGCCTGAAAGATCACACCAAGAGGAAACCAGTCGCGACACTGCGGCTCCCGCAAGTCTTACGTGCCAACATAAATGAAATTACTACTCGTGCTCTGGGGGCAATCAAGTCCGACCCGCCCCTTGCCGGTTTGCCGCTTTCAGATTCCGAACGGCTCGATCCGGTCGCGGCATCGCTCAGAGACCTTGCCGATCACATGGAGTCAGGTCGCCCCAACGATGATAGTGAGCTTCTGTTGCGCTCTGCCCGTCTTCGCGGGGAGACTCGCTACAAGCTGGGATGTCCGCTTGACCTCATGGTTCAAAACGAGCGTTTGATCGAACAGGTGATCAAGAACATCGTTTACGAGAACCTGTTGAACCTCAACTTGAGTTATTTGCTTTTGGATCTGGAAAGAATGGGAGATGCACTGCTACTGCAATTGCAAGAGTCTATACGGACCTACATGCAAGCAGCGGAGCGTTCTGGGATGACTTGGCACAGGGAGGCAGAGTAGGTCGCCGAGTTCGGGTATCCTTATAGGCATGTCTTCGTTCGACGAAAAGCAACGAGTCGCGCTTGCGGCCTCTATGGAAGAGGGCGGCCGGTTACTGAAAGCATCCATGGTGCGCGTCGCCTTGGCGGACCCATCGACGCCGGAAGCCATCTGGTGCTTCGAACAATATTTCGCGGAACTCGACAGGCGTTTTGAGGCCGGCTTCAATCCGGCGGTCAGTATTTCTGCCGCCGCGAGTGAGCTCACGTCGCCGCAAGGAGCATTGTTGATCGCCTGGCTGGGGGATGAGCCGATCGGTTGTGGCGCCCTCAAGTTTCATGGAGACGCGCCTGCGGAGTTGAAAAGAATGTGGGTGGCGCCGGCTGCTCGCGGCCTCGGTGTCGGTCGCCGGCTGCTTTGTGAACTCGAACGTCACGCGCTCGAAGCCGGAGTTCGCGTACTCCGGCTCGAGACGAATCGCGCGTTGAGCGAGGCGATTGCTCTGTATCGAGCCTCCGGATACATCGAGGTGCGCGCCTTCAATGATGAGCCCTACGCACATCATTGGTTCGAAAAGCGCTTGGACTGACCATCCCACCCGGAATCTCGCACACTCCGCGAGCCACGCCACTTCCCGGTGCTCAGGCCCGGGCTTTGGAAACCGAATCAGCGTTCAGGACCTCATCCACCGGCGTGCATTTCATACCGAAGGCTTCAGCCACTCCGCTGTAGGTCACTAACCCATTGGCGATGTTGACGCCAGCCTTGATGCCTGGGTTTGACTTGGCAGCTTCCTTCCAGCCCTTGCTGGCGATTGTTACCGCATACGGCAGGGTCGCATTAGTCAGCGCCATGGTGGATGTCAGCGGTACGGCTCCGGGCATATTGCCCACGCAATAATGCACGATGCCGTCGACCTCGTAGGTTGGCTCCTGATGCGTAGTGGCCTTGGAAGTTTCGAAGCAGCCACCCTGATCAATCGCCACATCGACCAATACGGCGCCTTTCTTCATGGTCTTGAGCATGTCGCGGGTCAGCAGTTTGGGGGTCTTCGCGCCGCGCAGAAGAACAGCGCCGATGACCACGTCAGCTTCCTGTACCAATTCGCGAATGGCTGCCGTTGAAGACATCATCGGGAAGCAATTCTTAGGCATGACCTCGGAAAGATGCCGCAGACGGTCAAGGTTCGTATCCAACAGATAGACCTTGGCGCCCAGGCCGCACGCCATCTGTGCTGCATGGGTACCGACCACGCCGCCTCCCAGTACAAGCACCGTTGCAGGCGCCACGCCCGGAACGCCACCGAGCAGAATGCCTCGTCCGCCTTGAGCCCGTTCAACATACTTGGCGCCCTGCTGAATTGCCATTCGCCCGGCCACTTCGCTCATGGGGGTCAACAGCGGCAAACTGTTGTGGGGGCCTACGATGGTCTCGTATGCGATACAAATGGCGCGCCGTTTGATCATCGCTTTGGTGAGCCCTTCGGCGGCGGCAAAATGGAAATAGGTAAACACAATCTGCCCCTCGCGAATCATCTCGTATTCGGACGGTTGGGGCTCCTTGACGTGCATGACCATCTCGGCGCGTTTAAAGACTTCGGCCGGGGTGCTCACGATTTCCGCTCCGGCCTGACGATAGGCTTCATCGGAAAAACCGCTGCCGACACCTGCCGCTTTTTCCACAAGCACCTTCTGGCCGCTGCCCACCATGGACTCAACACCGGCCGGGGTCATGCAGACGCGATTCTCTTCTACTTTGATTTCCTTCAGAATCCCGACGATCATGTTCTATCTCCTTATTGTCTGAATTGTCTGACTGTGGTGTTGTACTTGCTGAGCAGGCAGCACACGTAATACATCACGGCTTAGAGCCTAACAAAGAAAGTCATAATTTATCTTGCAAAGATTCGACTATAATCGGAGATATTGATAGATTATTTTAATAATTAAGGATTTATATGCAGAATATGCCGGTCTATGAGATTGATAAGATCGATCGCGCCATTCTCAGGGTGCTGCAGAAAGATGGCCGCTTGTCAAATGTACAGCTTGCCGACCAGGTCGGACTTTCCGAATCTGCCTGCCTGCGCCGTGTGCGTTTGCTGGAACAGAGCGGCATTATCGATCGATATGTAATGCTGATCAATCAGGCCGCTGTCGGCAAACCGGGCAACGTGTTTGTCAGGCTTACCCTGGAGGGGCAGCAGAAGGAGAAGCTGCAGCAGTTCGAAAAGACGGTCGCCGCCGTACCGGAGGTCATGGAGTGTTATCTCATGTCAGGCGATTTCGATTATCTATTGCGGGTGATCATCAAGGACAACTCGGATTACATGCGCGTCCATGAGAAACTTACCGGCCTGCCTGGGGTACTGCGCGTCCAGTCTTCGTTTGCCTTGCGTACAGTGCGCAAAACAACCGAATTGGCGCTGGATATTTGATTGACTGACGTTGTTTTTCCCTCAACAATCGAGGTCAACCGCGCCACGCGTTCCCTGTTTCACAAATTCAGTGGTTAGCTTCTCTTTTCTCCCACCCTTGGCGGAAAAGCGGCAGCCAATTCCCGACGTTGTAGGGATGCTTCATGATTTCCTCGATATTCAAATCCGTCCCTAGCCCCGGACCCTCTGGAGGTTGGATATAGCCGTTGTGAACCTTCATCGGATTCGTGAGCAACTTTTCCTCCCATGGATCGTTGAACTCGTCAAAAATCTCATGAATAAAAAAGTTCGGGGTCGCCATATTAAGGTGCGCACAGGCGATGGAACAAATTGGCCCTTGCGCGCTGTGCGGGGCAGTCACTCCATTGGCGGCGTGCACCATTCCGGCAATCTGCTTCGCCGCGGAAATGCCAAGCCACTGCGGCTCTAACTGGATGATATGAACTGCATCGTGACTGAGCAGTTCGAGGAATTGCTCGCGGCAGTAATAATCTTCGCCGCACGAAATGGGAACAGGGCTCCGCTTAGCTACTTCAACAATCGATGAAATTCTCTGAGGTGGCACCGGGGTTTCAAACCACGCCGGGCGATACGGCGCCATCGCCTCCGCAAACTGCAGCGCGGTATGGACACTGAAACGGTTGTGCCCCTCGACCAGGATGTCAACCTCGGGGCCGACCGCATCCCGAACCGCCCTGATGATCGAGATTGCAAGATCGAAGTCCGCCGGTTCAACGGTGCGCCATGCATTTCCAAACGGATCAAACTTTAGCGCAGTATACCCGCGCGCTTTCACCAGTTTGGCTTTCTCGTGATAACTTTCCGGAGTACGTGGGCCCCGATACCATCCATTCGCGTACACTCGCAGCTTATCGTGATTGCGCCCGCCAATCAGCTTGTACAGCGGCTGCCCACACGCCTTGCCAATAATATCCCAGCACGCCATCTCCACTGCGGCGAGCGCCGAACCCTGGATTTGTCCGCCGTCGGAGTACACGTCTCTGAATAGCTTTAAGGCCAGCATTTCGGTATTGAAAGGATCGTGTCCGATCACCAGATGGCTGAGTTCATGAATGGCCGCTTCCACGGTCTTGGCGAAACCGTTGAGCGTACCTTCGCCGATGCCGTGAACGCCTTCATCCGTGTGGACTTTCACAAACAACCAGTTCTTCCAGGGATTACCGGCAATAAATGTCTCGACCTTCGTGATCTTCATCGAGTTCTCTTTCTACGTGCAAGAAACCTAATCGCGCTACAGCCTTTCTATCCCTTTTGCGACGCCGTCAAGTGTTTCGGATCAGGAGGCGTGGAGAGCCGCTTGACGCGCTCGATCTGCACCCAGATCGCATACGCCAGTGCGGCTGCGAGCAGGACGCCCAAGCCAAGGCACACCAACCCGGCGGTATAGCCGCCGGTGTAATCTTTGATCCAGCCGACGCCAAACGGTCCCAAGAAGCCGCCAAGGTTGCCGATGGAATTAATCAGCGCGATGCCGGCCGCTGCCGAGCTGCCCGTTAAGAAAGCCGAAGGAAGTATCCAGAAGATAGGCAATGCGGCAAAGAAGCCGATGGCGGCGATGGAGAGACAAAAGATCGTCAACACTACGTTCGTAGAGCTGAAAACGGCGCTACCGAGCAGCCCCAGGCCGGCCATCAGCATGGCAACAATTTGATGATACTTGCGCTCTCTCGTGCGGTCCGAAGTATAGCCGATAATCAACATTCCGATTGCAGCGGCAACATAGGGGATGGCGACGATCAAACCAATTTGCGAGCTGGAGAAATTGCCGAGCGCCTTCACCATTTGCGGCAGCCACAGACTGACGCCGTAATTGCACATCACAAGGCCGACATACACAAGACCAAGCAACAGGACCTTAGGGTGGGTAAGCGACTCCCAGAAGCTATACTTGCGCACTGACTCCACTTTGGCGCGCTCTTCGTCGACCTGTGCCTGCAGCCATTGCCGTTCGTCGGCGTCAAGCCACGTGGCCTGGGCCGGTTTGTCAGTCAGATAGAAAAAGGTGATGAAGCCCAAGATGACCGACGGAACGCCTTCCAGCACAAACAGCCACTTCCAGCCGGCAACTCCCAGGAAGCCGTTTAGTTTGAGAATCGTTCCGGAAAGAGCCGAACCAACCATCAGCGCAATTGGCTGTGCGAACATGAAGCGCGACAAAACAACCGCCCGGTGGCGCTCCGGGAACCAATAGGTCAGATAGAAAACGATGCCTGGAAAGAATCCCGCTTCCGCCGCACCCAGCAGAAATCGTGTGACGAGAAAGCTCATATTGCCGGCTACCATAGCCATGGCAGCCGATATGATGCCCCAGGTAATCATGATTCTGGCGATCCAAATGCGAGCGCCGAATTTTTCCAGGGCAAGGTTACTGGGGACCTCGAAAAAGAAATAACCTATAAAAAAGATGCCCGCACCCCAACCGAAAATGGTCGCGGTAAAGCCGAGTTCCTTGTTCATGGTGAGGGCTGCGAACCCCAGATTTGTGCGGTCGATATAGCACAAAAGATAGGCCAGCACCAAGAACGGGATGAGCCTCCAGGTAACCTTGTTGATGATTTTTCTCTCCCGCATTTCGTCGGTCATAATATTCCTCCATCAGTCATCGAATTGCTTCTGCCGGGTGCTTCATTCGCGGCGGCCTCCAGGATCCGCAAGCCGGGCAGCAACTTCTGGCCACCCAGAGGCAGAAGCCCCGTGCCACCGTTTGACGATCTTTAGCTTTACGTGCGCGCATGAGCGACTAAAATACCATTTGACTCAATAAGTTCCAATATGTAAGTTTCCTGGCGAAGAAGCTTGCTCGCAGCATCCGGCGGCTGTAGGATCCTGAGCGGCGAGTCCGTTGTACTATGTCAACGGCGACGTGTTTATTGAGAAGTTCTGGAGAGCATAATCTATGGATATCATCAAAGAATTACTTCGGGGCATTCCCCTGCCACGAATGGTGAAGGTTCGCCAGAACTTCCCCGATGCCGAAATCAAGGATGTGCCCGCTAGTTTGCGTGAGCAACTGAGCAAACCTGGGGTTGGCGACCGCATTAAGCCCGGCATGCGCATTGCAATTGCGGTTGGCAGCAGGGGTGTCGCAGAAATTCCTACACTGACACGCGTCACGGCGGAAGAAATCAAATGCCGCGGTGGCCACCCGTTCATTGTGCCTGCCATGGGGAGCCATGGTGGAGCAACCGCCGAAGGTCAGAAAGAAGTCCTGGCGAACCTGGGAGTGACCGAGGCCAGCGCCGGATGCGAGATTCTGTCATCCATGGAAGTCGTGGAACTCGGGCGGCTGCCGGTTGGCTTGCCGGTCTATATGGATAAATACGCCTACGAGGCGGACGGGATCGTGGTCATCAACCGCGTCAAACCGCATACCGCTTTCCGCGGGCCCAATGAAAGCGGCGTCGCGAAGATGATCACGATCGGCCTCGGCAAACAGAAGGGCGCCGAATCGTGTCACGCTTACGGTTTTGGCTTCGCGGCGGAGTTCATCCCTGCCATGGCGCGAATCACCCTTGCCAAAGCGCCGATCCTGTTCGGGGTGGCCACAGTGGAAAACGCCTATGATCGCATCGCGAAGATCGTCGCCATCCCCGCCGCCGAATTGATGGAGACCGATAGCGCGCTCTTGTTGGAGGCCAAAGCCAGCATGGCTCGCATCTGCTTCGACCCAATCGACGTGCTGATCATCGACCAGATTGGGAAGGACATCTCCGGCGACGGCGCCGATCCTAATATTATGGGCCGCTATCCGACGCCTTTTGCATCGGGCGGGCCGAAGGTTTCCAAGCTGGTGATGCTCGACCTGACGGAAGCGACTCACGGCAACGCGAACGGCATTGGCCAAGCCGAGTTCACGACCCGCAAGCTGGTTAACAAGATAGATTTCCCGATGGTCTACGCCAACTGTCTGACCTCTACCGTGGCGTCGCCGGGCAGGCTGCCCATCATTCTTGAGGATGATCGCGATGCGATCCTTGCCGCCATGAAGACCTGTAATGCGCTGGATCTCAGCCAGGCCAGAGTCGTCCGCATCAAGGACACGTTGCGCGTTGGAGAAATCTACATTTCTGAATCGTTGCTGGATGAAGCCGCGACGAAGCCGCAGATCGAAGTGATTGGTTCGCCTGCCGAGATGACTTTTGACGCGGCGGGAAACCTGATGGACCAGCCGGTTGAGATTGAGACCATTGCATGACCGAGAATAATCTGCAACAAGGAGGAGCGATGAGCACACAGAAATGCCGTCCAGCCCGCGACCTGTGGTCGCAAGTAGATGCATTGCGAATGGGTATGAACTGGTCGGAACAGGACACCGCCAAGCCGCACATCCTTGTCGACGATGTTTGGGGAGAAAGCCACCCCGGCAGCTTTCACTTGAATACCCTCAATGACGAAGCATCCATGGGGGTGCACGAAGCTGGAGGCAGGGCCGCGCGGCATCATGTGACAGATATTTGTGACGGCTGGGGCCAAGGGCACGAGGGCATGAATTACATACTGGCATCCAGGGAGGCCATAGCCAACATGGTTGAGTTGCACGCCTCGGTCATTCCCTGGGATGGCATGATACTGATATCCAGTTGCGACAAATCTATTCCCGCTCATCTGATGGCGGCGGCCCGCATGGACATTCCCGCCATTCACATTCCCGGAGGCTCGATGCGCCCCGCGCCTGGCATGAGCACCTCCGCGAAGTGCGGCGCCTTGTCGGCGGCCTGGAAAAAAGGAGAAATCCCCGAAACGGAGATTCTGCACTATCAGCGATCTGGTTGCCCCACGGTGGGCGCCTGTCAGTTCATGGGAACGGCGAGCACCATGCAATGCATGTCCGAGGCACTCGGTATGGCCTTGCCCGGCAGCGCGCTGATGCCGGCGACGTTTGCTGAAATCGGCCGGCTTGCTCGCGTCGCAGGCGGGCAAATCCTGGAACTGGCAGCTAAAGGAATCACGGCCTCCCAGGTCCTAACTCGCGCCAGCTTCGAAAACGCCATCAAGGTGCATGCAGCTATCGCTGGCAGCACGAATGCAACGATTCATCTTCCGGCCATCGCACACGAACTGGGATGGGTGCTGGAACCGGAAACGTTCGACCGCGCCAGCCGCGAGATACCTTATCTCACCAACATTCAGCCGAGCGGAAAATTCGTGACCGAACTGCTTTGGTTTGCCGGCGGAATTCCCATGGTCCAATGGCTGATCAGGGATCATTTGGATCTGAATGTAATGACCGTGACCGGCAGGACGCTGGGTGAGAATTTGCAGGAGCTCTGGGATAACGGCTTTTTCCGCCACTGCCATGAATACCTGGAAAACTTCAGGGTTTCTGTGGAAGAGGTGATTCGCAAGCCGGAGAATTCGCCGAAGAAAGGTTCGATTGCGATTCTCAGAGGCAATATCGCTCCAGAGGGCTCAGTCATCAAATATGCCGCTGTCGCTCCTGCCATGCATCATCATGTTGGTCCCGCGGCCGTGTTTGAATCGGAAGAACTCGCGCAGGAGGCAATCGTCTCCGGCAAGATCAAACCAGGCGATGTCATCTTCATTCGATATGAAGGGCCGAAGGGCTCCGGCGCTCCCGAGATGCTGATGACAACCGACGCGATTGTCTTTGACGCTTCACTCAATGGCAGCGTGGCGCTCATCACGGATGGAAGATTCTCGGGTGCCACCAGCGGGCCGTGCATCGGCCATGTTTCTCCTGAAGCCGTCGATGGCGGACCGATCGCACTGGTGGAGAACGGGGACCTCATCGAAATCGATATTCCGAACCGGAAACTGAACATCGTCGGAACTGAGGGACAAAGAAAGTCGCCGCAGCAAATTGAAGAAACGCTTCTCAAACGGAAGGCTGCGTGGCGATTGCCCTTGCGCAAGCGGAGAAAAGGAGTGCTTCAGCAATTTACCGATCGGGCCTCATCGCTGATGTCTGGCGCTTATACCAACGGATCTACGAACAGGCAATAATCGTTTCAGTACGCTTAACCAGCGCAATGCCGGCAAGATGGGACGATTGTCCACCTGAGTTCCGTCTGGAACCAAGTGCTTAGCTGGAATGTCGCGGACAAGTTTCAGAATTCACGCGAAGCACGTTGACGCCACGATGCGGCCGCTTCTCCTGAAAAAGAGCTGCCAAACAATTGATCAGGGAAATAATGCCGATCAAACCGACTGCCGTGATCAGCCGTATCATAAGAAATGTCGTCGTCATTAGCTATTCTCCGTTCCACTACATTGGACGCGAAGAGTTCTAAGTCGGACGTAAAAAGTTCGTAAAGCATCTCTTAATGTCACATGAGGTTTTTGCGTAGGGCAGCGTCGTTGACTGCCGAACAGCGTGTGGGCTAGCCACTATGATTTGGACGCTCGTCGCTCGCTCTGTACGATATGCTGTTGCAGGTCTTCAAAGCGGCAAGCGGGCTTTCTCACATCGCGCTTCCATCCAAACCTCGAGATCTTTGGGATCGAGCGGTCTAGAGAAGACATATCCTTGCACGCAATCGCAGGCCATGCCATCAAGGAGAGCAAGCTGTTCGGTGGTTTCGGCTCCTTCAACGATCACGTTCATTTGCAGGTTATGGCCCAGCGTGATGATTGTGTTGACGATTTTGTGATTTCGATCGTTTGCCGTCATGCGTGCGACAAAGTGGCGGTCGACTTTGAGGGTATCGGCGGAAAGTCGGTGCAACTGGTCCAGCGACGAGTATCCAGAACCAAAGTCGTCGATGCTTAGCCGCACACCCAGATGCTTCAGCTTCTCAAGCGTGCGAATGGTTCGCTTCGACTCTCCCATGGCCACGCTCTCAGTCAACTCGAGATACAGGCTGCTCCCTTCGATCCCGGTTTCCTGCAGCGTCCGCTTCACGGTGGCCACCAGATCCCATTGCAAAAATTGTCTGGCCGAGAGATTGACGCTCATGGTCAGGGGCAGCTCCTCGATAAAGTGTTCCTGCCAGCGGCGCAATTGCATACAGGCTTCACGCAAGACCCAGTCACCAAGGGGAACAATGAGTCCGGTCTGTTCCGCTACAGGAATGAAAACATCCGGTTCCACCAGGCCACGTAGCGGCGATTGCCAGCGCAGAAGAGCTTCAAAGCCCACTATCTGCTTGCTGGACAAAGAGACGATGGGCTGGTAGAACACAATGAATTCTTTTCTCTCGACCGCTTGCCTCAGCTCAGACTCCAAATGCAGTCGTTCGACCGCACGGCGGTGCATCGCCTCATCAAAGACCACTCGCCTGCCCCGTCCGCCAGCCTTAGCCCGATACATGGCGATGTCTGCATCACGCAGCATGTCTTCCGCCGAAGGATAACGGCTTGCGCTGGTCGTGATGCCAATGCTGGCAGTAACTGACAAATCCCTGCCGCGCACATGAAAGGGCTCCTGGAATTTTTCCGCAATTCTGTCGGCTACGCGAAGGGCATCGCTCGCGTCCTTGATATTGTCGAGAAGGATGGCAAATTCGTCACCGCCCAGGCGCCCCACGAGTTCTACCCCTCCGGCAAAGCGACTGAGTACATCGGTCCGGCGCAGGGTGTTTTCCAGGCGGTTGGCAACTTCCACAAGCAGTTTGTCACCCGCCTGATGCCCGAGACTGTCGTTGACGATCTTGAAATCATCCAGGTCCAGGTAGAGCAAGCCGCAAAGATAGCCAGGATTGCGCTCGGCTATTTGCAGGCAAAGGTTAAGCCGGTCATAAAGCAGACGCCGGTTGGGCAACTTGGTTAGCGGGTCTTGCAGGGCTGCTTTCTCCGCCGCATTTTTCGCCTCCTCCAGCTCCTTGATTGCCCTAGCCGCTTGCGCTTCCGCTTCCTTGATGTTGCTGATGCTCACAAAGCTCTCTACCAAAACCTTGCGACCGTTTCTTATGGCCGGAACCACACTCTTAAGAATTGGCAGTCGCACGCCACCAGCCGTAAGAAGAATTCTCTCGGATTGGTTCACGGTCTCGCCTAAGTCAAGGATGGGACATTCATTCTCGCTGGCTGGACAGACCACACTGTTGCAGATGCTACCGATGATTTGAGTTACTGGCCGGCCGATGAGCTCTACGGCATGATGGTTGATATCCACGATGCGCCGCGTTTGCGCATCGACAACAAAGATTCCCGCTGGAACGGTGTCCAATAGGGCACGGAGATATGTCTCTTCACTTTGAACTTCACCCTTGACCACTTCGCCTTGAGCTGAAACTACGGCTGGTTGTGCATTCACTTCGGCATACGATTGGATTGGCTGGTTCTCGGCGGGATGCAGTTCGATTTCATTCAACAAGGATCGGGCAGCCTCACCAGACTCATGCCGATTCGGATCTGCGTCGTTTTGCTCTGAACCAATAGCCACCAATTCAGCCCTCTCTTATCCCAGATGCACCCACCCGATCGGCAACACAATGTACCGGCCGGGATCGTCGCCAGTGATCCGTGGCAGAGAAATTGAAATGCACCGAAGGGCCCCAATGCACCCTGCCAAATTCTGAAGGAGCAAGTTCGCTCCTCAACATAGGATCTTCTGCCCGAGGTCGCAAGTTACTGCGGTAACTGATTAATAAAGCCGTCGAACGACCGACGGTAACGTTTGGTCGGCCTGCCCAGCGGAACGCAGTGCAGGCGCTCCTAGCACTACCGCAGTGAACTGTTGAGAAACTGGATGGATGCAGTAGGTTATTTAAAAACTGGATAGATAAGGACAGTGCCGGGAGCGGGAGCTGTGCCCCCCACCACGCCGCCGCCCGGAACCCTCTGCCGTTATCTAGCGCGATTTCAATGAGTTGGGATGGTAGCCCTGGGGTGAGTCGAACACCCGACCTTCGGTTTAGGAAACCGCTGCTCTATCCATCTGAGCTACAGGGCCGCTGCGGAACCGGGCATTTACCTCGATAAGTTTACACTAACGGCGTCTGGGTTTCGTTCAACGCCGGTGCATAGTTGGCGCATACCACCCCGCAGGTAGCGCATCACCTGACGGCCTTTCGCCTCCAGACCGCGCTCGTACGGTCGTCCCGACTCACGCGTTGGATATCACGAGATCACGAGGCAGCGAACCTGTTACAACTTGCTGGCTAAAATATGACCGCGTAAAGGCCGGCATGATCGATCTCGTTGAACTGAACGTTACTGCGGCGGAGGCTGAGCGGGTTGATAAGTAATCGTGCAATCGGAGGGCTGAAGAGGTGAACCGGAAAGCTGAAAAAAATGAAGGCCGACATCCTCCCCCAAAGATGTCAGCCTCTCTAGCCCGTGTGCACAGCAATTTCGCTGTGCAGCATGAAGGTATCGCCCCCCAGGGCACCACGCAAGTTACGTTGGGTACCGCGGAAGAATGAAACGTATTACGCTCGTAATCTTGCACGATCTAAATAGAAAGAGCACAGTCTGACGCAGGTTTCACTCACGTTTTCCGTCAACCGGGTACAAACTGCATCGCCAACTCGGGCCTAACTTACCTATTGAACCCTGGCATTTCAAGCCGGGGTTTGTCATTTATAGAGATAGAGAACGCCAGCAGGCTGTGAAACAACTCACATCAGTGTGATCCCGAGGTCGCGCTGATTTGTGCCTCTGGAATCGGCTTTGCTTTCAGCATGCGCAGACAGCAGATCCTTCGCTCCGCTCAGGATGACGCCCTCAGGAAACGTTTTTCAGCAGCCTGTTAGATAGTCGCGGTGATAGCTATGATAAGAATCAGTCTGCGATATTGTGATGGAGAACAGCACTCTACTCGGAAAGGTTCAGCGCCCGCTTGAACGATCCACCTTCGTTCTGAATCTTCTTTTGCAGCAGAGTTATCGCGTAAATCAGCTGCTCCGGACGCGGCGGGCAGCCCGGCACGTAAACATCCACGGGTATCCACTGGTTGACGCCCTGCACCAGCGCGTAGTTATTGAACACTCCGCCGGAGGTGGCGCACGCTCCCATGGAAATCACCCACTTAGGCTCGGGCATCTGCAGGTAGAGCTGCCGGATGACCGGCGCCATTTTCTGCGAGACGCGCCCGGCGATGATCATCAGGTCCGATTGCCGAGGCGAAGGACGAAAGACCTCCGCGCCAAACCGCGCGATATCGAAACGTGATGCTCCCATCGACATCATCTCGATGGCACAACAGGCCAAGCCGAAGGTCATTGGCCAAATCGAGTTCTTGCGGACCCAGTTCACGGCCCTGTCCAGGGTGGTGAGCACCACGCCTTCCTGTTCCGCGCTGCCGCCGAATGCAAGCCGCTCGATGCGCAGGGGGCTCTGCGGATCGCCGGCCAGATTGTCCGAACGCTCCGTGCCGCCTGGAGTTCCGCCCACACTGCCTTTTGCTTCAATGCCTTCCATGGCGCTCCTATTGTACTAGGACCACTTGTTTGATGCCAACGCGCCAGCCAGAGACGCTGAAGCCGCTTGTGTTCGTCGCCCGCTCAGGCAATAATTCCATGCAATGGATATCTATGAAGAGATCGTCGCCCTGCGCAAGGCGGGACGCCGCGGCGCGCTGGCGACAATCATCAACGTCCGCGGCTCGATTCCGTCGTTCCGTACTGCCAAAATGTTGGTGCGCGACGATGGTTCAGCTTTGGGCACGATCGGAGGCGGCTGCGTCGAAGCCGAGGTCTGGCAGGCGGCCCGGGAAGTGATGCAAGAGGAAAAACCCCGTTCCCTCACGTTCGATCTGAATAACGATCCCAGCTACAATACCGGGCTGGTCTGCGGCGGCACACTGGAAGTCTTTGTCGAGCCGGTGATTCCCCCAGCCGAGCTGTTCATATTCGGCGGTGGACACATAGCATTGAGCCTCTGCAAATTGGCGCACCTCGCCGGCTTCGAGGTCACGGTGATTGACGACCGGGAGAATTTTGCCAATCGCGAGCGCTTTCCCGACGCCGGCCAAGTCATCGCCGCCGATTTCGAAGCCGCCACAGCCACGTTGCACCCCTCGGCATCAAGCTTTCTGGTCATCGTCACCCGCGGACACCGTGACGACATGCGTGTTTTGGGATGGGCCGTCAAGACTCCCGCACGCTACGTCGGCATGATTGGTTCCCGGCGCAAAGTGCTCTCCATCTATAACGAGTTGGAAAAAGCAGGCATGGAGCGCGAGCTATTCGAGCGTGTGCACGCGCCTATCGGCCTCGATATCGGCGCAGTCACGCCGGAGGAGATCGGCGTCGCCATCGTCGCCGAGATGATCGCGGTGCGCCGCAATGTACCTGTCGCCGGAAAAAACAAATCGGTTCAGGAACGGCTGAAGAGCGCCGACCAGCCTACGGTCACTGACAAGCCCTGATGGCGCGTCGCGCGCGTTCGGCCGATGCCTCATATCCGCTGCTGTTGCAGATGCGGGAGCAGTTTAGGCTTTTGCGCGTTGTGGCGGGAAAGCCGCGCCGTCCAAAATCAACAAGAATGATGGCTTTATCCCTGTGGGAGCATTGGCCGTTTCCTCAAACTCTGGTTTTTGAAACAAGCTGTAAAAACTGACAACTGCTTCGTCGTCTGTTATCGTTCGCTCATGGCCCGTTCACCAAGTCTATGCGGCATCATCCTGGCGGCAGGCGCATCTTCGAGGATGGGCCGCGACAAAGCTCTGCTGCCGTGGCCGGCCGGCCGGCCGGGTGGCCTGCGCAATACCTTGCTCGGCGCATGGATCGAGTTGTTGCGGCCGCACACCGACATGGTCATCGTGGTGGGTGGAGCGAACAGCCGCAACCTGGAACCCGTTGTGTACTCAATCGGCGGATTTCTGGTGGAGAACCGGGCTCCGGAGCTTGGCCAGTTCAACTCGCTCAGAGTCGGCCTGCACGAAATTCTGGGCCGCGGACGCGATTCCGCCATTGTTGCGTTGGTGGATCGACCACCCGTCCAGCCTGCAACGATGGATCATCTTTACTCGGCGTTCCTGGGAGCGCTGGATCAGAGCTTCTGGGCGGTGATACCGGAGTACGACGAACACCACGGACATCCGATCCTACTGGCGCGCGAGATGATCGAGGTGCTTTTGCGCGCCCAACTGACAGCCACCGCGCGCGATATTCTTCACGCGAATGCAACACACATTAGTTATGTTCCGGTGGAAGATGCGCGCGTTGCTATGAATATCAACACGCAGGAAGACTACGACCGCCTCGCCGTGGAGAACGCCTGACGGCCACCGCACCGAGCCGCCACTGACATTGGGAGAGATGATGGTTGCCCGCGTCCTGACCGAGTCTGCCCGGAAGTTTATCGACAATGTTTTAGCCCTCAACCTGCGTCACGCTGTTTTTGATTGCGACGGAACCCTCTGGTCTGGCGACGCTGGAGCCGACTTTTTCTTTTACGAGATCGAGCGCGGCCTGATTCCAGCGGATGCCGCCAAGCGGATTCTGGCACGCTATGAGCAATACAAGGCCGGCACGGTCGACGAGCTTTCAATCTGCGGCGAAATGGTCACGATTCACCAAGGCATTGCCGAGAAAGACATTCGAGCCCTGGCATCCGAACTCTTTCGCACCGTGATCGAGCCGCGAATCTTCCCGGAGATGCTCGAACTCACACATCGGTTGACCGCCGCCGACTGTAAGGTCTGGGCGGTCTCCTCGACCAACAACTGGGCGATTGAAGAAGCGATGCCGCGCTTCGCCATTCCCCAAGAGCGCGTCATCGCCGCCTGCGTGGAGATCGAAAACTGTTGCGCCACCGACCGTCTGCTGCGAGTCCCCACCGATGAACTGAAGGCGACGGCCATTCAGGAACTGATCGGACGTGAGGTGGACGCCGTCTTCGGCAACTCCATCCATGACCTCGCCATGCTGGAGATCACGCCGCACCCGTTCGCCATTAATCCCAATCCAGACCTGGAGAAGATCGCGCGCGAACGCGGCTGGACAGTGTACCAGCCAACTCACGATTAGAGCGGCGGGTCCGGCCAGCAACTTTCATGTACTCTGACCAGCAACTCTCAATTTATCTTAATAAGAACTAAGTCAAAAAAATCCAGAAGGTACTCTGAACTAAGCACACCCGCAACATAGGACAGACATCCTACTCCACCTCAGGTCTGTGCACCCGGGCTGTTCCCCCCGGCAGTTCTCCCCCAGGTGCTTGACCATAACCCGGTTTCCACCAAGGAGAACTGTCGATGAGTAACTTTAACCGACTTCTGCGGGGCACCCTGGCACTCGCGTTTGTACTCTCGCTCGGGTCCACGGCTCACGCCACAACATATATAGTCGGATCCTGCGGCACCAGTGCCGTATTCACGGGCCCGGATGCAATCTCCAACCTGCTTGATAACGTGGTTGTGGCTGGCGACACGATCGAGGTCTGCCCTGACATCATTTACGACGGCAACAACGTTGTGTATACCCCGAACATCACGATCACCAACGTTCCGAAACAAGCGAAGCCGTTCGTGAGCTGTACGAACACAGACGGCGGTGCCCCGGTGATCGCTGGCAGCGATGTCGGCTTCCTGGTGCTGGCAACTGGAGTGACGATCAAGAATTTCGTCATCTCAGGCTGTGACGTCGGGGTCCTTGCTCCGTCGGAGTACTTCGACCCGGCAGATTTGGCCAACACGATAACGCCTTCCCTGCAAAGCATCAAGAACAACTACAACCTGGCCCTCGCCAACGGTGCCAGCCTGAGACCCGTCCCGACGCTGTTCGCCAACGTATCGCCGCAGATCCAAACTGCCAGCAGGAGCAAGAGCAAGTCGAAGAAGAACAACAATTGCCCTGACAAAGACGTGAACCTGTGCGTCACCGGCAATGTAATCGAAGACAACTTCATCGGCGTGCTGACCTTTGAAGTCGAGGACATGGATATTTCCAACAACAGCTTCGTAGCCTCTGCTTTTGCCGCAGTCATCACCATTGGCAGCTTCAGCGACAAAATCGATAACAACCAGGTTCTCGGGTTCCAGGACGTAACCAGCCAGAGCTTCAATGCGTCTTCAGGCATCATCATCGTCGACGGCAATCAGGAGACCGTCAAAGGCAACAACGTGCAGTCGACCGGAGTTGCCCTCGACTTGGAGACACTCGAGTTCGGCACGCAGCAAAGCACAGTGGAGAATAACCTCACGAAGTACAACGCCGCGGGTCTCGGGGTCGATGTCGTCAGCTTTTTCTTAAACGGCCCGGAACTCAGCTCGCAGAACAACCTGAGCCACAACACCTCCGAAAACAATCTGCCGCCGCAAGTGGCTACTCCGTACTATACGGCGGACGCGCTCGACTTCACGCTTGGTGGAGGCACGGGTGGCACGGCTAATTCATGGCACAAGGACAACTGCAACACCACCCAGGACATAACGGGCACATCGCTGTGCCACCAGAAATAAGACGCTGGGAGGTGATCGCGTCCTGAGGGCGCCGCGAGGATGCGGCGCCTTTTCTAATTGGTGCGGTCGGCCCTTGCACGGCGCCATCGGAACTAAGTACAAAAACTTGTAAAGGAAACTCTGGGCGAAGCACACCCGAAACATAGGACAGACATCCTACTCCAAACTTGTGCGCCAGGGCTGTTCCCTAGCAGCAGTTCTCTCCCGGTGCCCGACGATAACCCAGGTCCCGAACATCAGGAGAACTGTCCATGCACCGCTGCGTCAGAGCGATTGTCGCCGCCGTTATAGCGCTAGCCTTCCCATTCCTGCTCACTGCTCAGAACGCGGGCGAGCATGGATTTCCTGTGGAAAAAGATCGTCCAATCGAGGTGCCCCACTCTACTCGCGAATCCGCGCAAGATATAGGGATGCGCGCGCGCACCAATCACCTGATCGTCACGCGTCCTGAAAAGTTGCTTCCTGACAAGAAGCAGGCACTTGGATCACGGATTCCGGTTGGAGAAACGCCAGGCTCGCTGGCTTGCGTTTATAAAACCGCCAGTCCGCTCGTCAGCGGATGTCCCATTACGGGGAAGATCACAAGCGGCAACCACAACCTTCCCAACAACACCGGGGGTTCACAAACCATCGCCCTCGTGGACGCCTACCATTACCCGACTGCCTTCAATGACATTAACGCGTTCTCCACTCAGTTCGGGCTTCCAACCTTGCAGCCGTGTTCGCCAACTCTCACTACTGGTTGCTTCGGCCAAGTGTATGCCGCCGGAACCCAACCGGCCACCGATGGCAGTTGGGCACTCGAAGCTGCACTCGATATCGAATGGGCGCACGCCATGGCGCCAAACGCGACAATCGTCTTGGTGGAAGCCAATTCGGACAGTTATGCAGACCTGTTTCAAGCCGTGTCCGTTGCCAGTAGCATCGTCACCCAAAACAATGGCTTCGGTGAGGTGTCCATGAGCTGGGGCGGAAGTGAATTCTCCGGCGAAACCACCTATGATTCATACTTTCAAACGCCGAACGTAGTTTATTTTGCTGCTGCCGGCGATAGCGGTGGCCAGACGCTTTATCCGAGCGTCTCACCGTATGTGGTTTCCGCCGGCGGCACGACCGTCAATCGCAACTCTTCCGGCAATTTCGTCAGCGAGACGGCTTGGAGCAGCGGCGGCGGCGGCGCTAGCTTCTATGAACCGAGGCCGGCATATCAAAATCCGGTGGAGAATAAGGTGGGGACGAAACGCGGCACGCCGGACTTCTCCTTCGATGCGAACCCCAATACCGGCGTCTTCGTTTATGACACCACCCCTTACGATGGCAGCAGTGGTTGGTGGATTGTCGGCGGCACCAGCGTGGCCACTCCTTCGTTAGCCGGGATCATAAACCTTGCAGGCTCGTTTAACTCCGACAGCTTCAACGAACTGGTGGAAGTCTACAGTATCTGTCCCAGCAACGGCCCTTCAACCAAGTGCCTCAAATCCAGCGAATTCCGCGACATTACCTCCGGCCATGCAGGGTCACATAGCGCCGCTACCGGCTGGGACTTCGCAACCGGCTTGGGCAGCAATCAGGGGCTGAATGGGAAATAGGCGCTAAGAGGCTTTTGCGGTGTGAAGAAGCCTGGAGAATAGCACAGAAGGAGGTCCAAGCATTTCAGCGTACGTGCAAAACATAGCTTGTCGAAAGCAGAAAGGCCGATCCTCCAGGTTCGTCCCTCCTGGTCAAACAATCACGCTCCTGTTCCCCTGAAAGGTGCGAAACGTGACCTGCTTCAAACGAGCAGTGAAGTTGGGCCTCACCTGTGCGGTATTTGCATTATTGATCTCTGCCGCACAGGCCTCGACCATTCAGGTCGGGTGCCTGGGGAGTTTGTACCACACGATTCAAGATGGCGTGAACGCCGCCAACTCCGGCGATACCGTTTTGGTTTGCAAAGGCATCTATGCGGAAAACGTATCTGTGACCACCTCGGACTTGACCATCAAGGCCGCCAACCAAGTCTTGCTCGTGCCCGGCGATAGCACGGTGCCAGGGTTTGACGTGTTCGCCAACGGCGTCACCATCGAAAACTTCGAGATCCGCGGGTTCGGCGGCTCTTCCGGCATTGAAGTCGATAAGTTCGGGAGCCAGCCCGTCGGCGGTGAGTTGTTCAAGAACAATAATATCCACGACAACGGGACGGGAATCGCGCTCGACCACAGCAGCGGCAATAACTGGGTTACGAACAATAGTGTTCACAACAACTCTGGTGACGGGATTTTCGATAACGGGACTGCTGGTTCCGACTACTTCGTTTCAAACCAGGCGTTTCAAAACGGCGGTACAGGCGGAATAGTAATCGCCAACACAAGCGCCGCCAATTCAGCTTACCTGATAGACAACCAAGTCAAAGGCAATACCGCGGACGGCGTGTATCTCAACTTCGCATCCAACGTCAGCCTTGAGCACAACCTTATGTCGAGCAACGGGAACGACGGCTTTGAGGCAGAAGGGTCCAACACCAACTGCATAATTGGCAACTCGGCCGACGCTAACGGAAACAACGGCTTGGAATTCCACTCGGACAGTATCTACAGCGAGGTGAAATCCAACAAAATGTACGGCAATGCGAGCTTCGACGCGACCGACCACAGCGGCGGCGGCTCCGGCCCTGGCGGGGTATCCAACGCCTGGACGAATGATCACTGCCTGAAAGACTCGCCCGTGGGACTGTGTAAGCACCCCTGATCGGCCACTGCAATTTTACCTGGAACGGCATGCCTACGGGCGTGCCGTTCCTCGCGAAGCATCAGATCTGGCGCGAGATTACCTTCCGCCAAGAAACAGGTTCAGGACTCTGCCCGGCAACCTGTGTTGCAATCCCAATTCAGTTCTTATGTCGCTCCGGCGGGCAGGCAAGTTCGATCGCGGCCCGCAGCGCATCGACCGCTAACTGTGCCGCGTGCTGCGAAGCGGTGGGAAGGCCGTCCAGCGACTCGATGATCGCATCGCGGCGGATAATAAGCGCGTCGGCTACCGTCAGACCCTGAACCATTTCGGTCAGGCGTGAGGCGCAGGCGATGGTTGGCACGCATCCCTTGGCGCGGAAGTGCACTTCGGCGATCACCCCGTATTCCAGTCGCAGGCTTAACTCCAGCACGTCGCCGCACATGGGGTTTTCCAGCCGTGCGACGGCATTCGCAGCCGGCAGTTCGCCGCTGTTGCGCGGGTGTTCGAAATGTTCCAGCACTAGCTGCGAGTACATAGATTGTCTGCTGGCCCTGTTCTGGCGCGGTGTGCAGGGTCGATGAAATTCTACCAGCTGCGGATGTGATCTAATAGCAACGGTATATCGCTGATTTTCAAACTAATCCATGACGGAAGCCTACCAACCAATAGCCAGAAAGCAGGTCGTCGCAGCGCTGCTTGTCCGCGGCGAGCGAGTACTAATCTGTCAGCGCACCAGGCATCAGGCGCTACCGCTCAAATGGGAGTTTCCCGGCGGCAAGATTGAGCCCGGCGAAACCAGAGAAGCGGCCTTAAAGCGCGAATTGCAGGAAGAGCTCGGCATCGATGCCGAGATCGGACGAAAAGTGGCGAGTTTGTGCCACCGCTACCGACAGGATAGCGAATTCGAATTGCATTTTTTCCTCGTCGAACGGTTTTCCGGCGAATTGACCAACAACATTTTCCAGGACATCCGCTGGGAAGCCCTGGCGAACTTACCGCAGTATGACTTTCTTGAGGCCGATCGGCGCTTCGTGCAGGATCTGTCCGAGGGAGCGATAAAGATAGTTTAAAAAGCCGTGCCCATCCAGCTTCGGAGCCCGGCAGCCTCATCCGCCACGCAACGTGTTTACCACCAGCATGAGCGTAAGCACGATCATGATTACGGTCGTCGCCCAGGCCGTCACATTGAAGGTACGCGAATTCACGTGTTTGCCCATCAGCTCTCGTTTGTTGATGAGTACCAGCATGGCAACCAGAACAAACGGCAGCACAATGCCGTTGACCACTTGGGAGAGAATACTGATCTTTATTAGCGGGACGTTCGGCAACAGGATTACCGCGGCACCCGCCGCGAGCAGGATCGTATAGAGCCAGTAGAATGCCGGAGCCTCGCTGAATTTCTTATCCACGCCTGACTCAAACCCCAGAGCCTCGCACACCGTGTAGGCCGTCGAGATCGGCAAAATGGAAGCCGCGAACAGCGATGCGTTGAACAACCCCGCCGCGAATAACAGGTAGGCGTAATCCCCCGCCAGCGGCCTCAGCGCCTGGGCGGCGTCGGCCCCATCCTTGATGTCGCGGTATCCGTGCGCGAACAGCGTAGCGGCGCAGGCCACCACAATGAACCAGGCGACGATGTCGGTGAAAAAACATCCCACGATTACATCGATGCGCGATGCCGCATAGTGACGCTCCTCGATTCCCTTCTCCACCACCGAGGCTTGCAGGTAGAACTGCATCCAGGGAGCAATCGTCGTGCCCACCACGGCAATCACCATGTAGACATAGTTCGTGTTCTTGAGGTCGGCCGGGTGAGGAGGTTTCACCGTGGCGACCAGCGCTTCCCGCCAGGCGGGACCAGCCAGCACTCCGGCAATAATGTACGCAAAATAAAAGAACGACGCGGCCAGAAACACCTTTTCCACGCTCTTGTAATCGCCCTTCACCACCAGCAGCCACACAAACAAGGCCGCCAGCGGGACGCTGATGAAGCGCGAAATGTGAAACAGTTCGAGGCTGCTGGCGATTCCGGCAAATTCGGCCACCACGTTGCCGAAGTTGCAGATGATGAGCCCGACCATCATCAGGAAGGTAATGCGGAGACCGAATTCCTCGCGAATCAGGTCGCTCAGCCCTTTGCCCGTGACCGCTCCCATGCGGGCGCACATCTCCTGCACCACGACAAGTGCCAGCGTCATGGGAATCATGGTCCAAAGCAGCGAGTAGCCGAACTGCGCTCCGGCAGCGGAATAGGTGTAGATGCCGCCGGCATCATTGTCGACGTTGGCAGTGATGAATCCAGGCCCTACCACGGCGAGGATTATCAGCAGTTGTGTCTTCCAGTGCCTCAGACTGTGCATGCGCCCGTGCTTTGAGGGATTTGCCCGGAGAGGGCAAGCTCAGAATAACCGCTGCCGCAGCTCTTTGGAAAAGAAAGTTCGAAGAAAAGTTTCAGCCTGACATCCCGAGTTCGGCTCTTATCAGTTTAGGGCCACGAAAATTTGTCGAGGTAACGAAGCATCCCAGCGGACTGTCCCGCGTCACGCCGCTTGATGCTTTTGAATAAGATCTTTCGACTCCGCGTCAGCCCCATGCCGCGTTGGGATGAATAGCCTACAGCTTCGACCGCAGAATGCTGATCACGTCATCTGCCGTGATCACGCCAGTTAGCGCCCCGGTTTCCTCATCCACCACGGGCAGGGTCAGCAGATTGTATTTGTCGAAGATCTCGGCCACCTCGTGTTCGTCCACTCCTGGATGCACCGAGATGAGCGGTTCGACCGCCAGCGACGAAAGCGTGGCATCATGCGCCGCCAGCACCAGTTTGACGAGCGGAACCGCGCCCAGTAGCTTTTCACCTTCCCCGATCACGAAAATGGTGCTCATGCTCTCCAGGCCGCCCTCGAATTTGCGCAGCATTTCGATGGCGTCGCTGACCTTGGCCGTAGGACTCAACGCCATATAGTCGGTAGTCATCCGCCCGGCGGCTGTGTCGTCCTCGAATTCGAGCAACTCCTCCACTTCCTGCCGCTCTGCGGGCTGCATCTCGTGGAGAATTTCTTCCGACCGCTCGGGCGAAAGATCGCCGAGCAGATCGGCAGCCGCATCGGGATCCATCTCTTCAACTATGTCCGCGGCACGCTCCGAGGCCAGTGAGTTGACGATCGAGACCTGAAGCTTGGGGTCGACCTCTTCCAGCGTCTCTGCCGCGGTGTCTTCCGGCAGGGATTGGAAAACCGCTTCGCGCTCAGACGGGGAAAGCTCTTCGATAATGTCGGCCAAGTCCGCCGGATGGAGTGTAGCCAGTCGATCAGAGGCGATCTTCAGGTGCACCCGGCGCGCCGGATCGGTTTCAATCAGGCTGACAAACTCCCATGGAATCGGCCGCGGCGGAATCTTTTCCAACAGGCCGCGCAGCGCTACGGAAGGCACAATGCCTTTCAGCAGCCGTCGGACGGCTCCGCGCGCACCGACATCGACCGCGCCGATCTTGAGCTGAATGCCGCCTTGGTCGCGCGCCTGCGATTGCAGTTCAACGTCGTTGACACGCACCACCTTCCGGCCGTGCACGTCGATGATCTGCTGATCCAGCAAGTCGCGGTCCATCAGTAGCATGCCCTCGGAACCGCTGAAGGCACTCCACTCGGCCGCGGAAACCGAGCTGCGAATCCCACCGTTAATGGACTGCACTAACCGCGTTGCCAGCAGGCGGTCGCCGTCCTCTGTGCGCACCACCAGCAGCGCAACGTGGTTCGAGTCTTCCTGCGGGACCACCGCCACTTCGCGCACAAGGCCGACCTTGGCGCCGACGGCGTCGAAAACGGGCTGCCCAAGCAAGTCTGATAACGCAAGCGATGTCATCTAGGCTGAGAATACCTCTGTTATCACCTGTCGCCAAGCAGAAGCGCATGTAACCAACTAGAATTAATTCTCGGCAGAACCCTTCTTGAAACGGGTTAACTACATGGGAAGTATCGAATGCGGTGCGGTGTTGTTCGACCTCGACGGCGTGCTCGTGGATTCCACCCCTGCCGTGACGCGAGTGTGGCGTGGCTGGGCCATGGAACACGGATATGACCCGGCGGGGATTGTGAAACTCGCCCATGGCCGGCGCGCCATCGAAACCGTTGAACTGGTCGCTCCACATCTGGACAGCGCCGCGGAGCTGGTGGAACTCGAACGCCGCGAGTTGGAGGACACTGACGGCTTGATCGTCTTCCCGGGAGCGGCACGGCTGCTGGCGGCCCTGCCGTCGGAGTGCTGGACGGTGGTCACCTCCGGAACTCGCAGACTGGCCACCAAGCGCCTTCGACTGGCAGGCTTGCCAGTCCCGGAAAAGATGGTTTCAGCCGACGAGGTAACACTCGGAAAGCCCGACCCCGCGCCTTTTTTGCGCGGTGCCGAATTGCTGGACCTGCGCCCTGAGGAGTGCGTCGTGATCGAAGACGCGCCTTCAGGGGTTGAGGCCGCGCACCGGGCAGGGATGACAACTTTTGTTATACCCACCACTTATTCGCGGCCGGAGCTGAGCCACGCGGACGTGCTCCTGGAAAGCCTTGACCAGCTCCAGGCGGCTACCCTGTACGCCACCCTCTCACGAACCCGGATTCTTCTGCGCTGGTAACTTCATCTATATGCTATCCAAATCTTCAGGAACAATGGACGCGATGAGGGTTTTCTACACACTCGACTCCACCCTTGACAGCGTAGATAAGGCGGAGGCGGCGGCCCTAACCATGGCGCTTAAGGTCGGATTCCCCGAAGAGGATTCCGGTCGCATCTCTCTGGCAGTGCGCGAGGCCACGGTGAACGCCGTGCTGCACGGCAATGAATACGACTCTCATAAGCATGTCACTGTGCTGCTTGAGGCCGCGCCGGAGCGCCTTACCATACAGGTTCGGGACGAAGGCAAGGGACTCGATGCCGGCGCCATCCCCGATCCGCTGGCGCCGCAAAATCTATCTAAGGAGTCAGGGCGCGGAATTTTCCTCATCCGGGCGTTCATGGACGAGGTGCGCTTTCGTATCATTAACCCTGGAACGGAAGTCACAATGATAAAGTACGTCCGCGAAGCCACGCGGGACGGCCAGGAGGCTTCTAAATAACTATGACAGCGAGCACGCGCCAGACGGACGGAGTCACGATTGTCGATCTGAACGGACGTATTACCCACGACGAGGGCAGCACCCTGCTGCGCGACACGATCAAACAGCTCGCCGGCCAGGGGCAGAAGCAAATCCTGCTCAACCTGAGCGAGGTACACTACATCGACAGCTCTGGTATAGGCGAGTTAGTCTTTGCTTTCACCAACATGCGCGACCAGGGCGGCGAACTCAAACTGCTTAACCTGACCAGGAAAGTTCACGACTTGCTTCAGGTCACAAAACTGCACAAGGTATTCGACATCAGGGACGACGAAACCGCGGCGATTCAGGCATTCAGCAAGTCGGCATAAGATATCCAGGCCTGTCAGGTGGTGCCACATCTGCCCGACACCGCCCCATATCTGCCGCAGTTGGCCGCTTCCTGCACCTCAGCCTTTGGCGGCGCCGAAGCGTTCGCGCAGTTCGCGAATCGTGCGAGCATGGTTCTCGCAGTGACCAGCCAGGATTTCCACCAGCGCCTGCACGCTCATTTCGCCCCGTTTGGGATGAATCCCCTTATTGTTCCAAGCCTCCGCCGTAGCTGCCCGCAGCATGTTGGCCGTCATCCGCCGCAATCCCCGGAAAGCCGCCAACGTGTCTTCTACGGGCTGCTTCTCGTAGTGCAAGGCCGCGGTCCAGCGCTCCTGGTCAAAACCCATCAGGTCTGCGCCCGGTTGGGCCAACATGGCGCGCAATCTCGCCGCACTCACAATCTCAGCGTCAAAGATGTGAGTTGTGTATTCCCGGATCGTCCACTTGCCCGGCGCCGGTACCTTGTCCAGAATCGCGGGGTTTACATTGCTCACAGCGTCGGCGAGGACGTCGCATCCCTTCAGATAACGTTCGATCAGTTCCGCGTGGCTCATCAGATCCCTCTCTTTACGGTGCAGGTAATGATACCAGCACGCGGGTTGGGGCAGGTCAACGGTATAATCAATTCTTCTCATGAGTTACACCGTTCTGGCGCGCAAATATCGCCCTCAGCGATTCTCAGACGTGATTGGTCAGGACCACGTGACCCGCACCCTGAAGAACGCCCTTGAGCAGCAGCGCATCGCTCACGGTTACATCTTCAGCGGGCATCGCGGTATAGGAAAAACCACCATTGCCCGCATCCTGGCCATGGCATTGAACTGCCGTTCCGCCGATCACCCGGTCGCGGAGCCCTGCGGCGTCTGCGATTCCTGCCGCGAGATTCGCGAGGGGTCGGTCGGTGCCATGGACGTCATCGAGATCGACGCTGCCAGCAATCGCGGCATCGACGAAGTGCGTGGGCTGATCGCCACCGCAACCGCCGAGCCGGCACGCGATCGCTATCGGATTTTCATCCTCGACGAAGCTCACCAAGTCACCGATGCGGCATTCAATGCCCTGCTCAAGACCCTTGAGGAGCCTCCGCCCTGGGCAGTCTTCATGATGGCCACCACGCAGCCCGAGGACATCCCTCAGACCATCCGTTCGCGCTGCCAGCACTTCAGCTTTCATGCGGTGCGTTTTCTGGACATCGTCGAGCAATTGCGCAGCATCGCCCAGCAGGAAAATATCGTCGTCGATGACGATGCGCTCGCACTGCTGGCCGAGGCCGGCGACGGCTCCATGCGCGATGCGCTGTCCATCATGGATCAGGCAATTGCCTGCTGCGGCACGACGCTCACCTCCGCGACGGTTCGCGAATTGGTCGGCACGGTCAATGCCACCGTACTCGAACAGGTTATGTCCGCCGTCCACGAAAACAGCAGCGAAGAGGTGCTGCGTATCATCGACAAGTTGCTGGTCGAGGGTCAGAGCCCGGTCCATTTCGCCCGGCAACTGGTTCGCTTTCTGCGCAACGCTCTGGTCGCCAAGGTCGCCGGTCCGGACTCTCCGCTGTTGCAAATATCTTCCGACGAACAGGCGCGCGTCGCACGCATTGCCTCCTTGTTCGGCGAAGAAGATCTCACGCGCTTCCTGCAGATCATGCTCCGCACTCACGGCGATGTCAGCTACAAGCAGGAACAGCGCTTCCATCTTGAACTCGGGCTGCTCAAACTGGTGCATGCGCAGCGTCTGCTGCCGCTTGAGCAGTTGCTCAGCGAATCGAACCTTTCCACCGGCGGGAAAGTCGGCAGCGCCGCATCACCTTCGCGCCAACCCGCGGCCCCATCGAGAATCCCGAGCGCAACTGCTTCTAGTTCTAGCATTGCGCCCCGCACTACTTCCGATGACAGATCCCAGCGCCCATCGCCCTTCGAACTCGATCGTGCACGCCGAAGCGGCGGCAAACCGGAGATGAGCAGCGCTCGCCCGAACGACTTGATCTCCGCCGGGCAGCACGCTGCGGCGGTTGCCGTCGTCGCACCGGAAGCGCCTGATGCTTCCCCGTTAGATGGCCAGATGGCCGATATTGCCACCATTCGCAATGCAGTGCTCGCCGCTCTGGAAGAAGCGGGGCACCGCATGGCCGCCGACATGTTGGAAACGGGTGAATGGTCCGTCACGGCAAGCGGGGTGACGGTCAAGGTTTCCAGCAGCGAACAAATGATTGCCATGACCTTCGGCCCCGAACAGCGTCAACGGATGCAGCAGGCGGTGGAAACTTCAGCCGGGCGTGCGCAGCGGATTTCGGTGATACCCGGTGCGGCCAAGGTCGCCGCGCCCCCGGCGGCATCGCGGCAGTTCACTCCGGGAGGCGCACGCGCCAAGGCAGCGCAACATCCCGTGGTGCGGCGAATGATGGAGAAGTTTGGTGCGGAGCTGCGCACCGTGCTCGACAACGATCAATAGGAAGAACTATGAACCCGAAACAGTTGCAGGACATGATGGCCAAGGCGCAAGAGATGCAGCGCCAGATGCAGCAGCGAATGCAGGAGATTATCGTCGAAGCTGCCGCGGGCGGCGGCAGTGTCAGCGTCCGCATGAATGGCGCCAAGCAAATGCTTTCCTGCAAAATTGAGCCCGAACTGATGCAGAGCGGCGATCTTGAAATGCTTCAGGACCTGGTGACGGCCGCAGTCAACGAAGCCGGACGCAAGGTGGACCAAGCCATGCAGTCACAACTTGGCGGCATGCTCGGCGGACTCGGCCTGCCTCCGGGAATGATTTAAAGCTTGTTTAGTAAATAGCTCTTTGAAGGGCGTTCCCAGCAAGACTGTATTTGGTTCGTTGAGGTACCTTGAGCCTCTTTGAAGGGGACCGGCTTTAGCCGGCGTATGAAACACATACTAACTCGACCTTGCCATGTCTAAATTTCCCGAGCCTATGGCTCGACTCATCGACGAGCTGAAGAAACTTCCCGGAGTTGGCAGCAAGAGCGCGCAACGGCTTGCCTTCCACATCCTGCGCACCGGCGACGAGGATGCCGAGCTTCTGTCCAATGCCATCCGCGACGTGAAAGCTCAACTCCGCCTCTGCTCGGTCTGCAACAATATCACCGACGTCGATCCCTGCGTCTATTGCAGCAGCGCTGTTCGCAATCAGCGTCTCATCTGCGTGGTTGAGGAGCCGACCAACATTGCCGCCATCGAAAAGACGCGCAACTACGGCGGCGTCTACCATGTTTTGCATGGCACACTTTCGCCCATTCACGGCGTCGGCCCCGAACACCTGCGCATTGCCAACCTCATGCTCCGCCTCGAAAAAGATGGCGCCGATGAGGTTATCCTCGCCACCAATCCCACGCTCGAGGGCGAAGCCACGGCCGTCTATCTGGCGCGCCTGCTCAAACCGTCCGGGGTTCGCGTCACTCGCATCGCCACCGGCATTCCGGTCGGCAGCGACATCGAGTACGCGGACGAAGTGACTATGCAGAAGGCCATGGAAGGCAGGCGGGAATTGTGAATGCAGGCCGAACTCGTCTGCTTTTTGAGCGGTTCCGAAGTTGATGTACCTGCCGCAAACCATTGAACGTGTCACCCTGAGAAGCGCTGCCCGTAGTCGGCGGAGCGACGTGAGGGTCCATGTATTTGCTTTTTCCGGCCTTCAGGCGATGATCGGCAGAATGCATGGATCGTCACGTCGGTTCGCAGAAGCGGCGAACCTCCTCACGATGACACCCGCAGCGCACGACAGTATCTCTGGTACGCCTCAGCCTCCCCCGGCTTGGATATTTTCCCAAACAAAAAGCCTCGCTATTCGCGAGGCTTTTGCCAATCTCTGAAGATATCGCTCTAGGCTCTCAGCTTTGCCAGCAGGTCCTGCGGATGAACCGGCTTGGCCAGGATTTCGAATTCGTGGCCGCGGGCGCGGGCGCTCTCCAACAGGTCTGCCGTGGCTGCCTGCCCGGAAAAAAGCAGAATCTTGCACTTCGGAAGAAAGGTCCGGATGTTGATCGCGACTTCAATGCCATTCATGTCAGGCATGATGACGTCGGTGATGATCAGATCCGGATGCAGGTTTCTGGCCTGCTCGACCGCCCCTGTTCCCGTGTAGACCGCCAGAGCATCAAATCCATTTTGATTGAGGATGATGGCCAGGGTATCTGCAATTACGCGTTCGTCGTCAACCACAAGAACTTTAGGCTTACTGGTTTCCATTTCAGCTCCCGCCGAAGATGCAGAAGGGTGGAACGGCCGCGCTCCGGATGTAATTGCAACACCCCTGCTGAGTTGATTATAGAAAGTCCTCCCCTCTCATGGCAACCCGCGCTGCTGCAACCGAGCTGCGTGGTGAAATTCACCCTCGGCCCGGCATAGTTGCGCATGTTGTGGTGGAACGAGGCGAATCTCGCGTCCACTGCCGATTCCCTGCGGGGGTTTATGTCATCTGTTCTTCAGCTTCGCGGCCAAAAATGTGATCGTTCTGTCCCAGGCGTCTTTCGCGTCCGCCTCTCGGTAGCCTGCTTTGTTGTTCGGGTTCTCAAAAGCGTGCCCCGCGTCGGGATAGATTTTGATCTCCACTGATTTACCGAGAGCTTTCATCTGTTGCTCGAATTTGCGAACGCTATCGGCCGGAATGCCGCGATCCTGCCCGCCGAAGCTACCCAGAATCGGTGCCTGAATTTTTTCCAGCGTGGAGCGCTCGCTGGCAAGATGTCCGTAGTTGATCACGCTCGCCGCCAGTCGTGGCTCACTGAGCGCCAAATCGAGCGCGTAGCCTCCTCCCATGCACCAGCCGATTGCGCCAATGCGCTTGGCCGCCACGTTCTTCTGGCTTGCCAGGTAGTTAAAGGCGGCTTTCAGATCGCTGTTGGCACGATCCTCCGGCACCCCGCGCATCAATTCGTGCGCCTCATCCGGCGAGGTCGTCCACTTGCCACGATAGAGATCGATGGCCAGCGCCACGTAACCCTGATCGGCAAGCTTTGCCGCCTGCTCTTTCACCCATGGCGTCAGGCCCCAATACTCGTGGATCACCACCAGCGCGGGGAACGGACCTTTGCCCTGAGGCGTGTAGAGCACGGCCTTGACGGTTTCATCGCCGCTCTTATAAGTGACGTCCCTCCCGGTGGAGGCCAAGGCAGAAGCGACCAGCGCAAGCATCGTTAGCGTCAGCAGAAAACGTTTCATGGACAGCCTCCTGGGCTGGTGAGATGCAAGCCCTTCTCCGAGGTTTTTACCGGGAAAGCGGCGACTCTGGGTTCCGCGAGGCCCCGGCGCAGCAGGCTGCTAATTGCTACAATCAAATGCGAGTTACTAATCCCCCTGTGTTTCTCCGGACACACGATTGCGGAGGTCGTATGGTTACCGTAGGCAGAATCGAAACGCGGGACGCTACCGAGATAGCGCGCCGCCCAATTCAGGCAGATGAGTGCGCACTGGTTGTCGTCGATATCCAGGAGAAGCTTCTTCCGCCCATCTTCAATAAAGAGCAGATGGTCAGCAACTCTCAGCTCCTGATTCGCTTCGCTCAGATCTTCAACATACCCGTGCTGCTCACCACGCAGTACACCAAGGGTCTGGGCCCGGTCATTGCTGAAATCGCCTCGCTTGTTCCGGGCACCGCGCCCATCGACAAGCTGGAGTTCAGCTGCTTCGCCAAGGACACTTTTTGCAATGCCGTAAAATCGCTTCCCGGGCAGCGCAACACTATGCTTCTCTGTGGCATGGAAGCTCACATTTGCGTGCTGCAGACCGCTCTGGACGCGCTCAACAACGGCTACCTGGTACACGTTGCCTCTGATGCCATCGGCTCGCGCGCCGTGGACAACTGGCGTGTCGGAATCGACAGAATGCGCTCCGCAGGATGCGTCATTTCGAGCACCGAAATGATGATGTATGAACTGATGCGTCGCAGTGGAACTGCCGAGTTCAAAGAGATCCTGGCGTATCTGCGCTAGACCTGATCGCATGATATTTCTTTGAAGGGGCGCAGCTTTAGCTGCATCATCCAGCGCCAACAAAATGCGGGCTTTAGCTTCTGAGGAAACTCGCCGCTTCCGCACCTCGGCCAAAAAATTAATGCCAAGTCATAGTACGAGCCTGATTCCGTCCAAGACGCTCCCCGAACAGGACCGCGTATTCGCCGGTGCCTTTGGGCTGCTTAAGCAAGCCGTCCAGGAGCGCGTATTCCCCGGCGCGGCGATTGCTGTTGTCCATTGCGGAGAGCTGGTCGCGTGGCGCGGCATCGGGCGCTTTACCTATGCGCCTGACTCTCCACCCGTAACGCCCACAACCGTCTTCGACTTGGCGTCGGTCACCAAAGCGGTAGCAACCACGGCCATGGCGATGATCCTCTACGAGCGCCGCTTGCTATCGCTCGATCAAGCGGTCGTCGACGCGCTGCCGGAGTTCGGCCGGGCCGAAGATGGCTCACTTTCTCCCGATCCGCGACGCCGCCACGTCAGCATCCGCATGCTGCTCGCCCACTCCTCGGGGCTGGCGGACTACGCCAAGTTCTTCCTCCGCGCTTCCACCCGGAAAGAGATTGTCCGCCTCGCCTGCACCGCGCCGCTTGTCGAGTCGCCCATGCAGCGCGCCTGTTACAGCGACATAGGCTTTATAGTGCTCGGCGAATTGCTTGCCCGCCTCGCCGGCGAACCGCTCGACCGATTCTGCCAGCGTGAGATTTTCGATCCGCTGCACATGAACACCGCTCGCTATTGCCCACCCGTCGAATGGAAGACGGAAATTCCGCCCACAGCGGATGACCGGGAGTTCCGCATGCGCGTCATCCAGGGCGAAGTACACGATGAAAACGCCTTCGTCATGGGTGGCGTTTCCGGACACGCCGGACTTTTCGCCAATGCGCTTGACGTTGCCCTCTTCGGGCATAGCATGCTTTCCAGCGGTTCATCACCGCAGCGAGCGCCACTCGCCGAGGGTCCCGAACCCATCGTGTCGCCGGAGACGGTGCGCCTGTTCACCACGCGCCAAGTCGAGCCCGACGGAACGTCCCGCGCTCTCGGGTGGGACACGCCATCGGCACCCTCGCAATCAGGCCGCTATTTCTCTGCTTCGTCCTTCGGACACCTCGGCTACACCGGAACCTCGCTGTGGTGCGACCCCGAACGCCAGTTGGCCGTGGTTCTGCTGACCAACCGCACCTGGCCGGATCGCCGTACCCAGGAGATCAAGCGCGTGCGCCCACTCGTGCACGACGCCATCCTCGAAGCACTTGAGAACCCGCCCCGATGAAGGGCGTATCGCGGCCCGCGCAATTGCGTTTTACAATGGAGCTTTGGCGGCCGAGGGCCGCATATCATTTCTACCGCCAGGATTTTACGTAATGGATAAATTTGTCGTTCGGGGTGGCAATCCCCTGCTCGGAACGGTTCGCATCAGCGGCGCCAAGAATGCCGCGCTGCCTGCCATGGCCGCCGCCATTCTCACCGAGGAGCCGGTTATCCTCGAAAACATTCCTCAAGTGCGCGATATCGAGACTGAGCGCAGGTTGCTCGCCGCCATGGGAGCCGAGGTCGAACTGGGTTACGGCCGCGCGCAACATCGCACCATCATCTGCTGTCGCCAGCTGAACCGCCCGGAAGCTGGCTACGATCTGGTTAAGACCATGCGTGCTTCCACCCTCGTGCTCGGGCCGCTGGTGGCGCGCACCGGATCCGCCCGCGTCTCCATACCCGGCGGCTGTGCCATCGGAGCGCGTCCCATCGACATGCACATCAAGGGCTTGGAGCGGCTTGGCGCCACCATCCGGCAGGAACACGGCTACATCGAAGCCCGTGCCGAACGTCTCAAGGGCAACCGCATCACCTTTGACAAAATTACCGTTACCGGCACCGAAGACCTGCTAATGGCCGCCGTGCTCGCCGACGGCGCGACCGTCATGGAAAATTGCGCGCGCGAACCCGAGGTCGTCGATCTTGCGGAGCTGCTCGTCAAGATGGGCGCCAACATTGAAGGTGCCGGAACCTCAACCATCCGCGTGCACGGCGTCGACAAGTTGCACGGCGCCCGCCATCGCATCATTCCCGATCGCATTGAGGCTGCCACTTTCATCATCGCCGGAGCCCTCACCGGAGGCGATCTGCTGGTCACCAACCTGGTTCCGGCTCACCAGACGGCGCTGCTCGCCAAGCTCGAACAGGCCGGTGCCCGCTTCCACGTCAATGGCGAGTCGATTCGCGTCATGGGAGACAATCCGCTCAAGGCAGCCGATATCACGACAGAGGAGTATCCCGGCTTCGCCACCGACGTGCAGGCGCAATACATGGCGCTGGCGACGCAGGCCGAAGGCACGTCGCTGATCACCGAGAACATCTTCGAAAACCGCTTCATGCACGCCCTGGAACTGGTTCGCATGGGAGCTAACATCAAGATCGAGGGCAACCGCGCCATCGTGCGCGGCAAGAGCCCTCTGAGCGGCGCCGCCGTACAGGCAAGCGACCTGCGCGCTTCGGCCTCCCTGGTGCTGGCAGCGCTCGTGGCCGACGGCGAAACCATTATCGACCGCGTCTACCACATCGACCGCGGCTACGAACACCTGGAAGAAAAACTGCGTGCTATCGGTGCGCAAATCCGCCGCATCGGCGAAATGCTTCCCCGCCGCGCCGGAGCGTAGTGAAGTGTCATCCTGAGCAACGCGAAGGATCTGCTTTTGAATTTGCCAGGCAAAACCGCACCATACTGTGGGTGCTGGTTCAGTGCTGCCGTCCCGGAAACGTGCTTCGATAAACCGTCACATCCGGCTTGCCGGGCGTGCTGAAGGCGGCAATTTTTTCGAGCCAGCGCAGGTTACGTGCTACAGCCTGCGCCACCGGATCGCCATTCACCGCGACCACATAGTCCGCCACTTGCGCCGGGCAGCTCAGCCCCGCATCCCAAATCATTTTCCCGGTTTCGTTGACCACGCGCAGGAGATGCACATCGGCGGATTGCAATGCCCCCACGTACTCGCCGCTGTACATCAGCAGCGTCGAATGCGGCGGAAGCCCTGCGAGCACTGCAGCCAGTTGCGATTCCAGGCGCATGCGACTGACAGAGTTCGTGCGCGCCTCACGCAGGCAGATGGGCGTCGCGTCGGCGACCTTCAAGTAGTTCGCCGCCAGCAGCAAAACCAGCGCGCCAGCAGCAACTCGTCGACGGGGCGCGGCCGCACGCCGCTCGACAATGAACTCCGTCGCGACCGCCCCAAACACCGCGAACGCAGGCAGCAACTCCAGACCGTAGCGCACGTTGTAATAGGAAAAGGGCCACCACACCGGCAGAAACACCGGCACGCTGCCATAGGCAATCGCGCTTGCATAAAACGGCAACGGAATCCACAGCAGCAGCCACGCCCACACGCGGCGCTCGCGCGATAGCACTGCGATCAGCGTTCCCCCCACCGCCAGCGCCAACATCCACGTCTGCCACTCGCTCAGCATGTCCGCTAAAGACGGCTGCATCCGCTGCTCTGCAAAGCCGCTAGAGAAATTCAGCCGCGCAGCTTTCAAAAACTGCTTGGCCGCAAGCCCGAGGTTGTGCTTCCCCGGATAAGGAAAATCATGCTCGCTGCGCGCTTCAATAGCTTGCGCCGAATAAGGTCCATTCCACCAATCCAGCGGCTTGTAGTTGATGGCGTAGTTGTGCGCCAGCCAGAGCGCTGGTGTAAGCGCACAGAGCAACAGACAGGCTGCCAGCGAGCGCCTCACGCGGCTAACTACTGGGGCGGCAAATCGAGCGTGATCAGAGCTGGTTACACCAATATTTCTTTGCAGGGAGCTACTTTGAAGGCTATTTGTTTGAGTAGTATTTCTTTGAAGGGGCGCGGCTTTAGCCGCGCCGTCCAAAACCAGTAATGGCGTGGGCTTTAGCCCCTGAGGCAATTGACGTCTCTTCCAAAATATGACCGCAACCGCCGCGCAGCCGATGACAAAGGCCAACACCCAACCGTCGTAGCGCGTCAGCATGGCTGCGGCCAGCACCATGCCGCAGCGCTCGAGCAATCTCGGTGCTGGCAAGCGTGAGTCTCTTTCACAAGAAGACTTTGCGGGTGCCCCACCCAAGCTTCTTTTGCTTGAGTGGGGTAGTTTTCCGGACTGCGAATCCGCCCGACCAAGACCGCGGACAAATTCATCAAAATAGACAACTGCCCAGATCACGCAGGCCAGGAAGATCGACTCTGTCATTGCAGTCGACTGCATGTAGAGCAGATTCGGATTCAGCCCTAGCAATGCAGCCGCCAACCAGGCGGCAAAGCGCGATGCCCTGCCCCGAACCAACCGGAAGACGCCAACGACAGCAAAGACGTAGGCGATCATCGACGCAATGGAGCCGCCAACCCCGCTGCGCCACATCCAGTCGTTGACGAGAAAGGGAAGGCTGAGCAGATGCGGCAGCGGAAGCCACACCGTCCCGAGCTGATCGAGGCCGGGCGTGCGCGAATCGAAGACCCGCCGCGCGATATTGATGTGCGCCACCGCATCGCCATAAAGCAGCAGCTCACCATGCCGGAAGAACCACAAGAAACTCGCCAGCGACGCCACGCACGCGCACAAAGCCACGAGCCAATAGTCGCGGCTCGGCCAATGCGGTGCGCTCGATTCTGTCGTGAGTTTCTGCGTATTTAGGCTGGCTTCCAAGCGTGTATTTCCTGACATATCAGAGTGTCATGGCGAGCGAAGTCGAGCCATCTGTTTCTACTTCCCAAAACAAAGGGTGGGGGTGGCCCATTCAAGCCCGTCGTTGGCTTGAGTGGGGCAGTTTTTTTATGCAAGAAGCAAACTACCCCACACAAGCAAAAGAAGCTTGTATGGGGCACCCGGCATTCTCACCGCTTACCCGATAGCAGAATCTTCAACCTCCGCAGACGTCACCTCTGATCCCGCCTTCTACTCCAGGTGCGTGAGGCTGCGGAACATCTCGAAGCGGTTCTCAATCTCCTCGGTCGTCAGCTTCTGCAGCCGTTCGGTTCCAAAGCGCTCGACCGCGAACGATCCCATCACCCCGCCATAAAACATGGCCTTGGTCAGCACCGAACGGTCCAGTGTGCCTTGCGAAGCAATGTAACCCATGAAGCCGCCGGCGAAGGAATCGCCCGCGCCCGTCGGGTCCTGCACCTCGTCGATCGGCAGCGCCGGTGCGCGAAACGGGTGCATTCCGTCGCGAAAGAAGATGGTTGCGCCGTACTCGCCGTGCTTGATGACCAGCGCTCGCGGCCCCATCTGCAAAACTTTGCGCGCCGCTCTTGGCAGGCTGCTGTCGCCGGCCAGCAGCTTGGCTTCGCCGTCGTTGATGAGCAGAATGTCAACTTCCTTCAGTGTGCCGGTCAACTGCTCGCGGCTGATGTTGATCCACAGATTCATGGTGTCGCCGCCGACCAGTTTGACGTCGGGCATCTGGCGGCGCACCTCCAACTGCAACGCCGGATCGATGTTCGCCAGAAAGAGGAAAGACGTGTCGGTGTACTGCTTCGGAATCCGCGGCTTAAAGTTCTGGAAAACGTTCAGGTCGGTGAAATTTGTTTTGGCTTCGTTGAGATTGTCGCCGTACTCGCCGCCCCAGTGGAACGTTTTGCCCTTGGCGCGCTCGATGCCCGTGGTGTCGATGCCGCGCGCTTTCATCACCTCTTCGTGCTCGCCGGTGAAATCCTCGCCCACGACGGCGACCACTCGAACCTTGGTGAAATAACTTGCCGCCAGCGAAAAATAAGTAGCCGAGCCGCCCAGAATCTTCTCGCGCTCGCCGTAAGCGGTCTTGAGCGTATCGAATGCCACCGAGCCCACCACAAGAATCGACATTGCTATGCGCCCACCTTTTTGCCGTAATCAACCGCTGGATCCGATTCGCCTACATATTTGCCGATAATCAGCTTCAGCCGCTCGCGAGTTTGCCTCGGTATAGCCTCGCGCGCCGTGATGATGGCCATCGCCAAGGCCGAGCCACACTTGCATGTGCGTTCGCGAGGCATTGCCGCCACTGCTTCGCGCACCACGTTGCAGGCGTTTTCGGCGTTTTGGTTGAGCACGGCAATAATCTGTTCGACGGTGACAGCATCGTGTTCGGGATGCCAGCAGTCGTAGTCCGTCACCATGGCGACGGTCGCATAGCAGAGCTCGGCTTCGCGCGCCAGCTTGGCCTCCTGCAGGTTCGTCATGCCGATCACGTCCATGCCCCAACTGCGGTAGAGATTGCTTTCGGCCTTGGTCGAAAACTGTGGCCCTTCCATGCAGACATAGGTTCCGCCGAGTTTCCCGATGACGCCGGCCATCTTGCACCCAGCGGCCACGACTCGTGCGACATCCATGCAAACCGGATCGCCAAACGCAATGTGCGCCACAATGCCATCGCCGAAGAACGTCGAGACCCGCTGCTTCGTCCGGTCAAGAAACTGGTCGGGAATAAGGAACTCGGTGGGTTTGTGCTCCTGCTTGAGCGAGCCGACAGCCGAAATCGAGAGGATGCGCTCGACGCCAAGCTGTTTCATGCCGTGAATGTTCGCGCGGAAATTCAATTCCGTCGGCAGCAGCCGATGTCCACGGCCATGCCGCGCCAGAAAAGCAACTTTGCGTCCCGCCAGTGTTCCCAGAACATAAGCGTCGGAAGGTTCGCCGAACGGAGTGTCGAGTGCGACCTCGCGCGCATCCGTCAGGCCCTTCATGGAATACAGACCACTGCCGCCAATAATGCCGATCTCTGCCTGTGCCAAAACTTCGCTCTCCTGCTGGATTTCCAACCATAAGCCGTGAACCCGCGATTATACAAGACTGACGAGCGGTCAATGCCCCTGCGATGGCCGCATGAATCTTCGACCCCACATTTGCGCTCAACGGCAGGCGCAGATGTGGGCCACCCGAACTGCTGCACTTTCGTATTGAACGAAAAACCCCACCCAAGCTTCGCTTGACTGGGGCGCCCGCGCAAACACGAAACTCAAAACTTGAAACTCCCGCTCAGCGCACCGGCTGCGCCTGATACGTCTCCCGCGAGGTAATGATAGGCTCCAACGGGAATGGCATCATGGGCTGCGATCCTGTCCGTGCCGGGTGAGGTTCGGCGATAAAAGTATGTTCGATCGCCTGTCGCACCTGCGTACGCTCATTGCCCGCAAGCCCTTCAATGGCGATTACAAACGGGCCCAAGGTCGAGACCTCAACCGGGCCTTCTTCGGTTTTCCATTCGCCGGAGCCTTCCCGCGAGGGCTTGACCTCAGACACGTCCTGGTAGCGTTTGACGAGCGAACCGGCGTAGAGACTGGCAAACTCTTTCGCGGCGGCTTCTGTGGCCCAACGCGTCAGCGAAACCAGCACATAAGGATTGCCCTGGTGGCCAACTCTCTCGTAGGTGAAGTAATAGCCGCCTCGCCATGCCTGTGGAATCTGCGCCCCGGTCTGCTTGCCGTACCATTGCCAGAGCAGCATGGTTACATCAAACTGGCCTAGACCTCCGAAGTCGTAACGCTTGTACCCGCCCTTCAGAACCGCGTCGAGTTTAGGAACCGTCAGCTCGGGAATGTTCTCGCCCGCCAGATACGTTTCCGGCTCCATCACCTGCCGTGTATCTCGCGGCGGGTTTTCAAAGACGCCCTTGTAAGCACCGCCGCGTCCTTTTTTCGCCATCACCTGTCGCTCGAAGTCCAAACCAAAGGTGTAAGGAAATGTCAGAGCCTCGCGCAGGAACAGCGGAGCCTTGGCAAACATCGGCGTCTGGCCGCCCTCGACCATTGCGCCTTTCATGACGTCCACGACCGACGGAGAATCCGCCACGCTTCTCCCGGCTGGAGCCAGCATATAGTCGAGCAGCACCAGCATCGCCTGCCCCTCAAGCACCGCCTCGCGCGCCGACTGCGCCTCTTCCAAAGCCATTTCTTCCTGATCGCTTTTGGCGTGCTTGGAATCTTCTGCCCACTGGCTGAGGTTATAGCTCTGATCCTGCAAAGCGTGCGTCAGTTCGTGGGCCAGAACCGGCTTTTGCGCCTCGGCATCCACCCAATCGAGCAGGTAAACAGTCTTGGTTTTGGCATCATAGAAACCCGCAACCTGCTCCTTCAGCAGCCCCAGCAGAAAAGGCCGCAACTCGAAATCTCGCGGCAGCAACCCTAGCTTCTTCAGCGAAGCGGCGGAGCGTTCCAACCGCTGGGTGTCTTTGTCCTCCTGCATGTGCCGCGCAATATACTGTTCCACTTCGTCGCGATTGGCGAGCTTCCGCTTCACCTTGTCCTTGATTGGAAACCCCGTGTCCTTGCTGACGAATGCCAGGATTTCATCGACCGACCGGAACAGCTCCTCGGCCTCTTTCGGGCTGATTTTGCTCTCGGCAGCCTGAGATTCCGGCGGCTTCGCGCGTTCCCCCTGCTGGCTCTGGGACGACTGTTGAACCGGCGGCAGCGCGGCCGCAATCTGCGCGGCAGAAAGCAGCCAGCTAAACAGCAGAACAACCAACCAGAACAGCTTTGTCGGTCTACTGCGCGCGCGCGTCATCGAAGTCCTTCCCGCAAGAACATTCCTTATTGTAACGGTATTGCCGGCCGGCAACCCGGCCTGCAATCCAGCGCATGCTCGGGTTCCCAACGAACCACCGATCTCGGGCATCGATAGCCAGCTCCGGGAAACACGACACTCCTTGCTCATCTATATCCGTTGCAGGAGAAGATAACAGAAAAGAACACCACGCTTGGTTATAATCAATGGTTCGGGGATCCCAGCAAGCCTGCCTTTGGCCGGCTGGGGCTGCTTTTGCTATGTCATCTACCTCCTTCAGCAGCAAATTGACCGGTTGCGGAGCGCGATTCTCGGTTTACGCGGGCGCCGAGGCTCCCGTGAGCTTCGGCAATCCGCAAGACGAATTCCGGGCGTTGCGCGCCGGGTGCGCGCTTCTGGACCTGAGCTGGCGGGCAAAACTGGTCCTCACCGGCGAGGACCGCACGCGCTGGCTGAATGGGATGGTCACCAACAATACCCGGGACCTGCCGCTAAACCAGGGGAATTACAACTTCGTCCTGAATCCCCAAGGACACATCCAGGGCGACTTGGTTGTCTACAATCGCGGCGATCATTTTCTGGCTTCGACGGACCGTGATCAAGTAGAAGGGATACGCGAATTCTTTGACCGCCATATCATCATGGATGATGTCGAGGTCACCGACATTAGCGAGAAACTCGCTTCCGTCGCCATCGTCGGCCCTGATTCGCGCCAGGTTCTTGACCGGGTGGGGATCACGCTTCCCGAGCTGCCGCCTTACCAGGTGCATGACTTGGTCTGGAAAGGCCTGGGACTGACCGCCGCGCGTGGTCCGGCGCTGCTGGCCGGTTTTGAGCTTTGGATGCACCCCGACAACGCCGCACCGCTGTGGGATAGTTTGGTCGCGGCTAGCGCCGTGCCGGCCGGCACGCAAGCATGGGAGTGGCTGCTGATTTCGCTCGGCATACCGCGCTTTCGGATCGACATTCGAGATCGCGACCTGCCGCAGGAAACAGGTCAGCAGCACGCCTTGCACTTTACCAAAGGCTGTTATGTCGGCCAGGAGATCGTCGAGCGCGTACGATCCCGCGGCAACGTTCATCGGATGTTCGCCGGTTTCCGAATACAAGGAGCGGCGCCCCAGCCCGGCGCAAAAATCCAGTGGGGCGGCAAGGAGGTGGGCGAGATTACCTCTGCCGCATGCATTCCGGCGCTTACCACGAGAGATTCTGACATCACAGGAGCGTCTTCGCCGTCCACCAAGAGCGCCGAAAATTCTGCGAGGTTTGCAGCGAAAGATTCTGATATCACACTGGCCCTCGGATATATTCGCCGGGAGGCCGCAAGCCCGGGAACCGAGGTCCAGATAGGACCTGACATGGCAAGGGTGGAATCCCTGCCGTTTTCCATTTGATTCGATATGCCAAAAGAAAAAGAGCCTGAATTCACCGTTACCGATAGGCGCAAGTTCACCATCGATGGTGAGCCGCTGCCTGCAACCAGCACGGAAGAGTCGGAGCCTGAGCCACGGCCCACCGTTCAACCCGCGCCGCCACCTCCTCCAGTTGCCGCCGACGCCGTCGCGCAGCCGGAGCCGCCCCACCCAGCTCCGAGCGCGCAGGAGCGCAAGCAGCAGGCGGACCAATATCAGCAATCGACGCACCAATTTGACTCGCAGCTTCAGCGCCAACTCGATTCAGAGGGCCAGGGGCACAAAGCCTCCGACTTCGAGATTACCTTCGAGAAGTTTATTGCTTCGCTCTACATGACGGCGCTGATGCAACTAGGTCTGGTGCACGAACAGGGCGGACAGCCGGCAGCCGACCTGATTGGTGCCCGTCAGACCATCGACACCCTGTCGCTCATCGCGGAAAAAACGCGAGGCAATCTCACGACCCAGGAAGATCACATGCTGGGCACCTGCTTGTATGAGCTTCGCATGGCATATATCGAGGTGACCAATGCATTGACGCGTCCGCCCGCGGGCGGAGTGCCGCCAGATCCCGGCGCGAGACGTCGATAATGCAGGCCGTGCTCACAGTGCTCGGAAGCGGCACCTCCATGGGCGTGCCGACAATCGGCTGCCCCTGCGATGTGTGCCGCTCGACCGACCCTCACGACTGCCGCACGCGCCCATCGGTTATGGTGGAATGGGACGGCCACCGGGTGGTCATCGACACCACACCCGACTTCCGGCAGCAGGCCCTGCGCGAGAAGATCGACCGTGTCGATGCCGTGCTCTACACCCACGGACATGCCGACCACATTCTCGGCCTCGACGACCTCCGGCCGCTGACCTTTCCACGCATTACCGGCGGTCTCAAGGTGCCGCTTTACGCTAACCCTGACACTGCACGCGTGCTGCGGTCGGTCTTCCGCTACATCTTTGAGCAGGACTATAAGTTCGGCGGGCTGGCTCAAGTCGAATTGCATGAGATCACCGGCCCGGTGCAGATTTTCGACGCGGTGTTTTGTCCGGTAGCGGTGATTCACGGCGAGGCTTTGATTTTCGGCTATCGCTTCGGTTCAGCCGCCTACCTCACCGACTTCAGCGAAGTGCCCGAAAGCTCGCTTCCCCTGCTCGGCGGCCTCGACATTCTTTTTCTCGACGCGCTGCGCCACAAGCCGCATCCCACGCACTCCACGGTTGCGCAGTCGCTCGGCCTGGTCGAGCGGCTGCGGCCGGCAAAGGCTTTTTTTACCCACATTGCGCACGATCTTCCGCACCGGGAGACCAATGCGCAGCTTCCGTCCAACGTGCGGCTCTCCCATGACGGGCTGCGGCTGGAGTTCCGACTGTGACCGCACATCGAGCTGAAAAGGCTGAAATTACGATCGCATGAAGATCTTTCGGAAACTTGATCAGATTCCCCGCGATTTTGGGCCGACCGTCGTCACCGTCGGCAACTATGACGGCCTTCACCTTGGCCACCGGCAGATCCTGAAACAAATGGTCGAGCGGGCAAAGCAGTTACAGGCTCGCTCCGTGGTACTCACCTTCGATCCCCATCCGATCCGCATCCTTCGCCCCCGCGAAGCTCCTCCGCTCATCACGCCCATGCCGTATAAATTGCGGCTGCTCGAGGAAACCGGCCTTGACGCGGTTGTGATTCTGCCGTTCACGCGCGATCTTTCGACCATGCCTCCCTTCGAGTTTGCAGAGCAGATCATCTCCACCGCCCTGCATGCCGTAGAGGTTCACGAAGGCTTCAACTTCCGCTTCGGACACCGCGCCGAAGGCAACCTCGACCGGTTGCGCGAATACGGCGCGCGCCTCGGCTTCACCGTACGCGCCTATGATGCGCTGCAGGCGCGAGGTTATGTTGCTTCCTCCAGCCAGGTGCGAGACCTGATTGCGGCCGGCCAACTCGCGCCCGCCCGGCATCTGCTGGCACGCCCGTTCCGCATCTACTCCAATCCCGGCCGTGGACGCGGCTATGGCCACAAATACACCGTGCCTACAATCAATCTTAGCCGCTACGATGAACTCGTTCCCAAAGACGGGGTTTACATCACGCAAATCGCGGTCTCCGGCGAATGCTTCGATGCCGTGACCAATGTCGGCAACCGTCCCACCTTCGGCGCCGAGTCATTCGCCATAGAAACTCACATTTTGAATTTTCATCCGATTGAGCTGACCGTCGAAACCAACGTCGAACTCACGTTTCTCAAGCGCCTCCGGGACGAAATCAAATTCCCTTCGGTGGATGCCCTGCGCGACCAGATCAGCCGGGACGTACACCACGCGCGCCGATACTTTGAACTACTCAGCATTCTCGGCAGTCGGTCAGCTTCCTAATAGACAGCGATATTTCCGAAAAACCGAACTTTGGAGTACCCGGTCCAAGCAAACTTTGTCCGGGGCAGTTTCTTAACGCCCGCGTCGGCATTCCAACGAGGCTCGCTTCGTTGGGGTGACTGGGCTAACGTGAGGTAGTTTCTTCACATACAGACGCCCCATTCAAGCGACGCTTGAATGGGGGCTTTCACCGGCCTATTGCGTGTTGCGCTCTACTTCAGAGCCTGAATTTCGGCTACCAGTGTCTTGATCTCGGCGTCAGTCAATTTACCTTTGAAGGCCGACATCTTCGGAGTCGTAGTGGTACCGTTTTCGATGGTTGCCGTTAGTTCCGCGGTACTCTTGCCCGCCGCGCTCTTGAGAGGTGCGACTTTCATCGCAGGTTTTCCTTCGGCATTAGCGCCATGACACACGGCGCACTTGGCCTTATAGTTGGCATCGGAGGCCAAGTCGGCGGCGAAGGCAGCCGGAACGGCCACTGCCAGCGCCAAAATTGAGAACAGCACTTTCTTCATCTTACGTACTCTCCTCACTGTTAGGATTTGTGGTTTGCATCGCAGCGCTTTGCAAATCGCAAAGCCTTGGAATTCTTAGCAGCCTACTATTAACGTTATGCCTTTTGCAAATTCAGGTTGGCTGGCCCGTTTCTCTGATCTAATTCCCTGGTAGAGGTTCCCGAAGCAATGAGAAAGAAAACATCGTTGTTCGCCGCTCTCCTGCTTGCCGGTCCGGTTCTTTCCTTTGCGCAGAATCTGACCGATGCCAAGACGGTTTTTGCCAAGAACTGCGTCTTGTGTCATGGCGTCGACGGTCGCGCGCAAACGCCCGCTGGCAAGACGTTACAGGCCGCGGATCTTACTGCCACCGGCGTTCAAGGCCAGAGCGATAGTCAAATCCGCAACGCGCTCGCCAAAGGCAAAGGCAAGATGCCGGCCTATGGCCCCGCCCTCGGCGACAAGGGCCTGGATGCGATGGTGAAGTACATCCGCACCCTAAAAGCAAAGTAGCTTCGACCCAGGGTGGCCGGTGCACCATATCTGCCGTTAGCAGATGTGGGACCTAGCTCGGCTTCGACTACTACAGCCTTTGCTAAATTGCTTTAATGTGGCGTCGTTGCCTCAACTCCTCAACCTCGCTCGCTCCGGAATCTGTACCAGGATGGTTGCCGTCAGCACCACGACGATCCCGACAATCTGAACCGCATTCACCGTTTCGTCAAGTGTCAGAGCAGCGCAAATCACTGCAAACACCGGCTCCAGGCAACTGGTCACGATGGCCCGCGTCGGGTCCAGGTGCACCAGTCCCCACAGGTATAACGAAAACGGAACCAGCGAAGACGAGACTGCGAAAATCAGCAGAAACAGCCACTGCTGCGGCTCATAGTGGGCTGCGATGATCTTCTGCGGCGGATGAATCAGCATCCATCCCAGGCCGGCGCCGAACATCGCCCAAACCATAACCCGCCACCGGTCGCGCGTCTCGACGAGGCTGCTACCATAGATGTTCCAGAAGGCAAACCCTACGGCGGCAATCAGCGCCGACAGCACTCCCAGGATCTGAAACTTCAGGCGCTGCATTTCCAGTCCGAGCCAGGGAAAGCCTGCCTTTGCGACCACCAGTCCTATTGCCAGTTCGCTTCCTATTACCGCCAATGCCACGCCCAGAATGCGTGAAGCCGTCGCTTTCTGCCGACCGCGTGCCAGCATGTAGAGCAGCACAAATACCGGCGCGGCCATGTATTGAAGGATGATGGCCGTCGCCACCGTAGTCTTCGAAATCGCAAAATAATAAAAAAAGTTCGACTCCGCGATTCCGAAAATTCCCAGCAGCATGCACTTCAGAATCTCGCCTGGCCGCAGCGCCACGCCTTGCCGCCCGCGTACCAATAGCAGCACCGTCATCAGGATCAGGAACGAGAAAGTAACTCGGCCCTGCGCCAACATGATCGGCGGCAAGTAGCCCACCGTCCGGCCCAGGATCTTCAAACGCCCGGTGAAAACCGCTCTGCCCATTGACGCCGAGATTCCCCAGAACAGCGCTGCCGAGGCAACGCACAGGTAGCCTTTAACCCGATTGACGAGACGTTCCGGCTCTGCGCCGGTTGCGGCCCGTGCGGCTCCTTCTTCCATGACATTGCAGTTGGCCTGATCTTCCTGCTTTGACAATGAATCTCCTGGCGGCGTTTCCCTGAAGGTGCATCCCGGCAAAAACTTAGACCATCATGGCAACCGAAGCCGAGCCACCTTTTGCTCCTGCTGCCGAAAACAAGTGATGGCC
>JBEKQP010000002.1:0-70240 GCA_049519595.1 Candidatus Korobacteraceae bacterium | reverse complement strand
TGTATCCGCCGGAGTTGAAGAGCAGCGAAGAGGTTCCGAAGTGGGCGGGAGCGCAGTTGGCCGCGTTGGGCAAAATTACGCGGCGCGAAATGACAATGGCCATTCTGGCGGTCATCGCCCTGATTTGCTGGATCGGTGCTACCAAATGGATTCTTCCGGAAACCACGGCGCTGGTGATTTGCGCTTTGATGATGTTGACCCGCGTCGTCACGTGGAGCGACATCGCGGCCAACAAGCAGGGTTGGACGAACCTGGTGTGGCTGGCTACGCTGGTCACCATGGCCGACGGTTTGGCACAGGTCGGATTCCTCTCCTGGTTTGCCAAGACGAGTGCGGCGGTGCTGTCAAAGGTCGCGATGGTGCCGATGATGATCGCGCTGGTGGCGATCTTCTTCCTGGTGCATTATTTCTTTGCCAGCCTCAGCGCCCACACGACCGCCCTGCTGCCGGTGTTTTTGGCCGCGATGATGACTCTGCCGGGGCTTCCGATGAGACCGGTGACGATGGTGATCGCCTATACCTTGGGATTGATGGGCGTGATCACACCGTATGCGACGGGACCGGCGCCGATCTATTACGGGGCCGGGTATATCAAGACCAAGGATTTCTGGAGGCTGGGATTCATTTTCGGCATGTTCTTCCTGGGTGCATTGCTGCTGTTTGAACTGCCGCTGGCACTGAAGTTTATGCGGTAAGGAAAACCCCACCCTATCGCTTCGCGATAAGGTTGGGCACCCGACGAACATTGGTCGCACGTCTGTCCTCAGGCAGGGTTGAACCCCTGTTTGAGGATTTTTTATTTGAGCGGTCTTGCCCCTTCGCGCAATCATGCATGGCGGAGCCGGGCGGAAGATGGGCCGCTCAGTAGTTGGCTGCCGCTTCCGGGGAATGTCCGCGCCGGTAAATCAGCATGGTGCGCTCGAACACCATCACCTGTTTGCCATCCTGGTTGAAGCCGCGTGTCTCGACCGTAACGATTCCCTGCGTGGGCCGGCTCTCCGATTCGCGCTTCGCCAGAACTTTCGATTCGGCATAGAGAGTGTCGCCGGCAAAAACCGGGTACGTGGCCCGCACTTTATCCCAGCCGAGGTTTGCAACCACCTTGGCGCTGACGCTGTGGACGCTCATGCCGGTCATGATGGAGAAGGTGATGGTACTGTCGACGAGGCATCGTTTCCACTCGGTCTTGGAGGCGTATACCGAGTCGAAGTGAAGCTGCTGCGAGTTCATGGTTAGCAGACAGCCCCAGATATTATCGGTCTCGGTGATGGTTCTTCCCGGACGGTGCTCGAAAACGTCGCCAATTTCGAAGTCTTCGAAATACAGGCCATAGGTTTCCCGATATCGTTGTTCGCCGACCTGCTTGTACATCGGCACCAAGGTTTTCACGCTGTTCCTCCCTTCAAAATACAGGTGCAGGATAATCCGGAGCTGCCCAGGCCGACAACCGCAACCAGCGGCGGTGACGGGTTCGTTCAGCCTGCCATATAATCGCGGTCGGTGTTCCACCCCAGCAATGGCTGCCGGGGACTCATTAGAAAGGCTGACCTATGAAAGCGATAGAAATCAGAGAAAGCGGCGCCCCGGAAGTGATGACCGTGGTCGATATTCCGGTGCCCAAACCCAAAGCCAACGAAGCGCTGGTGAAGATAACGGCGGCGGGCGTGAATTTTGCCGATGTTTACGTGCGCGAGGGCAGATACAAATCCAAGCTGCCAATGGTGATTGGTCAGGAAGCGGCAGGCGTGGTGACCGAGGTCGGCTCCGAGGCTACGACTGTTAAACCCGGCGATCACGTTGCTTATCGCGGGGTGCAGGGTAGCTATGCCGAATATGCGGCGGTTCCGGCAGATAAGCTGGTGAGTATTCCCAAGGGTCTAAGCGACGAGCAAGCCGCAGCCGCGATATTGCAGGGCATGACCGCGCAATATCTGTGTTACAGCACTTATCCGGTAAAGCGCGGTGACACCGTGCTGGTGCACGCTGCCGCCGGCGGAGTTGGCCTGCTGCTGGTGCAGATGTGTCACAACCTGGGCGCGCGCGTGATCGGCACGGTATCGACCGTGCAGAAGGAGACCTTGGCGCGCGAAGCCGGCGCCGACGAAGTGATTCTGTACTCGCAGGTGGATTTTGAAGCCGAGACGCGCCGCTTGACCGGCAACCAGGGCGTCCACGTGATCTACGACGCGGTAGGCGCGGCAACTTTTACGAAAGGACTTAACCTGCTGCGGCCCCGCGGCCACATGGTGAACTACGGAGCCGCCAGCGGCCAGGTGGCTCCAATTGACCCCATGGTACTGATGGAAAAGGGCTCGATATACCTGTCAAGGCCAAGCCTTCAGCACTACGCCGCCATTCGCGCTGAGTTGGAGGAGCGATCCAGTGCAGTCTTCGGTATGATCGCCGCTGGAAAGCTAAAGCTGCGGATCGAGCACCGTTACCCGTTAGAGAAGGCAGTACAGGCGCATCGCGATCTGGAGTCCAGAAAAACTACCGGCAAGCTGTTGTTGCTGACCTAAATGCGTGCTATCGGGTGAAGGAACTACCCCACGTCTTGAGCGTGTCAGGGTTGGGTATGCTTCAAGAGCGATTATTTCAGGGTGTCACCCTGAGGAGCGTCCGCCAAGGACGCGACGTGAGGGTCCATGTATTTTCGGCCTTGGATGACCCTCGGTGAAATGCATAGATCGTCACGTCGGTTCGCTCAATCACCCCAGCGAGCCAAGCCTCGCCGGGGCCCCGACGGCGAACCTCCTCACGATGACACGACGGTGAAGTGGAATCTTCTACTTGGCCGCGACGGCCATGGTTTTGATTTCGAGGGCAATCTTCGGCGGAGTCAGCATCGTGTTGTGAATCAGGCAGTGATGGACGGCGCGTTCCACTCCCGCCCGACGCTCACTGCTGAGTTCCGCCGCCAGTTCGACCTCGATACGAAAATTATCGAGCCGCGCCGGGCCTTTTTCTTTATCTGCGGTTACTCGCACGCGTAATCCTTCGGCCGGCAGGTTGAATTTCTTCAGGTATTCCGCCGCGTAGTAGCCGGCGCACGTGCCTAGCGAAGCCAATAGCAGTTCCGGTGGAGTCATCGCCTCGTCTAAACCGCCGTTCTCAGACGGCTGATCGCAGGTAATTGTATGTTTGCGGGCTTTGACTTCGAATTTGACCGCGCCAAGATGTTCTACATTGACCTCTATCATTTTTCTCCCTCTGATCTAATTCCGCTGCTACCGTGCAATTCCATAGTCGGCACGCGCTAAGTATCACCGGCTTCTTCGCGAGATATATCTTCCGCTAATCTGGTCCGGTCGCGACGAGCTTTTCGTCGAGGTACTGCCTGACCATTGCCCGAGCCCTATGCAGCCGCGATTTCATAGCCGGCAGCGAGACGCCAAGCCTGCGCGCGACTTCCTCGCCGGGCAACTGGTCGAGGTCGCGGAGTTGGTAAGCCTCGCGATAGGCAGGTGGCAATTGGTCCAGCACGTCGGCCAGCAACTGTTTCATCTGCCGTAGACTGACGGCTGCTTCCGTATCCTCCTGGCCGGTGAGCTGCTTGCCCTCGTCCTCCAGAACAGAAAGCTGCATCAGCGGCATAAGGGCCTCGCGCTGCTTCAACTGCCAGCAGACACGCTTGCCAATCTGGGCGAGCCAGCCGCGGAAGGCCTTGGGATCGCGCAACTGCTCCAGGTGGCGATAGGCTTTCAGCAACGCCTCGATCAATACGTCCTCAGCGTCCTCCCGGTTGCCACAGGCGCGGATCATCTGTCGATAAACGGCGTCCTTGTGCTCGACCGCAAGCCTTTCGAAGTCCACGTTGGCATTGTCGCATCACCAACACTGGGCCGTACAGCCCGACGAACGTACCGGCGGCGCACGCCGGAACCCGGGTTTACGACGAGCAACAGCCGGGCGACGGAATCCGTTTTCGGGGGCGATTCCACGGCATCTTCTCAAGCAGTATTCCCATGGCGCAAAAATCCGTGAGTCCGGCGAATGTCAGCCCCAAGCCGACGAAGCCGGAGAGATACGCCCATCGGGCATCCACCAGCAGCGCCAGCAGCGACCCCGCGGCGACCAGCAAGCCGGCGATGAGGCGAACCTGCCGCTCCAGGGCCCAACGCGTCTTCACGCTGGAGACGAGTGGAAAGCCTGCTTGCTCCCAAGCTGCGGTTCCACCTTGCAGCACGAGTGCCGGTCTGCCGAGCTGTTGAAGCAGGTTGCAGGCAATTGTAGAGCGCAGGCCAGTCTTGCAGACCAGGACAATAGACTTATGGCAATCCAGATCGGCCACTCGCGATTCAAGCTGGTCCAGCGGAATGCTGACCGCTCCCGCCAGATGGCCGCCGGCAAACTCTGAAGTGGAGCGGACATCGACCAACTGCGGCTCTACGCCAGCGCTCTTGCTATGCAGTTCGTGCGCAGTAATGACTGCGCCAGCTTCAACGGTTGCTTCCACGCTTCTCCTCCTGTGCAGCAACTTCTTAATTGAGAAGAGCGGGAAGCGGGAGAAAAGGATTCGCGCCCGCCGAATTTATTCTTGCCCCACGGATGAACCTACGCCTTCCGCGAATCCGGTCCACGGCTTCCATCTGTATGTACATGTACAATAAGCTTTGCTCCGCGGACAGCGTGCGCCGGTTGCCCGTTCGCCGCAACGCCGCAACAACCGTTCCGGTTGGCGAAGTCGCCGCGCGGCCAATGCGAGCGGCTGGTGAATGGCTCAGAGCTGGAGTCCGATAGCGGGCTTCTTGGCAGGTTAGCGGCGAACCGGGTTTTAAAATCGCGGCATCGAGTCCCTTTCAGCGAACTCATTTGGAGTGCGATGGTGTGCAAGACGGGTGGTTTTTGCCGACACTATTCGGCGTCCTTTATCGTTTCCGTGCTGACTGCTTGCTTGCTGACAGGCAGCGCCAGGGCTCAACAAGGGCTGCCGTCGACGGTAGGAGCGGCTTCGGTCACGGTTAGCAGTCCATTGCAAACACTGAATCCTGCCGACCCGCTCCTCGGATCGGTGCCAGAGGCTCTCGATCCCAACCCGATCCAGCTTACCCTGCTTGGTGCTATCGACCGGGGACTGAAGCACAACCTGGGCCTGCTGCTCTCCAGCCAGGACACCAGGCTGGCCGAAGGCGCGCGATGGACTTCGCTCAGCCACTTGTTGCCGAATGTTGCCATGGGCCTGCAAGAATCGGTCGCGCAGCTAGATCTCACCGTCGAGGGCTTTCCTGCGAGACTTTCTCCCACGGGGAACGCGATTCTGGGTCCGTTTACGATTTTCTCGGTTGGGCCGACGCTGAACGAGACTCTGAATTGGAAGGACTTCAACAACTGGAAGGCATCGCGCGAGAATATCAAAGCTGTCGGACTCACCTACCGCAGCACTCGTGACTTGGTGGTGCTGGTGGTCGGCGCCACCTACCTGCAGGCGCAAACCAATGCCTCACGCGTGGAAAGTGTGCAGGCACAGGTGCAAACCGCGCAGGCTCTCTATGACGAGGCGCTGGATATGCGGCGAGTGGGAATGGCTCCCGGAATCGACGTGCTACGAGCGCAGGTGGAGTTGGAAGCGGAGCAGCAACGGTTGGTGGTGGCACAGAACGATTACGAAAAGCAGTTACTCACCCTGGCTCGCGTAATCGGACTTCCCCAGAGTCAGAAATTTGTTCTGACAGACAAGATTCCCGCGCCCGCTCCGGTGGCGCTCACCTTGGAGCAGGCGCTGCAAAGGGCTTATGACAACCGTCCGGATTACAAGCGCGCTGAATCGCAGGTGCGCTCGGCGGAGTTGCTGAAGCGGGCCGCGCAGGGCGAGAGACTACCGGCGGTGGGCATTAGCGGAAATTACGCAGTTACCGGCAACACTCCGGGCAATTCGCACGGCACGTTCACGGCAGGGGGCGCGTTGGAGATTCCCGTCTTTCAGGGCGGCAAAGTCCGGGGAGATGTGTTGCAGGCCGACGCGCGTCTGCAACGGACGCATGCGGAGTTGGAAGATCTCCGCTCTCGCGTCGAATACGAAGTGCGCACGGCATTTCTCGATGTGAATGCCGCCAGCAAGCAATTAGAGGTTGCGACGAGCGCGCTGGGGTTGGCCCGTATGCAGGTTGAGCAGTCGCGAGACCGCTTCGCCAACGGGGTGACCAACAATGTTGAGATTGTTCAGGCGCAGCAGGCTCAGGCGACGGCCGAGGAGAATTACATAGCGGGATTGTTTGCGCACAATTACGCCAAACTCGCGCTGGCGCGTGCGCTTGGCATCGCCGAAGAAGCGACGAAAAAGTTCCTTGGAGGGAAGTAGGGTGGCAGAGAACGTGACAGAGACGACGGGAGAGAATCAGCCGGGCCCGGAGGAGCAGTGGCAGGAAAAGCCACCAGCTAGCAGATCGCGCTCTTATCTGCGCGAACATCCCGCCGTGAAATGGGGGGTTCTCATCGGCGGCATCGTCCTGCTGGTGGCTCTGATCGTGGTTTGGAGGTACTACGCGGTCCGTGAGTCGACGGATGATGCGCAGATCGATGGCCACATCACTCCGATCAGCGCCCGCGTGAGCGGCACGGTCATTTCGGTCAACTATCGTGACAATCAATTTGTCGATGAAGGTGCGGTGCTGGTCCAATTCGACCCGAAGGACTATGAAGTCGCCATCCAGCACGCCGAGGCCGATCTTGCCGATGCCAAGGCTACAGCGGTCGCGGCCGGGACCAACATCCCCATCACCCATACCAGCACGTCCAATCAACTGCAGAACGCGCTTGCGGCCCGCAATGCGGCCCAGAAGCAGGTTGAGGCTGCCTTGGCCCGGGAACGGGAAGCGGAAGCAAACAACGTCAAAGTGTCCAAAGACCTCGAGCGTATGAGCGAACTGGTGCAGCGCGACGAGATCTCGCGCCAGCAATATGATTCGGCGGTTGCCTCTGACCAGTCGATGAAAGCCACGGTCGACGCGGCGCGTGCCTCGGTTGCCGCCGCACAAGCCCAGGTAGCTCAGGCGGAGGCCATGGTCCGCACGGCCGAAACGGCGCCACAGCAAGTTGCAGTGATCCGCGCGCGAGCGGGATCGGCAGAAGCGCTGGTGCAGCGTGCCGAAGCCTCGCTGGAACAGGCGCGTCTCAATCTGCAATACGCCACCGTGCGCGCGCCAGGGGCGGGTATCGTCAGCAAACGCAGCGCGGAGGTTGGGCAGGTGGTGCAAGCGGGCCAGCCATTAGCCGCGTTGGTGCTGGTCCAGGATATCTACGTCACGGCCAACTTTAAGGAGACGCAGCTCAAGAACATGCGGCCCGGGCAGGAAGCTACGATTCACGTCGATGCCTATGATCGCGATCTGAAGGGGCACGTCGACAGTATCGGCGGCGCTACGGGGGCACGGTTCAGCTTGCTTCCGCCGGAGAATGCCACCGGCAACTACGTGAAGGTGGTACAGCGCATCCCGGTCAAGATGGTTTTTGATGCTGGGCAAGACCCTCATCATCTGCTGCGGCCGGGGATGTCAGTGGTACCGACAGTGATTACCAAGTAGCCCGCGGGCGTGGCATGACTGCGAGATCGAACACGGAATCGGCGCCGAACGGCTACGGTGTGCCCGGGGCGCATCCCGAGATCAATCCCTGGATTATCGCGATAGCGGTGATGTTGGGCACCTTCATGGAGGTGCTCGATACCACGGTGGTGAACGTGGCGTTGCCGCATATCGCGGGAAATCTATCGGCCACCGTCGACGAAACGACGTGGGTGCTGACCTCGTATCTGGTCTCGAACGCGATTGTTTTGCCGATCGCCGGCTGGCTTTCCAATCACTTTGGGCGCAAGCGCATCCTGCTGGCCTCGGTCTTCGGGTTCACGGTGTCTTCGCTGGCCTGCGGTCTGGCTCCTAACCTGCAAACGCTAATCGTATTCCGCGTCATCCAGGGAGCAACCGGCGGCGGTTTGCAGCCGCTATCGCAAGCCATCATGCTCGAGGCCTTTCCACCGCAGGATCGCGGTAAAGCCATGGCATTCTGGGGGTTAGGGATTGTAGTGGCGCCGATGCTCGGGCCGGTGCTCGGCGGATGGATTACCGACACCTATTCCTGGCGCTGGATCTTCTACCTTAACTTGCCGATTGGCATAGCGGCCACGGTCATGGCGAAGCTCTTTGTCTTCGATCCTTCCTACATCCGGCGGACCTCGAACCGGATCGACTACTGGGGATTCGGCCTGCTGATCGTTGGTATGTCGGGGCTCCAGATCATGCTCGACAAAGGCCAGCAGGAAGACTGGTTCAGCTCAAAGTTCATTGTCGTGCTGGCAGTCCTGATGGTGCTGGGCCTGACGGGGTTCATCATTCGCGAATTGATGACCCGGGATCCGGTGGTCAATCTCAAGGTATTCCGCAACCGGACCTACGCCACCGGCATATTCATGATGACGGTTTTGGGCTTCGTGCTCTATGGCAGCACCGTGCTGATACCCATCTGGTTGCAAACGCTCATGGGCTATCCGGCGCTACAGGCGGGGATGGCCGTACTGCCTCGCGGCTTGGGTTCATTCCTGTTCATGCCTCTCGTCGGCATTCTGATGAGCAAGGTCGAACCGCGCAAGCTGCTCCTGGTCGGATACCTGGCGGCGGGAACCGGGCTGCTGCTGCTCGGCAACCTGAGCCTGGATGCGGGTTACTGGGACATTTTCTGGCCGCAGATTCTCCAGGGAGCGGCGATGGGCTTGTTGTTTGTTCCACTGACGACCATCACCAACGATCCCATCCCGAAGGAAGAAATGGGAAACGCGACCAGCATTTTCAACCTGATGCGCAACGTCGGAGGTAGCATCGGGATCGCCTCGGTTACTACCCTGGTGGCTCGCGCGGAGCAGAGCAATGCGAATGTCCTTGGCGCGCACGTCAACGTCTGGAACCTCAGCACGCAAAGCATGATCAGCGCGGCCCGGGAGATGTTCATGTCCAAAGGGTCTGATTATGTGACGGCGACGAGGCAAGCCTATGGGGTGCTGTTCGGGATGGTGCAAGAGCATGCAGCCATGCTCGCGTTCGTCAAGGCGTTCCGGCTTCTGGGCATTCTGTTCTTCATTATGGTCCCCTTCATTCTGATCATGCGCAAGCCTCGGCATTTGCGGGGAGGCGGCGGAGTAGGCGGCGGAGTAGGCGGCCATTGAATCGCCCGGCGGGCGGATGTTTTCGGGCATGCAGCCATTCGCCACGAATTTTGGGGTTGAGAGTGACCTTCCCAGGCGATTACTATCACTGTGTCCTCCGGCACAATGGTGTTGAAGTCAGCTTAGACCCGCGTAAATTAAGGCGACAACGACCCGGGTGTCCGGCCCGACGGTGATATGTAGGAATATATCAACTATGGAATTGCTCTAGTGCCCTGCAAAAAGCAAAGCCGAATCGTCTGCGGGGGATTGTTGTTCGCCGTGGTGGCCTTGCCACGCCTGTTGATGGCTGGGGTTCCGGAGTCGGTGCGCTGGGCCAGACCCAATTGGGTGCCGGACTTTGTCCAGTTTGAGACCGCGATTTTGTTCGGGATTGCCGTCATGCTGGCATTGGTGGCAACTGGCGTCTCGATGCGCAATCGCGATCTGTCGCGGGTGAATGCCGAATTGCAGCGCGCCCGCGAGCTTGCGGCGGTTCGCGAGCGCGAACGCGACCTGGCGCAGCAGGAGTTGCTTAGAAAACTGGAGGAAGAGCGCGAGTTGGCCAAGCAGAAGATGCAGTTCGAGGCTCAACTTGCCGAATACGAAAAGTATGCTTCCTTGGCGCAGCTTGCGCTCGGCGCGGCCCACGAGATTAATAACCCGTTGCTGGGCATGCTGTCGCATCTTGAACTGGAACTGATGGATGCGCGGGACGAAGATAGCCGGATCGAAATCGAACAGTGCATTGAAGGCGCGAAGCGGATTTCATCGGCGGTGCGCGGGTTGCTGAACTACGCGCGGCCGGGTCCGCTTACCATCAGCCGAATCAGCGTCGAGCGGATGGTGACCGAAACCATGAACTTCCTGCATCATCAGCCGATGTTTCGGAACATCCATGTTGCGACGGAGATTTCCGAAGATGTGCCGATGATCAGCGCCGATGCCAACCAGCTCTCGCAAATCCTGATGAACCTGCTGCTGAATGCGGCGCAGGCGATGCCGGAGGGAGGCAGGATTACGATCTCGGCGACGAAAATCAAGTTTGAGGAAAACGTCGAAATCGCCGTTGCCGACAACGGAGCGGGAATACCGGCCGACATTCTGCCGCATGTCTTCGAGCCGTTCTTCACCACCAAGCGCGGCAAAGGGACTGGCTTGGGGCTGAGCATCAGCCAGGCTTACGTGCACAGCCACGGCGGCGACATCCGCCTGGAGAGCCTGCCGGGACGCGGCACGACGGTTCGGCTCACGCTTCCGATTCGCCAGCAGGGCGCTTTTGTCGAAAGCGAAGAAGTTATTATCTAGAGCGGATTCAGAGTCAGTGTATCCGGCACGATCATCGCCGGGCTGAAAGCCCGGCTACTTTACCGGACACAGCTTCTGCGAATCCGGTCTAGAGCAGTTTAGGAATTCGTGTATTCCTCGTTCACCGCCGGGGATGAAAGACTGCCCGGCTGCTTCGACCACTACACCTTTCGCTAAACTGGTCTAACGAGAAGTCGTTCCCCAGCGCGGGATGGAATTACAGAGAGGGACGATTCATGGCTTATTCGATCCTGGTTATCGACGATGAAGCACTTACCCTGCGCACCATTGGCCGCGCGTTGCAAGGGGATGGCTATGAAGTCCGCGTGGCAATGTCGGGCGAAGAAGGTCTGAAGCTTTTCCAGGAAGAGGCGACGGAACTGGCATTGGTGGACGTCGTGTTGCCCGGCATCGACGGGATCGAGGTGCTGCGGCAGATCAAGAAGCGAAACAGCGCGGCCGTAGTGCTGATGATGAGCGCTTACCACATGGTGGATCGTGCCGTGGAGTCGATGAAGCTGGGTGCTTACGACTATCTGATTAAACCGTTCCACATCGTCGACATGCTGAACACAGTTCGCCGTGCCAGCGAGATGCTCACGCTGCACGTGCGGGTGCGCGATTCGGTGCAGACCGAACAGGGCCGATACGACTTCGGAAAAGTTGTCACCCGGAATCCCGGCTATCGGGAGATGCTGGAGATGGCCCGCAAGGCCGCCGAGAGCGATCGGACTACCGTCCTGATCCAAGGCGAAAGCGGAACGGGAAAAGAAGTGCTGGCCAAGGCGATCCACTACGCCAGCCCGCGGGCGCAGAATCCGCTGGTCGATATCAACTGCGCCGCCCTGCCCGACACGCTGCTGGAGAGCGAACTGTTCGGCTACGAACAGGGCGCCTTTACCGACGCCCGGCGCCGCAAGGAAGGACTGCTGGAAAAAGCGGACGGCGGGACATTGTTTCTCGACGAGATCGGCAACATGTCGGTGACCGTGCAAGCGAAACTGCTGCGGGTGCTGGAACAGAGCAGCTTCCTGCGTCTTGGCGGAACAAAACCAATCAATGTCGATGTCCGCATGATCTCCGCGACCAATAAGAACCTGAAGGAAGCGGTGCTGCGAGGCGAGTTCCGTGAGGATCTGTTCTACCGCCTGAACGTGATGCCGCTATACATTCCCGCTCTGCGCGACCGTCGGGAAGATGTCGTCCCGTTGGCGCTCGAGATGATGAAGAAGTACAACACGGAACTCAAGCGGAACTTCGCCGGCTATACGCCGGCCGCCGCCGAGTTGCTGACGCAATATCCGTGGCCGGGGAATATCCGCGAACTGAAGAACGTCATCGAGCGCACCATGATTCTCACACCCGAGGGCGAAATCGACGCCATCAGCCTGCCGGAAGAGATACGGGACTACCAGTTCCAACACGCAGTTAGTCCAACCTTAACGAATTCCGCGGCTGGCCCTGAAGGGAAGTTCGTGAGCCTGAGGGAACTCGAACAGCGGTACATTCACGAGGTACTTGCGGCGACCGGCAACAACAAGGCACAGACGGCGCGCATCCTCGGCATTCACTCCACATCGCTGCTGCGCAAATTGAAAAAAGAAGACGGCGAGTAGCGGCGGTGACGTCCGTCACGCGGCTTCACCTCTTTGACTCCTGTCGCGAGCGTAAGCAACCGCATCGCGGCGCGCATCCTGCGAATTTTGCAGTGCTGCAAAATGCAGTGGTTATTAGCAAAATGCAGTGCTTTGGTTTTTGAAAATTACATCTTCCGAAGTAAGCCTCATCTTTTCAGCAGTTTGAAGATCTACTAACGTTTGCACTCCAATTGCACATACAAGGGCGACGGCTCCGCTCAACCGCAGGATCTGAACGGTGATAAGAGGGCGGGCCGGGAGGCTATCATGTCAATCTTATTCGTACTTTTAACGTTCCTGCTGGTGATTACGATTACTTACTTTAAGCGGCGCCCGGAGCCACGGCCGGCTGTGCAGCCACGTCCTGAAATGTGGGCCCGCACGGCGGCCCCGAAAATGACTCCGGAGCTGGGGTTTGAAATCCCGAAAGGCTACTGCTTCCATCCCGGCCACACTTGGGTGCTTGATGAAGGCCGGCAAAACGCGCGTGTCGGCATCGATGCATTCACCGGCAAAGTGCTTGGAAAGATCGACGGCATCGAAGTCGCTGGGCTGAATCGCTGGGTTCGCCAAGGGCAAAAGGTACTGACGATTAAGCGCGGTGAGCTGGTCTTCGACATGTTGTCGCCTATCGAAGGCGTTGTCAGCTCGGTCAATTCTGAGGTGATCAAGGATCCGAGTTTGGCGGTCAAGGACCCGTACCAAAACGGATGGATCTGCGTAGTGAAATCTCCCGAAGTTGCCACCAACCTGAAGAACCTGGTGCAGGGTCCGCTGGTGGCACCCTGGATGCAAAACAGCATCTCCCGCATTAGCTCGATGGCGACGCAGATGGCGCCGGCTCTGGCGCAAGACGGCGGCGTGCCGGTCTCGGGGATGATATCGCAGTTGGATTCCGGTTCTCAGCGCAAGATTGTTCACGAGTTCTTTCTAACGTAGCGCAAACCGCATACAGGGAGGAGGATTTATGGGAAACACAAAGGCGATACTCGTTGATATCAAGCGCTGCGTCGGATGCCAAGCCTGCGAACAGGCCTGCCAGGATATTCATCAGTTCCCCAAGGAGCACCCGGCACACCTGTCGGATGTGGCCTACACGTTCGTTGACCAGAGGGACGACAAGTTTGTCCGCCGCATGTGCCTGCATTGCGAAGAACCGGCGTGCGCGTCGGCGTGCCTGGTGGGTGCGTTGAAGAAGAGCGCGCTCGGGCCGGTGACCTACGACAAAAACAAATGCATGGGCTGCCGGTACTGCATGATTGCGTGCCCGCAGGGGGTCCCAAAGTATCAATGGTCGAAGCTGGCGCCGTTGGTGCAGAAGTGTGACATGTGCTTTGCCCGCATCAGTGCCGGTGGCAAGCCGGCGTGCGTGGAGGCGTGTCCGGTTGAGGCGAGCGTCTTCGGCAACCGCGATGCCTTGCTGAGTGAGGCCTGGAGCCGGATTCGCAGCGATTCCAGTTACGTGCCACGGATCTACGGAGCGGAAGAGTTTGGCGGAACGTCAGTGTTTTACTTGACCGACGTGCCGTTCGAAAAGCTCGGCTTTGTGAAACCACCCATTGGCAACCAGCCTTTGCCCACGCTTTCAGCCGCGGCATTGAGCGAGAGTCCGCTGGTGGTGCTGGTGGGCGGGTCGATGCTCTCCGCACTGTATTGGATTACGCAACGCCGCAAACTGGTGGCGCTGGCAGAAGCCGAGGAAGAACAGCACGACTCGGGGAAAGGGACAAAGTAGTCATGTCAGGCAATAGTAATGTTCCCAAGCTAACGTTCTGGCGCACCGTTGTGGCCGTCATCTTCCTGGTAGGCATTTACGCCACCTATCTGCGCTACGTCAAAGGATGGCAGGCGAGCACCAATCTGACCGACGCGCAGCCATGGGGGCTGTGGGTGGGGTTCGGCACGCTGTGCGGAGTCGGACTCTCGGCGGCCGGGTTCGCGATAGCCGCGGCCGTATATCTGCTCGGGTTGGAGCGCTATCGACCGGTGCTGAAGACCTCGGTACTGCTCTCGTTTCTTGGTTATTCGACGGTATGCACCGGCATGCTCTATGAACTCGGCTTGCCCTGGCGCATCTGGCATCCGATCATCTACTGGAATCCGCACTCGGTGCTGTTCGACGTTTCGATGTGCGTGATGTGCTATACCAGCGTGCTGGCACTGGAGTTTTCACCGTCGCTGATGGAGAAGCTGCCGTACCCGCGGCTTCGTGAGCTGTACCTGCACTGGCATCACCGGATTACGATCGCTCTGGTCATGGCCGGCACGTTGCTCTCCTCGATGCACCAGTCATATCTGGGTGCGTTGTTTTTGATCGCCAAGGGCAGGGTCTATCCACTGTGGTACAGCCCTTACCTGACGACGATGTTCTATCTGTCGGCAATTCCCGCGGGAATTGCGATGCTGATCATTGCGCTCTATCTCTGCGTGCGATCGTTGAACGCGCAAATCGAGTTCGCCATCCTGGAGGAGTTCAGCCGGGTGATGGCGCTGCTGCTGGGCGTGTACGGGGTATTCCGCGCGCTCGACCTGTTGCGTAACGGAGCTTTGCCGTATCTGTTCGCGCGGCGGGTGGAAACGGTTTACTTCTGGATCGAGATGCTGCTGCTGGTGGTGCTGCCACTGGCGCTGTTGAGCCAGTCGAAAGTGCGCAACAATCCGCAGTCCCTGTACTGGACGTGCGCGATCGTGGTCATGGGCTTTATGGCCAACCGCCTCAACGTTTCCATTACAGCAATCGATGCGATGACCGGAGCGAATTACGTGCCGAAGTGGCCCGAGTTCGCCTTGACCATAGCCGTGCTGACCGCAGGTGTGTGCGCCTTCCGTTGGGCGATCATTTATCTCGACATAGTGCCTAAGCGCGAACCACTGCCCACGGTCAAGTGGGTGTCGTCTCCGGCCGAGGCATAGCCCTAGCAACTCGCTAGTGTTGGACCGGTTCGAGAGATCCCCGGCAAGTGCAGAAAAACACTTGCCGGGCTTCGCCCGCGGTCATTGCGAAGCGCTTGCCGGCCGGCGGGGAGGATGCTATGAATCAGGAAACTCTTCTGCCACAAATCGATCAGGACGCGGAACAGGGGTTCGATCCTCACCTTTTGCAGATGGTGGAACTGGAACGAACTGCACGCGCGATCGACGTGGAAGACGCGATTCTGGAGCAAATGCGCCACGCGGAGCTGGAACTCACGATCCACCTGCCGGCATCGCGTTGCGACGGGGTGGCAGCTAACATCAGCACGTTGCAATGCCTGTACTCACATTCCTGCGGTTGCATCACGGAGCTTGCCATTGGACCTGGCGTATTTCTCAACCAGGTGCGCGCTTCGGCTTTCGCCAACGACTTGAGCTGTGCCCTGCTCGGACTCGAGCTACGCGGCGGCGCAGCTGGCATCATTTGCGATCTTTCGCAATACTCCGAACGAGAAATGCGCCGATTATTTCGCGGCTATTGCCAGCGGCTGCGAGCGACGCTGCCGAGTTTCTTTGGTTTTTCGCGCGTGTACGGCGGCAACCAGACGATTCATGGTTGGCTCGGCCATGACTTCGAAGGAGCGGGAAACAGCTTCGGGGCAGTTCGCCAGGCGGAATCGCAGTGGACGCTGCTGGCGCGCTGGATCACCGAGCTGATCGCCGCGGCTGGACAGCCAGCGCTGCGGACCTATGCGATTCAAGGCAGCGCCGGACTTGGGCTGGCGATTGCACAAGCCGTTTCCGGGCACGAGTCGTCGGCCTTGTCCGGCGACACCGGTGCCAAGGTAATCATGATGTCAGACGGCAGCGGAGCAGTCCTGAACGACGCCGGGTTGGATATCGCGCGCTTGGAGAGCCACATTCATCGTGAACAGATGTTGTTTGGTTACCCCGGAGCTGAGCACGCCTACAGCGCAGAGCTGTCGAAGTGCGTATGTGATGTGCTCGTACTGCAAGCGCCCATGCAGATCACGGGAGCCAATGCCGCCCAGGTGCAGGCGAAGTTGATTGTGGAGGGCGTTCCCGATTCTGTTTCACAAGCGGCGAAAGCGGAGTTGGCCGCCAGAGGCATAGCAGTGATTCCCGAGTTGCTGGTCCGCAGCGGCTTGGTGCTGTTGTCGGCTGCGGACTCCGGTCTGCTGCCGCTTGCCGAGTCGCGCCTTCGCGCCCTGCTGCGGCGAGCCGCAAAAAATCTGATGCTGGAAATCTGCCGCTCGGCCGAGATCTGGAAAACCGACATGTCGCGCGCCGTGCTTTCACTCTCCATTGAACGTCGAGCGAAACAGATCAGACGCGCGGCGATGTAGTTTTCTGGCATCGGCGGGGCGTGCCTTCGCGAGGCGAGTCTGGGCGAGGCGGCGATTCCCATTTCGAATCACTTTTCCCGAAATGCAGTTCACATTTGGAACTCAACGAACGCGCCACTGGTCCGTGGTGGTGCGTGCGCTCCATCGTGGGACTGTAAGTACTTGATTCCGGGCGGCGGGTAATTATTCAAGGGTTACCGTCGGGCTAAGAAGCATTGGAACGCGGGTTGCTTTAGAAACATTAGAAAGGGAACCGCGATCAAATCACATGGACCTCAATCAGCTTGCCGTACAGCTTGAATCGCTTCTTGCCGCCGCGTATTCGCAACCGATCACCACGGATCTAAGCACCGGTATTGAGCACGCCGGCGTTCAATCTGGCTTGGCCAAAGACCTTCTGGAAGTCCTGGTCGAAGAGATCTGCGCGTATGGTCAAGTCGATAGCCTCGTGATTTGGACGGAGCAGACAGCTGCGGAGGAAGCGAAGAGGTCGCGTGTAAGTCTTGGCATTGAAGTCTACAGTCGGCAAATTACCGCGCCGGAACCGAAGACGGAGACCATGCGGGAGCTTTCGACACGGCTTCGCGACATCGGTTGTGTGCTGCAACTGCGAGCCGCTGCTGGGCGCTGGATGCGTTATGAAGTTCTGTTTCCCGTCGGCACGGAAAGCGATCATGGGGTTTACGGCTCCGGAAGAGGCGAGACGATACTGCTGGTGGAAGACGAGGAATTTGTCCGTGATGTCACGGCGCAAGTGCTTGAAGGCTGCGGTTATCGAGTGCTGGCGGCCAAGGACGCGACGACCGCCATGGACATTTTCAACCGAAATCGCGGCAGCATCGGAGTGCTGCTGACAGATCTGGGCCTAGCGGGTGAGAGCGGCGCAGAGTTGGCGGAAAAGCTGAGCGGAAGTGATCCCCTGCTGAAGGTGATCTTGATGTCGGGCTACACCGAGCGGGAGATGATCGGGCGCGAATTCGGGGACACCGGCATGGCTTATCTCGCGAAGCCGTTTTCGGCGGAAGCATTAGTTGGCAAGGTTAGGCAAGTTACCCAATCGCCGCTGGCCGACGAAATCGCGGGCTCTCAGCCTGACGCCGCCCTCGGTGCCGAACTGCGGTAATAACCGGTGGTGCCGGCTGGCATCTCAGTGTGTCCGGTATAGAACTGAAACGAGGTCCCGGACCTGTTTGACGTAGGCTTGCAGTTCCGTCAGGAAGCGGGCCCAATCCAAATCGCTGAACCTGGGGAATTCACCTGCAACCGTCTTAACGGAGGGGTCAGTTTTCAAGTCAAGGTGGAGAATTTCGTCGTACCCGTATCCGAGTCCGGAGGTTCTGCACAGCAGGTCACTGATAGCAACAATGCCGACGAGCGCACGATCGACGATTGCATGATCAGACATGTGATGGTGGCGGATGACCTCTTGCAAATCGCCGCCCAACAACCACCGTCCGGCCAGCAACTCTCCCACGCCACAGTGGTCGAAGCCGAAGATTTTCTGTTCCAGCACGCCGAGCGCGACTTTCTCCCGCGTGGCCCTCTGCAACGTCTGCCGGAACTGCTCAGGAAAAAACATCATGTTGACGATGAATCCGATATCATGCAGCAGCCCGGCCAGATACGCTTTCTCGGGGTCGGCATAGCCAATGCGCCGAGCCAGTTGGCGCGCGACCAGGGCGCAGCCGAGTGAATGTTCCCAGAAGATGCGCGGGTCGAGGTGCGCTGACTGGCTTGGCGCAAGACGCAACACGCAGCAGGTAGTGGCAATAGCGCGCATGCGCTCCAAGCCCAATGTCAGCACGGCGGCGCGCACGGAGTCGACCTGTCCGTTGGTGCCAAATAGAGGCGAATTAGCCATTCGCAGGGTTTGCGCGGTGAGCGCCTTATCATGCGCCACGAGTTCAATCACGCGCTGAAGATCAATGCTCTCGGGCGGTTCGGAGAGTTGGCGAAGCACGGGAATCAGGATGGCCGGAACGCAGGGGATTGTGTCCAGCGTCGCCAGTCGCGAACGCACTGCAGGAATAGGGAGTTCGTTCATGGCTCCCTCCGGGGCTTGCTGCTCTTCGGTTACGCGTGCGACCTGGGGAGCGCGCAATCACGGTGCGCGCCAGCACTTCCGGTTGTTTCTCCAGCGCGCTTTCAGCAGCCTGTTGCCGGGGACGCGGTACATTATCTAAATCGGAGCTTAGAGCCGGAAACTTTAAAATTCCGGCGTGAGGGTTCACGGTCCGGAAGAAACCGTCGGAGATGCTGCCGAGCGCAAGACGACGATATCGATTCTGCGGTTCAATTTGCGGCCGTCTTCGGTGGCATTGCTTGCCACCGGATGGAACTCGGCATATCCGGCCGCCGATAGCTGCTCCGGAGAAAAATCGTGGTGCGTGATCAGATCCTGAATGATCCCCGTAGCTCTAGCCGTCGAGAGCTCCCAATTGGAGCGGAACTGAACGGTGCGAATCGGGACGTTGTCAGTGTGGCCCTCAATGCGAAGATCATCGCCGCGCACGACAGCGATGATTCGCGAGAAGGCTGCTTGTGCATCGAGGCGCATGGTAGCCGAGCCGCTGCCGAAGAACGCCATCTCTCGCAAGCTAATCACCAAACCGTCGGGCCCCAAGCGGAGAGCGACTGAGCGGTTGCGAATTTCCTGCGCCAGGACCTTTTCCAATTGTTCCTTCAAGCGCGGCAGCTCGGCCTCGCGCTTGAACTTCATCACCGATCCGGGGTCGGCCCCGGCGGCATTGCCGGCAGCGGCGTTGACCGACCCCGGGCCGCGGTCTTGCATTACTCCGAGCTCCTGGAAGGCGTGTTCAATGGCGCTTCCCAGCGCACTCATTTTTTGGCGGTCGACCTGGGAAGAGGCGTAAAGGACGACAAAAAAAGCGAACAGCAGGGTAATGAAATCGGCGTACGAAACCAGCCAACGCTCTGAATGGTTCCCGGACTCGCGCTTCTTGCGCCTCATTGCGTGTGCTTTGCTGTTGCTTCGCCGGTCTCGTGCAGAAAGCCACGAAGCTTGGTTTCAAGCATGCGCGGGTTCATGCCTTCGAGAATCGAGATGACACCTTCCAGGGTCATTTCGCGCAATATCTGCGCTTCTCTGATTCGCATCCGTAGCTTGCCGGCCACCGGAAGCAGAAACAGATTCGCGGAGCCCACGCCATAAATCGTGGCTACGAAGGCCACGGCTATTCCGCGGCCCACCTCTTCGATGTTTTGCAAATGCTGCATGACCTGGATGAGTCCAAGGACAGCTCCGATAATTCCGATGGTTGGCGAAAAGCCGCCCGCCGATTCGAATACCTTGGGAATGTTCTCTTCCTGTTCGGCGGACGCGTCCAAGTCCAGTTCCATGGTCTTGCGCAACTCCTGAGGCTCAGTGCCGTCGATGGCAAGCATCAGCGATTTCTTCAGAAACTGATCCTCGACGGCCGACAACCGTGCGTCCAGCGAAACGATTCCCTCGCGACGCGCGCGGATGGCGAAGTCGACGAGTTCGGAGATCTTGGCATCGCCATCGTGGCTGGGTTCCGAGATGACGTTGCCCAGTTGCCGGACGGCCGCCAGCACTGACCCCAAGGGGAACTGGAGCAACACGGCGCCCAAGGTTCCACCGAAGACGATCATGGCAGCCGTCGGCTGCAGAACCTGGCCAATCTTGCCGCCCTCAAGAAAAAGACCGCCGAGAATTCCGCCGATGCCAATGACCGTCCCGGCAACACTGCCCTTATCCACGGAGCTACCCTCGACTGGACTCGCTGTTTGAGCCGCCGCAATGCTTGCCTGCGACTCCTTCTAAGACGACGCGCCGGAATTCAACCACTCGGCGAATGACTTCTTCCGCGCTCTCTCGTACCACGATCTTTTCACCGGAAACCAAGGTCAAAACCGTGTCCGGAGATTGCTCGACAAACTTAATAAGGTCTGCATTGACGGCAAACGGCTGATTGTTGAGCTTTGTGAGCTTAATCATTTGTGGTGTGCGGCGGTGAGGCGCCGCCCCTCACAAAGGCCATCGGCATATCGGTGAGCCTTCTTCAGTGAGCATCGGGCGGCGGGCGCGAATTGGCAGGTGCAGCCGGCGAACTAAATAGAAAGATCTTTATTCGCGGCGAGTCAGCGCTAAAGCTGTGAAAAGCGCTGCCGATAAGGTGGTTGAACAACGCACGGTTCCGGCCGGCGAGAAGCGGCAAGAAGAAGCGGGCATTGGGCTCGCGCCCGCAACTTCGGGGCAGGAGGAACCGCAAGAAAAGGAGAATCACATGCTAAGCATTCTGAACAACGTTGCCTCGATGGCCGCCCAGAACCAGATGTCGATCACCAACGCCAATATGCAGAAGACGTTGGAGCAGCTCTCGTCCGGCCAGCGTATCAACTCCGGTGCCGACGATGCTGCCGGCCTGTCCATTGCCGATGGCCTGAACGCCAACGTCGCGGCTCTTACCCAGTCCTCGCTGAATGCGACCAACGGCATCGGCGAGCTGCAAATTGCCGATGGCGCTCTGGCCCAGGTGACAAGCCTGCTGAACCGCGGAATTACGCTGGCGACCGAAGCGTCCAGCGGCTCTTTGACCACTTCCCAAAGTCAGGCGCTGGACAATGAATTCTCGTCCATCAAGAGTGAAATCGACAATATTGGAACGCAAACGACTTACAACGGAAACGCCATCTTCACTGGCGGGCAAAACAACAACAACCAGGTCACGACCGCTGTTGCTAACCCGGCCGGTCTGAGCAGTGCCATCACCGGAGACATGAAAATCAAGTACTGGGATAAAACGCTAGCAACGCCTGCCTATACAACCCAAACCTTTGGCGCTTCGACCGGGGACACCACAGTTGGCGGACTGATCAGCGACATTAACAACTCGGGCACGGGGTTGGTTGCCTCGCTAGACAGTACCGGCAACGTCGTGGTGTCGGACACGCAAAACCGCGGAAGCGCCACCGACCCGCTCGCCGACGGTGGATCGACGATCAAAATCAACGGTGACACTTCGGCGGATACGGTCGCCCACACCACCGACTCCAGCACGATGAATGTGTATCTGAGTGACTCGACCGTGGCGGGTAGCGGTACCATCGGGGTCGCGCTCGGGAAGTTTGACAGCGGCAACATGAACGGCATCAGCCTCAGCAATGACAATCTGCAGAGCACGGGGTCTGCTCAGACCGCACTGACCGACATTAATAACGCAATTTCCTCGGTGGCGGCGTTGCGCGGCAATATCGGTGCCGGCGTCAACCAGTTGCAGGCAGCGACCAACGTCATGAGCAGCCAGACGCAGAACCTGACTACCGCTTCCAGCAACATCACCTCGGCCGACGTAAGTTCGACGGTGGCCGACATGACCAAGTACAGCATTCTGAGCCAGACCGGCATGGCTGCCATGGCCCAGTCCAACCAGATGCAGAAGGGCATTCTCACCCTGTTGCAAGGCTAAGGCTAGGTCGAAACCACGGGGCGGAGAGCGATCTCCGCCCCGATTTTTATGAGGAGTTTGACCTCAACACGCGCAACTATGGCGTGTGCCGGGGGCCTGGAAAGAGGGTGAAAAGGGGGGATGCGTCATGCGAATTGACGGCACATTACCACCCCTCCTGCCCGCGGGATCAAGCGCGAGCGGGAGAATTAGTTCCTTCTCATCCGCCATGGACAGCCGCATGCAAGCATCGGGAGCGGAGCTGCCGGTGTTGGCCGCCGCATCGGTGGAGACCGAAACCGAAGGCAACGAGCCCGGCAGGCTGCGGCGCCCGCCGAAATCTCGGGAAGACCGCGAGGCTGATCGGCAGAAAAGACACCAGAACGGCGAAGGTGAAGAGCGAAACCTCAGCGGGGTGGTGGATGAGCAAGCCTCGGAAGAGGTTGACGCCGGTGCCGAAGAGAACGAATCGCCCGATCGCGAACTCGATGTGACGCTCTGAGAGGGATTAGCGAATGTCAACCACCGCAATTAACATCGCAAACACAGGAATCACCATGTCGAATCCCCTCTCCGGGTCGGGCATCGACGTGAGCAGCGTGGTCTCTCAAATCGAAGCTGGGGAGCGTGCACCGGAAACGGCGATGCAAAACCAGCAGGCAACCATCCAGACCCAGGAAAGCGATCTGACGAGCATCAACACCGACTTGTCGTCGCTGCTCACCAGCGTGCAGGCGCTGACCGACCCGTTGGGGGCGCTCCAATCGCAGACCGCAACCAGCAGCGACACATCAGTCTTGAGCGCAACCGCGACCTCATCGGCCGCTAACAGCAATCATTTAATTACGGTGACGAAGCTGGCGACGACCGGTTCCTGGTACAGCAACTCCCTGAAGGATTCGACCACCGCCACCTTTACTCCCGGCAACCTGACGATAACCGTTGGCGGAACGCCGACCACCCTGACCTTCGACTCCTCGCACGACACGCTTTCGACCGCTGCCAGCTACATCAACAGCCAGAACCTGGGGGTGACGGCTAGCGTTGTCACGGACTCGAGCGGCTCCCGCTTGGCGCTGGTCAGCAATCAGTCGGGGGAAGCCGGCGACATTTCCGTCACCAGCAGCCCGACCGGATTGAGCTTCAGCCAGGGAACGGCGGGAATAGACGCACAGTTGACGGTGGATGGGGTTCCCGTGGACAGCGCCAGCAACACGGTTACGGGAGCAATTCCGGGGGTGACGCTCAATTTGGCAGGGACCGATGTGGGTTCGCAGATTCAGCTCAGCGTTGCCCCGAACACCGACAACATAACGCAGGCGGTGAACCAATTCGTCAGCTCCTACAACACGGCCATCGGAGACATCAACGCCCAGTTCACCTACAACTCCACGACGCAGACGCAAGGGCCGCTGGGCAGCGACGGGACTCTGGCGACGGTGCAGTCGGAGCTATTGCAGTTGATGACTTACACCAACAGTAGCAACGCCAGTTTCTCCAGCCTGGCCAGCCTTGGCATCACCATGAACGACGATGGCACGCTTACGGTCGACAATTCCACGCTGAGCGCTGCCGCACAGAACAACAGCAGCGATTTGCAGACGTTCATGCAGTCGACCAACGGCTTCGCCACCACCCTCCAGAGCAGCCTCACAACGCTGACGGACCCGGCCAAGGGCGCGCTCACGGTCGACAGCAACAACCTGCAGAGCACCTATACGGATCTACAGGGCCAGATCAATGACATCGAGACGCAGATCACGTCGCAGCATAGCAATCTGGTAACACAGTACAGTGCGCTGAACGCCTTGCTGGAAGACTACCCCAGCCAGCTACAACAAATAAACGAAGAGTTAGGAATCAATACTTCATCGTCGAGCTAATGAACCCACAAAATGCCCAATCCGTTTATCGGGAAATCGATATTCAGGGCGCCACCCCACTGCAATTAGTGGTTGCTCTTTACGACGCCGTTCTGCAGGACATTCGCGGGGCGATAGCGGCCCAGAAGCACAATGACATCGAGGAGCGCACCGCACAGGTGAAGCACTGCCTGCTGGCGCTGGGACAGTTGCAGGGACGCCTGGATTTCGAACGCGGAGGCGAGGTCGCGCAGAATCTCGACCGGTTTTATTCGACGGTTCGTGGAAAGCTGTTGGAAGCCTCGATGAAAGCCTCAGCCGATACATTTGCCGCCATTGCCGACATGGTCATGACGGTTCGAAGCGCCTGGAACGAAGCCGCTACGGAACAGCTCAGGCAACAACGTCGCACGAGCGAGCCGGCCGGACTCTCCGATGCGAGCCCGCCGCCCGCGCCCGACGAGGCCGCAGCTCATAGCGGCTGGACTGCCTAGGATGGGCACAGTGTTGCGAGAGCTGGCAAACGATCTGCTGGAAACATCAGGCGAACTGGTGAAGTGTATCTCGGGCGGCGATTACAGCCGCGCCTTGCGGTGTCGGCGAAGGCTCGACAAGATTGCCGAACAAGCTGCTCAGCTTCTCTCCACGAGCAACCCGACAGCTCCGGTCCTGCTGGAGTATCGCGCTGCACTGACCAAAGCGAACCAAACGCTGGCGGAGGCGCGAATCAATGCCCACGTGGAACGGGATCGAATCGGCCGGGCGATACGGCACTGCGGCAGTGTCAAGAACTGGATGGAGACCAATCAAACGACCATGAGATTTTAATCTTCATGGGATCTTCCGTTCGCGAAGTTGTCATAGCGCTTGTTTCATAAATCTATTTCAGGCGAAAAGCATGCATTCCTCGGGGGCTAAAGCCCCGTTTTTTCTGACTCTGGACGGCATGGCTAAAGCCATGCCCCTTCAAAGCACCATTTATGAAACGCGCTCTAAGAATTCCCCAATCAATTTGGCAGCAGTCCTGCTCTGACACAGTGGACGGAGGCCACAGTGGACAGCGGCTATTACGCAGCATGTGCGGGACTGGTGGCGAAGATGCAGGCGCTCGATCTGGCTGCCAATAACCTGGCTAATGTCAGCACGACCGGTTTCCGGGGTCAGAATGCAACTTTTCAGAGCGTCATGGCGGGGGTCAGGGCACGGGCGGCGAACGGCACTCAACTGATCAACGAATTCGGGGTGCTGAACGGTCCATCGCTCAATTCTGCGCAGGGGAACCTGGAAAGCACCGGTAATCCGCTGGACATCGCGATTGCCGGGCCAGGCTTTTTCGCCGTGCAAACCGGCGATGGGGTGCGCTACACGCGCAACGGTTCGTTCCGGCTTTCCGCCAGTGGCCAATTGCTGAGCTCATCCGGCGATCCGGTGCTGGGCGACCAAGGCCCGATCCAATTAGCAAACGGTTCGCTCACGGTCAGCGGTGACGGCACGATCTCGATTAATGGGGCGCTGGCCGGCAAGCTGCGTGTTGTGGAGTTCCCGCCCTCGACTCCGATCACCGGCGCCGGCGCGTCCTATTATTCTGCGCCCCAGGCGGCCGCGGGAGCGGCGACTCAGTCCACCGTGCAGCAGGGGAAGCTTGAATCGTCCAATGTCAATCCCATCTCCGGAGCCGTCGAGCTGATCTCGATTCAGCGAAGCGCAGAGATGTTACAGCGGGCGCTGGCCACGTTTCATTCTCAGTTCAACCAGCTTGCGGCGCAAGAGCTGCCGAAAGTGTAGACCACATTCGCGTAAGGTATGCCCCATGCAGAGCCGGGCAGGCTGTGGACATCAACCTTGAAGTTGCTCTAGGGGGTGAAGCATGTTTCGTGCTTTATATACGGCAGCCAGCGGCATGGGTGCCCAGCAAACAAATCTTGATAACGTGGCCAACAACCTGGCCAATGCCAGCACGACGGGTTTTCGCCGGCGGCGGGTGCAGTTTCAGGACCTGATGTATCAGAGCGTGATCATGCCCGGCTCGGCCTCGACGCAGCAGACGGTTTCGTCAGGTTTGCAGGTTGGTCTTGGCACCCGTTCGGCTGCGACCGAGGTGATTCAAGCCCAGGGGGATTTCACTTCCACCGGGAACTCGTTGGATTTAGCAATCCAGGGGAATGGATTTTTCCAGATCAAGCTGCCCAACGGTGATACGGGATATACGCGCTGCGGCAACTTTCAACTGGATTCGCAAGGAAACATCGTCACCTCGGATGGCAATCCGCTGATCCCTGCGATTGCGATTCCGAGCAATGCGACCAACGTTACGATCGGCAGCGATGGCACGGTCAGCGTGACGCAACCGGGGCAGACTAAGTCGCAACAGCTCGGGCAAATCCAGTTGGCCACGTTTCCCAATACCGGCGGATTGAACAGCGTGGGCAGCAATCTGTTTTTGCCGACGACGGCTTCTGGAGATCCGCTTGTCGATGTCCCCGGCGGTAGCGGTGGCCTTGGGACGTTGCAGCAAGGGATGCTCGAACAATCCAACGTGAGCCTGGTAGACGAGTTCGTGCAGATGATCCTGGCGCAGCGATCGTATGAGTCAAATTCCAGGGCGGTCAGCGCCGCCGATCAGATGCTGCAACAGTTGAATACCCTGGGGCGGTAATGAGAATCGTACTGATCATCCTGGTGCTGACGAGCTTGCCGCGGGTAGGTTGGACGCAGCAGGCTGGAGCCGTCGAGCGCATTGCGCAGCTGCTTGAACAGCAGACGAACTGTATTCAGCCGGAGGGCTTGGGGGTGGACCGTCGGTCCCTGCGCATTCTTGATTCATCGCAGCTCGCCATTCCAGCGGCTTCATTCCGCCTGGCAGGCTTGCAGCGGACCACTCGCGACGCGTACCTGGCAACCGTGCGCTGCTCAAACTCGGTGGAGTGTCTGCCTTTCCTGGTGGCATTTCGCTGTCGGCCGGCGAATGCCACGGTCGACCGTCCCCAAGCTAACCGGCGTCCGAAGCGTGGTTCAGCCGTGCATCCCGGTGAGACGGCAAGGCTTGAGATGACGATCCCGGGAGCCAATCTCTCGTTCCCGGTGATTTGCCTGGAGGGAGGGGATGTCGGCGAGATTATCCGCACCAGGGCGCTCGCCGGCAACAGGATTTTCGCGGCGATCGTGACCGGGCCACGGCAATTGCGAGGCGTGGAGAATTCGCAATGAAGAGCAGGGCAGCATTCCCGTTGATCGTGATGTTGCTCTGGGCAGCATGCGGCGGAGCGCAGGCGGCGAACAAAGCGAAGGATCAGCACACACTCGAGGAGTATCTGAGCGGCCTGAAGGAGCAGCCCGTCGCCGCGGTTCCGGGAAGGACCGCTGGAAGCCTGTGGAGCGACAACGCGGGGATCGGTCAACTGGCGGCCGATTACAAGGCGGGGCGGCTGCACGACTTAATCGTCATCAATATCTCCGAACAGACAACCGCCAATCAGACCGGAATGGTGAATGTGCAGCGTTCCCTCAGTGCCAGCTCCGGGATCACCGGTCTGCCGGGCGCTCTGAAGACCACGGGCGTCGCCCAACTGTTCTCGCCCAATTCGAGTTATCAGCTCAAAGGCCAAGGGCAGGCAGCTTCGAACTCCACCATCCAAAGCACACTTTCGGGGACGGTCGTCGCCGTTCTCGCCAACGGAGACCTGGTGGTGGAGGCGCGCCACTCGATCCTGGCGGACAACCAGCATCAGGACATTACTTTGCGAGGTATTGTGCGGCCGGCGGACATTGCTCTGGGCAACAGCATTCTCTCTTCGCAGATGAGCAACCTGGAACTCACCATCCGCGGCAAGGGCGTGGTGAGCGATGGAACCCGGCAGCCAAACATCGTGATGCGTACGCTGCTGCGGCTGTTGAATTTTTGAGGGCTTGATGAGACTGGGTCGAGGATTCACGCTGGCGGTGATCATCGCACTGTTGCCGTCGCCATGGCCGTTAAGCGCCAGCCAGGTGCGGACGGCGCGGGTGCGCGAGCTGGCGACGGTGGAGGGCGTGCGGGAGAATCCCCTGATCGGATACGGGCTTGTCGTCGGGCTGAGAGGAACCGGCGACAGTCAGCAAACCATTTTTACGACGCAGATGTTGGCCAATGCGCTGCAGAAAATGGGGATGCAGATTGTGGCGACGCAAGTGAAAGTGAAGAATGCGGCATCGGTATTCGTGACCGCGAATCTGCCGGCTTTCGCGCGTCCCGGCATGCAACTGGATGTGACCGTTTCCAGCATGGGCGACGCCAGTTCGCTGAACGGCGGCACGCTGCTGATGACTCCGTTGCGCGCCGCCGATGGCCAGATCTATGCCGCGGCGCAGGGCACGCTTACGGTCGGCGGGTATAGTGCGGGCGGGGTTGGCGCCTCGAAGCAGGTGAACCATCCGACCGCGGGCAGAATTCCGGGTGGCGGGTTGGTGGAGCGGGAATCCACGGTGGACTTGAGCGTTCTTCCCAGGTTGGCGCTGCTGTTGCGCGAGCCTGACTTCGAGACGGCGCAGCGGATCGCAGAAAGCATCAACCGCGAGCTCGGCCAAATGGTGGTGGCGAGGGCGGCTGACGGCCGCATCGTGGAGCTAAAGGCAGGTGAGAAAGCGGGGCCTATTCCGGCATTGCTGGCCAAGGTGGAGAATCTGGAGATTCCCGTTACCCAAAAGGCAAAAGTGGTGGTCAGCGAGCGCACTGGGACGATCGTGATGGGCAAGAATGTGAGCCTTGGGGCGGTCTCGATTCTGCATGGCAACTTGTCCATCGAGGTGGCGACCGAGTTGAAGGTTTCTCAGCCACTGCCCTTCAGCAAAGGAGGGCAAACCGTGGTGACTCCGCAGACTACGGTGAAGATGCAGGACAGTCCGGCCAGACGAATCGAACTGCGCGAGGGGGCAAGCGTCGAACAACTGGTCAACGGCCTGCAGGCGATTGGTGCTACGGCGCAGGACGTGATCTCGATTCTGCAGGCAATCAAAGCGGCTGGAGCTCTGCAGGCAGAGCTGGAGGTGATCTGATGCAGGTGCAATTCGCGGCTCCGCTCACGCCCGACGTGGCGGCCCCGACAGTGGGGACGGCGGGCGGTGACGCCGTGAGCTTGCGTCGCCACGCCATCGAATTCGAGGCAATGCTGCTCAGTAAGGTGCTGGAGAAGATGGAGCACGCCTATTCTTGTGTGCCGGGCGAGCAACCCGCCGACGCTGCGCATGACACCGAGGCCAGCATGGCCACGCAGGCGTTGGCAACCGGAATAGCGAAGGCCGGTGGTTTCGGATTTGCCAAGATGATCCTCAAGTATCTGCCGCAACCCGATACAGCAGAAAGCCAAGCTGGTGCACCGGCGGCTAAAGAGTGAGGCTCGGGACCGGATGAGCGGTGCAGAAGCGGCGATTAAAGTTTTCTAATGCGCCGCCGATATTACCAGCAGTGGCGAAGAAAGCACGAGGAAGGTGCCAGATGAATATCAGCTTCGTAGCGACAACCGACAGTACGATCAACGATCCGACGCTGAACCAAGGTTCGGGAGCCAGACCGACGCCCGGGTCGCGGACGATGCAGTCCGGGGATGCGGCCATTGTGTCGTTGGGTGGCAGCATCGGCGAATTGAAAACGCAACTCGATTCCATGCCCGACATGCGGGGAGATCGGGTTCAGCAGTTGCGAACGATGGTCGAGCAAGGAACCTACACGGTGAACCCGGTGAATGTAGCGAACGCCATGTTTGCCGCCCAGTTTGGCGAAAGCTGAACCGGGAATTCGATCCGTGGATATCCGACGTGCCATGAAGATCTCCGATAACGCCGCAGAACTTCTCGCCGCACTTTTCGCCTTGCAAGGCGTCTGTAGCGGAGGTGTTGCGGGCTCAATTGAGCAGCTTGCAGCGCGCTGCGAGGAAGCTGCATTACGGCTTACCGCCGCCGATTTCGCGGCCTGTGATGGAGAGGCGCTAGCCAACGTGCGCCGTACGGCCAAAACAACGGCGGCATTCCTGCGGCGCATGGTTCGCCTGCGGGGAATGCGCTTGACGATGCGCAGATTTGGGCAGGTCGAAAGCGCCGATAGACGCGGGATCGCGATGTGAGAGAAAAATGTCCGGCTTACTGAATGCGCTGTCAATTTCGATGAGTGCCCTGGCGGCGAATCAGGAGGAGGTGGATGTTTCGTCAAATAATCTGGCGAACTCCAGTACTCCGGGCTACGCGCGGCGAAGTGTCATACTCGAGGAACAGTCGGATTTTTCCTCCGGAGCGTTGGGCGACGTTGGGGATGGCGTGGCCGTAGGCTCGGTGCAGAGCATCCGCGACCCGCTGTTGGATTCCAGGGTGCAGCAGGAAACTCAACAGCAGAGCGCCAGCCAGGAGATTGTGAACGCGATGCAGCCGGTGCAAACGCTGTTTGCCTCGGGCAATGGCGGTGTTCCCGACGCGATGACCGCATTCTTCAGTAGCCTGCAAGAGCTTTCGACATCTCCAGCGGATCCCACCTTGCGTGCCACGGTGCTGACCGACGCCAATAATCTTGCCAGCGCCTTCCAGAATACGGCTGCGCAACTGACGGGTACGCAACAGAATCTGGATCTCGGAGTGACGCAGTCGGTAAACCAGATCAATCAATTGACGGCGCAACTGGCGCAGGTGAATGCCCAGCTAACCTCCGCGCAAGGTTCCGGGCAAAGCGGCAATAACCTGCAAGACCAGCAGCAGAATCTCATGTCCCAGCTGTCGACTCTAATCGGATTTTCGGTGACCCAGAGTTCGGAAGGCGTGACGTTGACGACGGCGAACGGCACTCCTTTGGTGGTTGGCGGCGAGAGCTTCGCGCTGTCGACCGCGGTCAACAGCTCCACGAGTTTTCAGGATGTGCTATCGGCTCAGGGGCAAGATATCACCAGCCAGATTACCGCGGGCCAACTTGGGGGCATGCTTCAGGCGCGCGATGGTCAGATCGCGGGAGTACTCTCCAGCCTGAATACGCTGGCCAGCAGTTTCGCCGGCGCCATCAACACGGCAAACGAAAACGGCTACGATCTGAACAGCAACAAGGGCGGAGCATTGTTTTCTGTAACCGCGGGAGCCAGCGCCGCCCAGAGCATGTCCGTGGCCATCACCAATCCGAGCCAGATTGCCGCCAGCGCAAGCGCGACGGCAAGCGGTGACAACAGCAACCTGCTGGCCATGATCAATGTCGGCAGCCAGCCGTTGGTGAATTCCCAGACGCCGGTACAGATGCTTTCGGGGATCGTCTTCCAGGTCGGCAATGGCGTGTCGCAAGCTCAGTCGGAATCAGATGCCAGTTCCTTGATGCAGCAGCAGCTTCAGGATGAACAAGGTTCGGTCGAGGGTGTATCGACCGACGAGGAAGCGAGCAATCTTCTCACCTATCAGCGGGCCTACCAAGCGGCGGCCCGGGTAGTTTCGGTGGTTGACGATCTGACCTTGGCGTCAATCAATCTTGGCGTTGAAACGGCCATGACCTAACGAGAGATAACTATGCGCGTGAATCCTAATACGCAGACAGACATGCTGTTTTATTTGCAGGCATCGCAAAACCAGGAGCAGACCGCAATCGAGCAACTTGCTACCGGACTGCGCGTGAACGTCCCATCCGACGACCCTGCGGCGGCTGCGGCAGATGTGGTCAATAACGCTGCTCTCGGGGCTGACGATCAATACGTGCAAAATATCGATTCTGTGCAGCAGACCATGACAACTGCTGATTCGACCTTGAGTTCGGTGATTACCCAACTGACGCAAGCAATTTCACTGGGAGTGGAAGGAGGCGATGGAACGCTGTCAGACAGCGACCGCCAAGCCATTGCCCAGCAGGTCGGCGACATCAAGGATCAGGTATTTTCGCTGGCGAACACGGCCTTTGAGGGTGTTTATCTATTTGGAGGGACGGCAACGTCGTCCGCGCCGTACGTGACGGATCCAAACTCATCTTCGGGCGTGCAATACGCCGGCAACGATCAAACCAATCAAATCCAGATCGGCGAGGGGCAGCAGGTCGCGACCTCAGTGCCGGGAGACCAACTGTTTGGCTCCGGAACGGCGGATGTGTTCGCTAGCCTGCAAACGCTCGTGAATGCGCTTCAAACGGGCTCGTCAAGTGACATTAGCACTGCTACCGAACAGTTGCGAAACGCCTTCGATGGGGTAAATACTTCCCGCGTTTTCTATGGCAATACTCTGAGCGGCCTGACGTCGCAAGAAAATTTTCTAGGCCAGGAAAAAGTGGACCTGCAACAGAACGAGAATCAATTGGTGGCGGCGGACCCGACCAAAGCCGCAAGCGACATGTCGCAGGCTGCGCTGGCGCAACAGGCGGCGCTGGAAGCGACCGCCAAGGCGCAATCCCTAAGCTTGCTGAACTACTTGCCGCTGAATTAAACACATTTTCAGCTTCGGCTGGATTATTTGTGCAGTTCGAGAGAAAGCCACAGCGGTTCGTCATCGAATTGCAGACACACTTCGATGGATTCTTCATCGGCCAGCGAGCGGAGCTTGTAATCGGCGCCGGTGATTACGGTTGGGACCGAAAGCATGCAGTTTTGTCCGCCGTCGGCAAGCTTGGACTTGAAACTCCCAGCCACCATGTTGCAGACCTCGCCCATGGCATCCCACTTTTCCTGGCTTGCCTCTTCAATGGAAATGCCGAGCATCTTGGCGGCAATTGCCGAAGCCGCATATTCGCTGCAACGGATGGTGAAAACCCCGCAAATTGCACCAGCCATGCCCACCATCGCCGTGAATTCGGGCACGATCATCGGCTGCGGATCAGGACAACGAAACAATTTCGTGCCGACCATCATCGCGAACACTTCCTGTGCGCCCACGCAAAGTTGCGACGCCCAAGCCACGCGGTCAATGGCGATGGCTGGCGGTGGATCTGTTATTTTCATTTCATGGCTCCAGGACCGGTAGTACATATTCCTTCACCTGGTCCGGGGTGAAGGGCTTGCGTATATAGCCCTTGGCTCCGAGTGATAAAGCCTGCATCACGTTGGATTCGCTTCCCTCGGTGGTAATCATCACCACAGGGATATTCTTCGCCTCTTTGACTCCCTGAAGCTGCCGGACGAACTCCAGTCCGTCCATGACCGGCATATTGATATCGCTCAAAATCAAATCCACTTTGGTTCGTCCCAGGACAGCAAGTGCCTCGACGCCGTTGGCGGCTTCGACTACTCCTGATAACTCAATGCCGGCTTGGCGAAGAGAACGCTCAACGATCTTCCGCATCACGGATGAGTCATCGACGATCAATGCTTTAACGGGTTTCATCAGGACCACCTCTTTTTGCATGCCTCAGCTAAACCTCTGGCACTTTACCGCTTCACTTTTCTCTTCCCACCGTCGATCGAGACCACAGCGCACAGTGCGTTTTCAACTACCTGGCAACTCATCAAGTGACGGGCTGCGCCGATGATCAGTCGCATGGGATCGGGCGAGCTGTCGCATCCCCGCGTATCGTAGGCGGCGATGGCGCTGACGAGAGCTGCAGGCAGATGCCAGCTTGCGGCCAGCCTCTTGCCCCAACCTGCAATCGCGGCCGGCGAGTAATGGTCGATGGTGCCTCCCGACAGCAGGATTGGCAGCTCTCCGAGGGCGTGAAGCAAACCGGCGAGCCGGGCAGCGGCGGGATCGACAGTACTGGCAGCAGCCGCCAGGCGTGAAGCAATCAGGGAGAAAATACGCGAGCGCGCCGTGAAGTCGTCAATTGCGGAAATGCCGACGGGTGCGGAGTTCGTTGACTCGGCAAGCGCAAGCAGCCGTATGCGTCCGGCGATAACGATGCAATCGGAGATGCGGATTGAGTCGACACCGGCCAATTCATCGGCCACGAGCCGCAAAACCCCGACTGCCAGCAGCGGATCGTGCTCGACGCTCGTGGCAATGCGATCTAATTCCAAGATTGGCGCATGCAGTAGGCTGGAGAACTTCCGCAGATTGGTCTCGCTCAATGGGAGCCGGGCCGGTGAGAATTCCAAGCGCTCCAGTTCCTGCAGGACTGCGTCCTCGTCTGGATTGCCGGGAAACCGTACGGGTTGGTAGCCGCCACGCATGTCGCTCCCTGACATCATCGGCAGCGGCTGGCGCGGGCTTTAGAGCAAGTTCACAATCGGTCTGCGTTTAGCGATCTCCATCGGGCTGCTTCGCGGGGCATACCTTGCGCGAATCCGGCCTACCCTCATCCTGCAGGTCAGGTGTTGAGCACGGGCGTTGTCCGTAGATCCATGGGACTGAGTATCGCCGCCGCGCCCCAAGGACGATAGAGCAGATTCATGCGATGGCGCCGCCCGTGCACGCGAAGCCAGACGTAACTTCCACAGAGCACATAGCGAACTTCATCCGCCTGCAACTGTTGCGCGTAGTTGCGTGTCATGCGCGCCACTTCCGCCGGGGATGTCAGGCTTTCCACTACAATGTCATTCTCCACCGTGTCATTGCTGTGCTGCCGGAGCTGGGAGGTGAAAGCAGAGTCGCTGATAATGCAGGGTTCGGTTCGCAATTCCAACATCTTTTCTATGGCATACAGGACGTCGTAGGGCACACGTTCCGCGCAACCCACAAACAGCTGCCTGGTGGGCTCGATCAACCGGACCGGCAGGATTCGGTAACGTTCAATCAAGCGTAGCGGGAGAACACCTAACCATACCGGAGCGATCTCCGAGGCTGGGAAGGTTGGGCAGGACCACTGCGCCGCTATTGCACCGGCTATCTCACTTTCCGGGATGCCGTATTTCCGCCGCAAGCATTCCCCCAGTTTCATCCCGCTGCTGCGATGCTCGTCCAGAGCCAGGTTGAGCTGCTCGGTTGTGATCACCCCGCGCTTATGAAGCAGCAGCCCCAACGGAATGCGGTTCGTTCTCGGTGGCCGCTGTGAGGTCGGCAGTTGCGCCAAGCGGAGCGTCATGCCCCGCTCGAAGCACGCGGGCGAGCAGAACCAGTCGCCATCCTGAGTGTGCAGGCCTTCGTCCCGTTGTATCCAGCCATTCATCAGGGGATAGTGTCTGCTGCATTCGGTTCCTGCGCAGGTTTGAGTCATGGGTTTCAGCAGACGGAACATCCGCCCATAGGGTACTTTCCATTGCATAATCATCCTTCAGGGAAGACACGCCAGTTTTTCGGCTGCGGATGCGACTTCGGTCACCCGCAAACCATAGTTTCCATCCACAATCACGACCTCGCCGCGTGCGATGACTTTGCGGTCGAGGAGCAAATCGACCGGCTCGTCGACTTGCCGGTCAAGTTCGATTACAGCTCCGGGACTCAGCTCCAGAATTTCCTTCAGCAACAGTTCGCGCTGCCCGAAACGGAGCGTCAGCGAGAGCGCGACATCCCATAACAGTTCGAGATTTCCGTCCCGGATCGCCGCCTGGGTCAATGCGCCGGGCGGAGTGACAGACGGCAGCGCCACCGCACTGACCTCGGCGTCTTTCGACTCGCTTGCGGCCGACGCCAACGACTCACCCAGATCCTTGCCGATACAGATCTGAAGTTGAAGCGTCTCGCTCCCCGCGGCAGCCGAGAATGGGAAATGCTCTCCGTCCTGCGCTGTCGTCGAGGGGCCGATGAACGCCAGTTCAAGCTTGCCAAGATTCGTTTCCGATCTGGTGGCTGCGATCCCGACCACTTGCCGCAGCAGTTCATCGAGCGCCTCGCGGTCGTCGGCGCTCAGCTCCGCGACGTTTTCAGGCATGGGTTCGCAGGTGAGCAATTTGGCGAGGCGAACCGCGGCAGCAACGGACATGCGGAAGGAAAACGGCCCGTGTACCGATCCTCGACAATCGAACCCGACCTCCACTTCCGCTTCCGCCGCCTCGGTCTGAGCCGGTTCAATCTTCCACGGGTGTCCGGACACCTGCGAAATAACGTCTCCAAAGGCGCTAAGTAGAGACCCGCGGAACAGGTCGACGGGACCGGGGTTCGCAGGTGTGGTCATGGCCGTACTCCGGCGGAAGTTTCCGCGGGCGACTCAATCGCGCGTACCACCTGAGCGGCGCGCGTAGCCCCCATTCTGGCTGGCATGGCCTCGAATATTTCCTGGCCGGTGACCACCAGTTTAGGAACCTGACGGACGGAATGCTGCAGTCGCAACACATCGCCGGGCCGGAGTTTCAGTAGTGCCGACACGGGAACCGAAATGGAAGTCGCGTCCAACTCGACCGTGAACGGACACTCCTGGATGCGCGAGCGCAGCAACTTGTCAGTGACGGCTGAGCCGTGCGGTCTCTGGTAGGCAACCTCGCGCGAGAGTTTGCGCAGCAGAGCGTTGGAAACTACGGCGGGGAAAATCACGTTCAACATTCCGCGCGATGCCGGCATTTTAATTTCGAAACTGAGCGCCAAGGCTTTTTCGTTAGGCGGCATCAAGCGCTGTAACTGCGCCGGTTGAAGGCGTTGCTCGGAGACGAATTGCAGGCCCAACGATTGCCATGCGGTTTCCAGCTCCCGGCATAGAATCTGCACCACCCCTTCCAGAATTTGTTCCTCGATTTCGGTGATCTCGCGAGGCTCCTGCTCCGCCGTTCCACTTCCGCCCAGCAGCAGATCGATGATCGGGAAGGTGAGCGAAAGGTCCAGCACCATCACCCCCGCCACGCCCATCGGATTGACCATGAAAGACGCCGAGTACGCGAGATCGGGAATCCGAGAGAGAAACTCGCGAAACGTAAGCTGCTCGACCGAGACTACGTTGGCTTCAAAAACCACCCGCAGGTAAGCGCCGAGCGAATGGGTCAGAGTGCGGGCGAAGCCCTCGTGCAACATACTGATTGCCCTGACCTGCTCCTTTTTGATTTGCCCTGCCTGCTGAAGATCCCACGCGTAGTACTTCACCTGCTGCGCAGGGGCGGCTGCGTCGGTTGCGCCACGCGCGGCGCGGAACATGGCATCAATTTCTTCCTGGTTCAGGACCTTTTCCACATTCCCCCCATGGCCGATTCCATAACCCCTGCCTGCAACCGGGCCGGCACGGCCTTTGCCGTAAGCGTTTCCTGTAGTCGAGTGCGAAGCCGGACAATCGCCAGCGAGTGAATTTGCGAAACGCGCGATTCGCCGATACTGAGTACGACGCCGATCTCCTTCATGGTGAGCTCTTCGTAGTAGTAAAGGGAGAGTACCTGCTGTTCTCTTTCAGAGAGTTCGCCGATCGCGTGGGCGAGCATCTCCTTCATCTCCGAGCGCAGGCAGAGCAAATAAGGGCTCTCGTCCGGGTCACCCGGCAGGTACTCGCACAAGTCCTCCTGGCGTCCGTTCTCGCCGGACTCGATTTGCAAGGTGCCGAGATCGAGCCCCTCCAATTCGCTCAGCATGTGCTGAAACTCCTGTAAGCTGACGCCAAATTCGTCGGCAAGTTCCTGTTCGCTGGCCGAGCGCCCCAGTTCGCTGCCCAGACGGCTCGCTGCCTCTTCCAAGCGGCGGGCTTTGCGCCGCAGGTCGCGAGGCCCCCAGTCCAATTCGCGCAGGCTGTCGAGTATGGCGCCGCGTATGCGGAATTTGGCATAGGTTTTGAACTGTACGTTCTTGCTTCCGTCGTACTTCTGTAAAGCGTCGATCAGACCGAGGATTCCTGCGTGCACCATATCCTCGACGGAAACGTGTTGGGGCAGGCGGTCGTGGATGTGCCTCGCGATGTAGCGAACCTGCGGCAGGTGTTCCATTAAAGCCTGATTTCGTTCTTCTTCCGGTAGGGCAGACTCGGTGTAAGCACGTTTGGCTGGCGTCATCTGATTTTGCCTCACGCTTTCGAATTCATTTCACGATTCCAATGGACTGCACTTGCACGATCGGGGGGATCTCGCCCGGCGATAGCACCACGACTTTCGGTAAAAATGGTTCCAGCAAACGACGGAGATGAAAACGTGCGGGAGAGCCGCAGAGCAGGATCGGAGTCGCCATCGTGACCTGCTCTCCCATCATCCCCTTCAGGCAATCCAGTACGCGGCGCACGAACGACGGCTGTAAAGCGGTCGAGGAGGGCATTTGCGGCTGGAACGACCGCGCCAGCTCTTCCTCCAGCGAGGCGTCGACGGTTACCACCTTGAGATTGCCATCTTCGTTCAGCAGCGGACGGACCAACCCACGCCCCAGCGCCTGACGTGCCGTTTCCACCAGCACCACGGGATGCTTGCTGGCTGGCGCAATCTCAACCAGCGTTTCCAGAATGGTCCCCAAATCGCGAATCGAAACCTGTTCGCGCAACAGTTGCTGCAAAACTTTCTGCACTTCTCCGAGCGACAACAACTTCGGAATTAGTTCCTCGAGCAACTTGGGATGGCTTTCGCTGAGGCGATCGACCAGCCGCTTGGTCTCGTGCCGGGAGAGCAACTCGTGCGCGTGCTGCTTGATCAGCTCCGCCAGGTGCGTCGCCAAAACCGACGTTTGATCCACGACCGCGTATCCCGCCGCACGGGCCGCATCCTGAGCCGAAGCGGAGATCCATTTCGCGGGAACTCCAAAGGCCGGCTCGCGTGTATCCGTGCCGGACAATTGCGGAGGGGTTGGATCAGAACTGATCGCAAGCATGCAGCCCTCCCGCATCTCCCAGCGCGCGATCTCGACTCCACGCAGGTACACCACGTATTCCCGCGGCTTCAATCGCAAATTGTCGGTAATGTGGACCGGGGGGACGATGAATCCCAATTGCACGGCCAGATGCTTGCGCAGGGAACGCACGCGCTGCAGCAGTTGGCCGCCCTGCTTGGCGTCAACCAGGGGAACCAGACCATAACCGACCTCAAGACTTAATTCGTCGAGTGCCAACAATGACTCCAGAGCCTCCTGCGCGGCGCCGGTTGTGGAGCTTCCCGGCGCATTCGGATCACTGGCCGCGGCCTTCGGCACCGTTTCTTGCTTTGACAGCCGCTTGGCAAGCAGAGCGGCCCCACCGGAGATGCAGCAGAAAGTGAGCTTTGGCAGGCCGGGAATCAGCGCCAAAGAGAGGATGACGGCAGCGGCGATCCACAGCACTCGAGCGTTGGAAAACAATTGTTGCTGCAAATCGCTTCCCAGCGAACTGCGCGAAGAGGCGCGAGTCAGCACGATGCCGCCTCCCACCGAGACCAGCAGCGAAGGAATCATCGTTACCAGGCCATCGCCCACGGTCAGAACCGTATAGGTCTTTAGGGCCTCCGTCAGCGGAATGCCGAACTGGAAAATTCCGATCAAAAATCCCGCGATGATGTTGATCGCCGTGATCAGAATGGTTGCCATCGCGTCGCGCTGGTTGAATCGCGCCGCGCCGTCCATGGCGCCGTAGAATTCAGCTTCGTGGGTAACGTCTTCGCGGCGGATACGCGCCTGCGTTTCATCGATGATTCCGGCGTTCAGGTCGGCATCGATGGCCATCTGCTTTCCCGGCATTGCGTCGAGCGTAAAGCGCGCCGTGACCTCGGCGGTGCGCACCGCGCCGTGGCTGACAACCAGAAACTGGATCGCAATCAGCGCCAGGAAAAGTACGAAACCGACAACGTAGTTGCCGCCCACCACGAACTGCCCAAAGGCTTCAATCACGCTGCCGGCGGCGCTCGCTCCTTCGCTGCCGTGCAGCAGAATCCGGCGGCTGCTCGCCAGGTTCAGCGACAACCGGAACAGCGTCAGCAGCAGCAGCAGGCTTGGGAAAACCGAGAATTGTACCGGACGCAGGATATGCACGGCGGCCAGCAATACCAGCACCGAAGCGGTGATGCTGAGGGCCAGCAGCAGATCGAGCAAGAGAGCCGGAAGCGGGATCAGCATGACAAATACGAGGCCCACGGTGGCGGCCGGAAGAACCCAGTCGGCGGCATGCCCTTTCGGCGCGACTGCGGGTTTCTTAGCGGCCATGACCGCGCTCCTTTGCCCGCGCCGTCTGCGCCTGCATGCGATAGACGAACGCAAGAATCTCCGCCACGGCGGCGTAGAGCTTTGCCGGAATGGCCTGCCCGATCTGCACGGAACGGTAAAGAGCATGCGCCAATGGCGGATTCTCCATGATTGCGATGCCGTGCCAGCGCGCTGCCTGCTTGATCTGCTCCGCCAGCAGGTTGCGCCCTTTGGCCACCACGACCGGAGCGGTTAGTTCCGGGCCGTACTGCAGCGCGACAGCGAAGTGATTGGGATTGGCTACCACGACGGCGGCACGCTGCACGTCTTGCAGCATTTTTCTGCGCCGCACCTGTCGCTGCAAACGGCGGATGCGCATCTTGATTTGCGGATTTCCCTCGGTCTGCTTCATCTCCTCGCGAAGGTCATCGCGGCTCATCTTCAACCCGCTCTCGTGCTTCTGACGAACCAGCAGGTAATCCAGCGCGCTCCAGATCAACATGACCAGCATGCTTTTCCAACTGATCTCGAAGATGCGGCCCATCAGGAACGATGCGAATTGGCGCGGGTTCCAGCGCGTGCCGTGCAGCAGAATGTTCCAATCCCGCATGATGACCTGCGCGGACAGGTAGAGAATGAAGCCGGCCGGCAACAGGGATTTCAACAGCGCACTGAGACCGGTGATCGAAAATATCTGCTTCAGCTTGGCGGCCGGACTCAGCCGCGACGGATTGAAGGCAAGCGCCGCCGGAGAAAACACCAGTCCGCCCTGGGCCAGCGAAACGATGGCTGCGGTCAGCCATGCCGCTCCGATAGGGGCTGCCGACCAGCGGAGCGCGAACCACGCCGTACGCGGCAGCAACTCGGTCTCCGGTTTCAGATCGGTGCTCATGGCAACCGTCAGCGCGTGCCGCGTGTACTGCGCCCAGTGGGCGGTGGCTTTGTCGATTTGCCAAGCAAACACGAGCAGGGCAGCCAAGGTAGCCAGCGCATTGCTCAGCTCGCGGCTGCGCGGTACCTGTCCTTGTTCGCGAGCTTTCAGTCTTCTTCGCGGCGTCGGTTGCTCGGTTTTTTCACCCGCCATCGAAGTCGTCCTTTAAACCAGAATTGCGAAAAGCTCGTACTGGGTATACGGGCCTTGGAACTGCTTTAGTGCGCAAGCCGCAACATTCGTTCACATAACTCAATGCTGCGAGAAAATTGGTTTTCAAACAGCCGTGGCCAGTACGTCAACGAACCGATCAACGCCAACATTCCGAGCATGCTCTTCACCGACATGCCCACGATCATGATTGGCAGCTGCGGCGACGCCTTACCCAGAAAAGCAAGCGCGAAGTCGGCCATGAGCGTCGCCGCCAGCGTCGGCGCGGCGATCTGGATGCCAACCAACCAGATGGAACCAGCCGCCTGCAGCAGGGCTCCAGCCGACAAGCCGGTCGGGAACGCCGTACCCGCCGGGAGATAGGCATAACTGCGCGTCACGGCGCGCAGCAGCCAGTGATGAACGTTGAGGTGCAGAAAGATGAGCAGCGCGATCGTCTGGTGAAGCACGGCGAGCACCGGGGTTTCAACCTGCGACTGCGGGTCGATGACGTTGACCAGCGAATAGCCCATCTGGAAGCCGAGAATACTTCCGGCCATCTGCGCGGCCTCGAAAATCAGATTCGCTGCCAGACCGATCAGCAAACCAAACGCTATTTCACCCACCGCCACGTGCAGCCAGCTCCCCGGCGCCGCGAAATCCAGTTGCCGCCCGCATACGGGATAGAGCAACAGCGTCAACGCCAATGCCAGTCCGCCCTTGATGCGAGGCGCAATGGAGCTGCTGCCGAGGAACGGGGCGAATACCAGGATTCCGCTCACGCGCAACCCGACCGTCACCGCTCCCGCAACTATTGTTTCCAGTTCCAAGGTGCCCATAGCCACTCAACCCAGAAAAGGCCGGAAGTTTGACAGAATCTGTAGGGTGAATTGCGTCAACTTGCGCAGCATCCACGGCATCAGCAGCAACAGGGCCCCGGCGGTTGCCAGCAGCCGCGGAACGGTTGCGATCGTCATTTCCTGTACCGAGGTCAGCACTTGAAGAATGTTGACGGTGACGCTCACTAATGTCGCAATCAGCAGGATGGGAGCGCAGACCGTCAACGCCGCCTCCAATGTCCGGCGTCCAAGTTCCACTACGGTTTCCATGGGCATCACGCACCTCAGACAAAACTGCGCATCAACGACCCGATCAAAAGATTCCAGCCATCCACCATCACAAACAGCAAAAGCTTGAGAGGAGTCGAAATCACCACCGGCGGCAGCTGCATCATCCCCACCGAAGTCGTGATCGAGGCCACGACGATGTCGATTACCAGGAAGGGAAGAAACAGCACGGCTCCGATCTGGAATCCGGCTTTGAGTTCAGAAAGGATGTAAGCTGGCATAACCACGCGAAACGGCAAATCTTCGGCGCGTGCGGGCCGCGGAACGTTCCCCAGCTCCAGGAACAGCGACTCGTCCTTGGGCCGCACGAAGCGAAGCATGAACGACTTCAAGGGCGCGCTGCCCGCTTCGAGCGCTTGCCAGGCATCGATTTTTCCCTGATGGAACGGAGCAATTGAAGTTTGCTGGATCGCCACGCCCACCGGCTGCATAAGAAAGAAAGTGAGCACCAGCGCCAGCCCCAACAGGGTCTGGTTCGTCGGGGCGGTTTGCGTTCCCAACGCTTGCCGCAGGAAATGGAATACCACCAGCAGGCGCACGAATGGCGTCATGCACAGCAACAGTGCCGGCAGCAGGGTCAGCAGCGTGAGCAGAACAACGATGCTCCAGGGCACCGACCCGCTTTGGCCAAAGCCGGACCATCCCAGAGTCGCATCTCGGGGCGGGCCGGGAATGGTTGGTCCGGCCCAGGCCGGTGCTGGGAAGAAAGCGAGAAGACCGAGCCAAAACCTGAAGCTCTTCATATGGCCAGCCGTGTCCCCACGGACGATTCCTTCATCGCGAGGTTGAATGGCGACGCATCGGCCGCGGCGGCGGGAATGAGCGGCAACGGAGGCAGATTGCTCCGCACCTCCCGCGTCGCCGACAGCAGCTCTGCCGACGAATCATCACGGTCGAGTTTTGCCAGTAACGATACCGCCCCGGCCCCGCCGCCCACCAGGAAGCGCCTGCGTCCATATTGCACAACGGCGACGAAGCGCTTCTCGCCGAGTGAAATCACATTGCATACGCGCAGGCTGTGCGGTCTGCGTTGCGGGCGCAGACGGCGCCGCAGATTTCGCCACACGGTTGACAGCCGCTTCGAACAGCGGTGCAGCAACATGGCGGCGAAAAGGCCAAGCGCGCGGTGTGAGACAGAGGGCGGCTGCATCTTTTTCTTGCCGTTTCGGTTGGTCTTCCGGGAAACGCTCATTCGCGATTCGCAACTTGTCTTTTTGGTCGTCATTCCAACTCCGTCAATCGAACCGCCATTTTGTTACCGATCAGTTCGAATTCAGCCCAGCTCAGCAGCAATCCATTAATCCGCAGCGGAACATCAGCGGTCTGCGCCCAGCAGGTGTCGATCACATCATCCGGCGAGAGCCGCAATAGATCGCGCACGGTAAATCGTGGAACGGGTATTTCCAGCGACATCCGGCAACTGAACTTTGCGACTGAGCTCAGAGTGTCGACGGATTCAACAACAGTTCCGCGTTGGTCAGAATCGGCCATCTCGTCCCAAAAGAGATTTCAGTCTCAGGCCATATCCGCCCAGCCACTGCGTCCCACTCGTTCTGCCCGGGTGAGATGGACACTCGCTGCAGTTGCGGGCCTGGCTCGTTCTCTGGTGAGCTGAAATGCAATCGCAATGCCGAGCAACGAAGGAAAATCGTTCAACTTCTGAAGTGATCTCAAAACAGGCAACTTAGAGGTGTGATGAGAGAAGCTTGCGCTCAAGTTTCGAATGCGGCTGCCGAGTATCGGAAACAATGTTGGCGGGATTTCATGAAGACATTCTTAAGATAGGCCCGGCCAGGCACCTTGCTCATGCCGGCCGGGTCAATGCCTTGACCAGTTTCGCCGAAGGTATATCCAGCGAAGCTCGGTAGCCTCGGGATACCCTTCTTGAAACCTGATCTAGTGCTTGAGATTGATTGTGTCCTGCATGACCTCGTCGAAGGTAGTGATCGATTTGGCATTTGCCTCAAACTCGCGCTGCGCGATGATCAGGTTTGAAAACTCTGTCGAGATGTCCACATTGGAACTCTCCAGCGAGCCGCCGGTTAAATTGCCGAGCCCACTTGTACCGGGAGCGCCAATGGCGGCCTGCCCGGAAGCCAGCGTCGCGGTAAAGTTGTCACCGCCTTGCCGCGCCAGGCCTTGCTCATTGTTAAAGCCGGCCAAAGCAATCTGGCCGAGTATTTGCGTACCATTGGCAAAAGCTCCCGCGATCGTGCCATCGCTGTTGATCGAAAAACCAGTCAAGGTTCCGCTGCTGGTTCCGTCCTGGGTGGTCGAAGGCGTACTGCTGGCCGCTGCTACCTGGGTCAGAAGCGGCGATCCGTTATTGGAGAGGTCCCAATCGAACGTCAGGGTCTTGGCGCCATCGGCGAGGCCGCTAACGCTGATTCCGGTGATGTTCGTGGTGGCGCTGTTGGTATTGAGGCTGGCATCCGTCCATGATGTTAATGCGCCGGTGCCATCGAAGTTTAACGCTCCACTGCTGATCACCGGCGGAAATGCGCTCTGCTCCGTCCAAACGGCGGTTCCGTCGGTTACGGTGGTGCCGCTGCCGGTTGGGAATGTTGGCGCCGTGGCGCCGCTGGTTCCCGCCGTCGTGCACTTATACAAGTAGCCATTCGGAGGATTTGGGACGACCAACTCTCCCGCCGTATACGGTGTGGCGGAGTTCCAGCCAGAGGGATTGGTCCCTACATCGGCGCCTGGAACCGTCATCGTATATCCCCACGTGTTTGCGGCCGTCTTCGTGAAGTTTACCGTCACCACATGGGAGTCGCCGAGTGAGTCATAGACGTCGATGGAAGTCGAATAGGTGTCCCCGACGGCAGAGCCTGCATTCAGGTTGGTTTGCAACTGGATCGAACTAGTCGCTTGGGGAGGGTTCATCTCCCCCGAGCCCACTTGCAACGGTCCGAGCGCCTGGCTCGTATTCACTAGCCCGTTGGTTGCCGAATAACCTAGCACTTGGTATCCGTCCTGGGACACCAGATACCCGGATGAATTGACAGTGAACCCGCCATCGCGGGTATAGAGGTTCGCCCCGTTGTCTCCCTGAAGCACAAAGAACCCATTGTTGGAGATGGCAACGTCGGAATCGACGCCGGTGGTCTGGAGATCTCCGCCGGTGAAATTCGTGCTTATGCTGCCAATCGCCACCCCGGCGCCAACCTGTTCCGGATTCCCCGAGCCGGTGGAACCGATGTTCTGGTAGAACAGGTCCTGGAAGCTTACGGCGTTGTCCTTGTAACCGGTTGTATTCATGTTGGCAAGGTTGTTGGAGATGGCTGCAAGAGCCGTTTGGCTGGCCATGAGCCCGGAAAGAGGTATCGAAAAATCAGGCATTAGTTTGCTCCTGTCGGGGTTGTCTGGCTACCGGAAGTGGTTGCGGGCGTGGCATCGCTGACCAGCGTACTCATGGAACCGTTGATGTTGATGAGCTGATTTAAGCTGTTGAACTGCACCAACTGATCGACCATTTGAGTGGGGTCTTCAGGCGCAGTCGGATCCTGCGTTTTCAACTCCGTGGTCAAGAGCGTAAGAAACATCGATTGCGTGTCGCTCAGTGTATTGGTCGAGGAGCTAGCCGTAGTCTGCGCGGTAGGAGTGGTGGGTGTGGTGGCGTCCATGCGGGTTGGCGTGATGTACATGATGATTCTTCCTTTCAGACCAACACATTCAGCTCTGAGCCGGAATCCCCGCCCCACGGTTGCAGCACCGGCCCGGATGACGCGCCGGATTTACTTTCCCAATCCGGCTCTGCCGGTCTTTCCTGGAAACCTTGGTAGGGGACATCCGCTGGCCGCTGGTTGGAGCGTTGTTGATGAGAATTGGTGAATGATGTCGAGGCCGACAGCGAGTCGCTTACGGTCAGCGAGTCGAGAGTGATTTGCCGTTCCGTAAAGCTGTGCCTGAGTTCGGGAAGAGCCGATGCGATTTGCTCGCGCAGAGCCGCGTGCTCCACCGCTATGGTTGCGCCCACCACTGAATTCTGCAGCGTTGTCTTGATCTCAACGTGGCCGTAATCGGCGGTATGGAACCCAACCTGCATCTCCGCCTGGGTCTCGTTATTCGTCATGCGCGCGGACTGCAGTTCGACAATGGTGCCGGGGATGTGCTCCGGAGTCGCAGCGCCCACGCTCGGCGTGGGTTCCTGAGTGGGTGTCTCAGTCACTGGCGGCTTGCTTCGTTCGGCGGCGAGTGCCTGGGTGAATGAATTCGAAACTGCATCGGAAGCGTGGGCCTGAGTCACCTGCTCGCGCGGCTGCGTCGGATCCGCTGCATCGGGAGTTCGAGAATCGCCTGCTTCCGCCGCTTTCCGTTCAAGCGCGGCGGGTGCGGCTTTTGCGTGGACTCCCAATGCACTATCGCGGCCATCGGCAACATCCTTGCGCGAAGGCGCGTGCTTCGCGGCGGACACTTCATCAACTGCTTGCGCGGAGACATCGCTCTCGGCTAGCTTTGCGAAACTGGCTTGCGGGCTCTGCGCCGAGCCCGCCAGCAGGGTTGACACGACTGCGGCTGAGAGCTGCTGCGGCGGCAAGGCCGAGCTTGGCTGCGCTGCGACCGCGCTGGCTGCGGTTGGGTCGTCGTCGAGTTCAAGCTTGTTGCCGTGATCGCCTGCTGGCAAACTTATCGACGCGTCTTGGCTCGCTTTATCAACGTCGGATGGTAGTGCTTGCACTGATGAGCGAGGCTGTCCCGCTTGAGCTGCTTTCGGCGGCTCTGGTTGCGAACGCTGAATGTCGTCAACCGGAGCCTGCTGGGCACTCCCGGCCAAGGCAACGGAAACCGCCGATGAGACTGAGCCATCCGGCGTCTCGGCAGGAGCCCGGAGCTTTTCATGAGCGGCGGGCTCAACTCGGCCATCGCTCACGTCCGCAGGGCCCGGCCCCGAACCCTGAGCTGGGTACGAATCTACCTGCGCGGCAGGAGTCGAGGAAACGCTCGCGCCTGTCGCACCGGGTGGCGGAAATGATGGAAGGGTTCGAAGCTGCGGCGGTGCAGCCGTTTCATCCGGGGCAGCCGCCGCAGGCCGCGAGGTTGAGACCTGCTTCCTGGCGGGTTTGCTGGTAGTGGAGTTCTTGGCACGCTGGGGGGCGTCCGCGGACCGCGCGCTTCCGGGCAGGCGCGCCGCGAATTTGCCCAGTTCGTTGCGCATGTGCTCATGCAAGGCCAATTGAAAGTCCGCAGCCGGCGATTTACCGGTTGCACTTGCCCCTTGAGCGCTTTGTGCAGCAGACGAAGCGATTTGGATGTTTCCGGCGATCATTGTCCGCAAATGGTTTTTGCACTTTTCTCGCCAAACCCCAAGCGCACGGAATCCGTTCGCAATCCGCGAAAACCATTGAATTCAAGGCAACGAAGAGTTCTGCCGATGGAATCGAAAAAGCTGGTCTGCGGCTGGCCCGGCAAGTGTTGCCTAGTCGCTAGGCAGATTCTGTTCCGCTCGCCCGCGGGACAGCAGATAAATTTCATCAATCGCAAGTTGTTCTCGTCTTCGCTGTTCGCACTCGAATTGCTGCTGAGCGCTGTCGCGCAGCGCCTCGATGGCGCGGCGGTCGCGGCGCAACGAGAGATACTTTGCGCGCTCCTGCCCGGCACGCTTGGTGGCTTCCTGAAGTTGGAGCAGAATCTGATCCCGCAAAGTTTTCGTCTGCTGCATGCAGTCACTGTCGAATTGCAATTCCGAACCCCAGATGCCGGCCGCGATCTGCTGCGAAACCATGGCTCTTCGCAGAGATTGATCCTGCTCCACTGCGGCAAGCTGGCTGCGTAGGCGGTCACAATCGATATTTGCAGCCAGCAGCAGGTTGCGTTGCTGGTCTTCGCGAATGCGACGAATGCGCAACACAGCTTCGAGGGCAAAGCGGAATCTCATTGTGGAAGCCGGCGAAGCCGGTCAAGCGTTTCAGCCAGCGGCGCGCGCTCAGCCGCGCCTTGGCAGAGGAATTCGTTGATCTGGGGCAGCAATTCCAGGGCGCGGTCCAGCGCCGCATCCGTCCCCTTCTGGTAGGCGCCGATGCGAATCAGGTCTTCCGAGCGGTGGTAGGCCGCCAGCAATCGCCGCATCCGGGCCGCTTTGGCAAGATGCTCAGCGGAACAGACGTTGGGCATCAGACGGCTCAGACTGTCGAGAATGTGAATCGGCGGATAGTGCCCTTCAGCGGACAGTCGGCGATCGAGAACGATGTGTCCGTCGAGCAGCGAACGCACCGCATCGGCGATCGGGTCCTGCTGATCGTCTCCCTCCATCAGCACGGTATAGAAAGCGGTGATGCTTCCCTTTTCGCGGCAGCCGGCCCGCTCTACCAGCCGTGCCAGCATGCTGAACACAGAGGGCGTGTATCCCTTAGCAGTTGGCGGCTCGCCGGCCGCCAGCCCGACCTCCCTCTGTGCCATCGCCAGTCGAGTAATCGAATCCAAGACGAGCAGCACCTGCTTGCCGTGGTCGCAAAAATATTCCGCGATTGCCGTCGCGGCCATCGCCGCCCTTATGCGGAGCAGGGGAGACTGGTCCGAGGTGGAGACTACCACCACTGAACGGCGGCGGCCTTCCTCGCCGAGCGTGTCTTCCAAAAACTCGCGCACCTCGCGCCCGCGTTCTCCAATCAGCGCCAGCACGGTCATGTCGGCCGACGTTCCACGGGCCATCATGCCGAGCAGGGTGCTTTTGCCCACGCCGCTGCCGCCGAAGATGCCGAGCCGTTGTCCCCTGCCGCAGGTCAACAGGCCGTCAATCGCCCGTACGCCACATCCAATCGGCTCGCGAATGGGCAGCCTCTCCAGCGGCGAAATAGGCGGCGAATCCAGTGGCCTGTTTTCCACCGCGCAGTAACCTTTTCCCGCTTCGAGGGATCGGCCGGCGCCGTCGATGGCACAGCCGAGCATCGCCGGAGACACCGCGATCGAAGGCCGGCGGCCGTCGGTCTCGACGCGGTCTCCGTAGCGGACGCCCCCGGTAGACGCCAGCAGCATGGAAAGCACCACCGGTCCGCGGAAGCCGACGATTTCTCCCGCGTGCGAAACACCATTGGAATCCTGAATGCTGCAACACTCGCCCACCGAACAGAATGGGCCTTCCGATTCCACGAGCCGCCCGATGGCCTGGCGAACGCTCCCGGCCCAGCGGTGCGGCGGGGTGGCGCACAGCGCATCGAAGTAGGACTGCAGCATCGGCGTCATTGCACGCGCGCTCCCCGTAAGAGGGGTATCCTGCAAAATGACAAGCTTCCATCATGCAATAAGGCCGTCATTGTACGCGCGCTCCAATTGCGGGACGCTGCGACAACAGGTCGAAGAAACTGTGTTCCACCTCCTTGAGCTGTTGTTGCAGGCTGATTTCCGTTGTTCCCAGCTGGGAACGAAGCACGCATCCCTCCGGCGGCAATGAGTCATCTTCGACGAACTCGATATGCTCGCGGCGTTCCGCCAACGCTTTGCCCCATTTGCTCAGCGAAGCCGGATACACCGTTAACGTTACCTTCGAGGTGCTGCCCAGCCGGTCCAGCGCCGCGCGCACCGTGCCGGCCAGCAGCAGGGAGTCGACCGCAGCCTCCTGCCCTAGCACTTTGCGGGCAATGGCTAGCGAAAGTTGAATCACCTCCGCCTCGACGTGCTGGAAATATTGTTGCTTTTCAGCTTCGAACTGCCGCAGTGCTTCATCGACCCGCGCCCGCTGCTTTCCAATCGCCTCTTCAATCTCGTTCTTGGCTGCGTTCGCAGCTTCTTTCCGGCCCCGATCGTAACCGCAGCGGTCGGCCTGTGCGCAGCGGTCAGCGATGTCCTGTTCGGAAAACTTCGCCGATGAATCCGGCTGAGGTTGCGTGCCGAACGCATCCGCGTCGAAGGGCGCTCCGATGATTGAGCTCAACTCCAGGTAAGGGAACGGCGATAGCGGCATTACGCTCTGATCGGGACGGGCTGGCTCAGACGACATACTCGTCCTCTCCTTCTGCCTTCAGCACCAACTTGCCTTCGGCTTCGAGTTTCCGGGCCAGGGCCACCACCTCCTGCTGTGCCCTGGTCACATCTCTGGCTCGCACCGGACCGAGCACATCCATGTCTTCTTTCAACATCTGCACGGCGCGCGACGACATGGTCTTGAAGATGTGGTCTCGGAGTTCGTCCGGTACCACTTTGAGCGCCATCGCGAGCGTCTTTTTGTCGATCTGCGCCAGCAATTCGCGTATGCCGGCGTCGGAGACACCGAGCAGGTCGTCGAAGGTGAACATCAAGTTACGTATGCTCATCGCCAGCCCGGGATCGTCGCGTTCGATGGATTCCAGAATCACCTTGCCCACTGCCGGGTCCATCCGGTTCAGCAGCTCGGCCACTCCCTGGAAGCCAGCATAGGCGCGCCTGCTCTGTTCGCCAAGAGATTGCATGCGCTTGTGGAGCACCACCGAGACCTTCTGCGCCATTTCCGGCGAGAATTGGCGCAGCTGCGCCATTCTTTTTACGGCTTCGGCGCGCGTCTGTTCCGGCAGCTTCATCAACAAGGCCGAAGCCTGCTTCGACTCCAGGTGTGCCATGATCAGCGCGATGGTTTGCGGGTGCTCGCTTTCCAGGAACTTGGCCAGCTGCTGCGGATCGGCTTTCTGTAGCGAATCCAGCTTGCTCGCGCTCAACTCCTGGGCGCGCGAAACCGATTCCAGCAGATTTCTTGCACCATCCTCACCGAACGCTTTCACCAGCAATCGAGATGCGTACTCCCTGCCGCCCTGGGCGAGGTACTCTTGCGTGAGCGTCATGCCGTGGTATTCCTCGAGCACCTGCCGGGCGGTGTCAGGATGGATCAGGCCAATGCCTGCAATCTCCTGCGAGACCTCGTGCAGCTCCTGTTGTGGCAGGTTCCGGTAGATAGCGCTCGCAGCCTCCTCGCCCAGTAACACCAGCAGGATCGCCGCTTTTGTCACTCCGGTCAGCGCCGTTGTCGTCGGCATTATGCTTCATCCCCTTCGCGAATCCACGTCTGCACCAGACGAGTCGTGGGCAAAGGCTCCGCCTTCACCTTCTCGACGATCTGCTTCTTAAGGGCTCCGAGTTGCTTTGCTTCGAGCGGGGCTTCCGGAAGCGTGATTGACGCGGCGTCAGCGGCCGCGCTCCCCGCCCTCGCATCTGCGGCCATGACCGGTCGCACCGCAGCCTTGAGGGACTCCAGCATTTGCTTCTTGACGGGCTTCAGCACGGTCGCATAGATGGCCAGGAACAGCAGTCCAATGGCGGCAAATCGAATGGCCTGGCCCCATTCCCGGACGCCGTTCTGTACTCGCTTGAGCATCGTCAGGGGTGCCGGCTTGTCTCGAACCGCCGGCTGAAATCCGATGTTCTGCACTGTAACCACATCGCCGCGTGAGTCATCGGCGCCCACCGCTGCCTTGGCGAGTTCCTCGATTTGCTCGAGTTGTTCGGCGGAGCGATGATGCCGGAGCTCGGTAATCCGGCCCGCTTCGTTTTTCAGTTCCACCTCATCGTCAATAAGCACGGCCGCCGCCACTCGCTTGATGCGCCCCGCCGGCACCATGGTGTGGCGCACCAGCTTGCTGACCGCATACGTTCCATTTTCGGAATGGGTATTCTGACCCTCTTCAGAAGGCTTTGCCGTGCCGCCGCTGCTGTTCGGCAGATTGCTGGCGGTGCCGGCAACGCCGCCGGCTGCGGTAGTGGAGCGCTCTTCCGTGCGCTGCATGCTGAGCGGTGCCGTCTTGGTGGGATCGATGCTCTCCTGCTGCTCCTCGCTGGAGCTGAGGTCATATTCCATGCGGACGCTGGCGCGCACGCGTCCCACGCCCACGACGGGCTCCAGCGTCTGCACCAGCCGTTCGGAAAGCGCTGCCTCCAGCGATCGCCCATTGGCGTCGATGCCGCCGCCGGCATCCTTCGCCAGCGCACTGTTGGTATCGGCATCGATCACGGCGACATCCTCGGAGGCCAGTTTGTCGACCGCTCCGGCCACCAGGCGGGCGACCGCGCTTTCGGTCTGCCGCGTAATCCGCCCTCCCCGCATCGACAGGATCACCGAGGCCTTCGCCTCACGCTCCGAGCCGCTGAAAATAGAATCGGGCGGCAGCGCCAAATGCACGCGCACGCTTTCGACTCCATCCATGGTCTGAATCGTTCGCTCAAGTTCTCCTTCGAGCGCGCGCTGGTAGTTCACCTTTTCGCTGAAGTCGCTGCCGGCCCAATTCTGCTTGTCGAACAATTCGAACCCCATTCTCCCGCTTCGCGGCTTGCCTTCGGCTGCGATCTGCAGACGCGCCGCATCCAGTTGTTCGGCCGGAACACTGATGCTGCCGCCGTCAGCGCTGATCTCGTAGGGAATCTTTCGCACCGCCAGTTTGGCGGCAAGAGTCTGCGCATCATTTGCATTCATGCCGGTGTACAGCGGCTTCATCTCCGGCTTGCCGAGCAGGGTGACAAACACCAGCAGCGTCGCCAGCACGATCACGCCGCCGCCACCCAGCAACAGCTTCTGCCGCGTGCTAAGCGCCTTAAAAAATGCGCCGGCGTTTGCCAACACCTGTGCAAACGATTTTGCTTCCGGAGCCGCCATTGATCGTCACCTAGAACTGAAGCCGTGAAATTTCCTGGTACGCGCCGACCACTTTGTTCCTGACCTGGAGCATCAGCTCGAAGGAAAGATTCGCTTGCTCGACCGCCAGAGCCGCGCTATGGACGTCTTGGCCGTTTCCGCTCAACAAACCGGCCACTTGCTGCTGCGCCTGGCTTTCCATTTGCTGGACACCCTGAACGGCTCCGCGCAGCGTGTCTTCAAACCCGGAAGTTGCGCCGTCGGCTGCCTTGCCCATCTCCGCCCCAAGCTGAGGCATGCTTGCAACCGTGTTCAGATTGGGAAGAATGGTCATCGACGCCCTCCTATTTCAAAATCTCAATCGATTGCTGAATCATCTGCTTGGCCGCGGTAATGGCGGAGACATTCATCTCATAGGCGCGCGCCGCACCCATCAGATCGGCCATCTCGCTGACCGGGTTGACGTTTGGATAAGCTACGTACCCATCCGCATTTGCGTCCGGGTGAGAAGGCTCATATTTCACCAGGGCCGGCGCGGGGTCATTCACCACTTCGCGCACCCGTACGCCGGTGCTGGCGGCATCGCGCGCGGCCGGGCCTGCCGATGCCAGCGACAGCGCAAAGGACGGACGCTGGGCGGCAAAGACCACCTCACGTCTCTGGTAAGGACCGCCTTCGGAGGTGCGCGTGCTTTCGGCATTGGCCAAATTCGAGGTGACGACCTCGGCGCGAATCCGTTCCGCACCCAGCGCGGAGGCGCTGATTTCCATCATTCCGAAGAGATTCATTACGCTTTATCCTCTTGGATTGCCATCGAGATGCGCTTCAGCTCGGAGCGCAGCAGCGCGACGCCGGTGGCGAAATGGAGTTGCGTCTGCGCCAGCAGCAGACCCTCGCGATCCAGATTCACATTGTTACCGTCAGGGCGCTCCAGCAATCCCGGAACCTGTTGCGGACTCGGCGTCACCGGTGCGTCGGGCGCCTGCAACGCCTTATCCAATTCCTGCTTGAAATTGATGTCGTTCGTTCGATAGCCCGGCGTGTCGATGTTGGCAATGTTCGCCGCGACCACGCCTTGACGGTAGGCGGTGACATCCAGATAGCGCGCCAAAGACTTCATCAGCGGCGTCTCGACCAGGCTCATGCGAACCTCCTCGGCGGCAGACCGTAATCGCGGATTTTGTTGCGGATCGTGCGCAGACTTACCCCGAGCAATTCCGCGGCCCGCGTGCGATTGCCGGCAGTGGCCCTCAGCGTGGCTTCCAGCAACCGCTTTTCGGCCTCTCGCAGCGAAAGACCGACGGAGATCGCCGCCTCCGTCTGCGTCAGCCTTTGTGCCGATAACAGCTCCAGAAACTCGTGACCGACCTCGCCGGTCGTGCACAGCGTGCCCACTCTGCGCATAAAGTTTGCCAACTCGCGGATGTTGCCGGGCCAGTCATGCAGGGCAAGCCCTTCCAGAAATGCGGGGCTCAACTGCGCAACACCGCCGGCTGCGAACTTGCGGAGGAAGTAAACCGCCAGCTCCGGAATATCTTCCTTGCGGTCGCGCAAGGGAGGCAGGGTCAGAGGAATGACATTCAACCGGTAAAAAAGGTCAGCGCGAAACGCACCTTCCTCGACCAGGCGGAGCAACGTGCGGTTGGTCGTGGCGACAATCCGTATGTCGGTGCGTACCGGGTGCGCCGCGCCCAGCGGGTCAAACTCCCGTTCCTGCAATACCCGTAGCAGCTTAGGCTGAAGGGCAAACGGCATTTCGCCGATCTCATCCAGCAGCAGCGTGCCTCCATTGGCCAACTCGAACTTGCCGCGCTGGTTTCCCGTGGCCCCGGTAAAAGCGCCACGCACGTGTCCAAACAACTCGCTTTCCAGCAGCATCTCCGGAACGGCGGAACAGTTCACGGCGATGAAAGGGCGGAAACGGCGCGTGCTGTGAGCGTGGATAAAACGGGCCAGAAGCTCCTTTCCGGTGCCGCTCTCGGCCTCGATCAACACGTCGGCATCGCTCAATGCGATTCGTCGCGCCTCGTCCAGCATGCTCAGCAAGGCAGCGGAGCGGCCGATCAGTACACCGCCGCTGGAGCCATCCGCCGTCAGTTCCGTGCGCGCGGTTTGCTCTACACTAGGCAACATATGCCCACGCAAAGTGCACGAGCTCTGCCAAACCGCGGCCGACAGCGTTAGAAGTCTCTGATGTTAATTGTCCAAAAAGGTCAGGGCAGCGGAAGCGCCAGCGAGAAATGCTCGGGCAACAATACGTTGCCGTCTTCCAGCAGGATGGATGCCCGCTCCAGCGCGTGTCTCAGCTCGCGGACGTTTCCCGGCCAGGAATGGGAATGCAATAACTCCATCACGGGACGGCTGAGGCGAACCGACTCGCCGCAAAATTGCTTGGCAAAAAAACGCGCCAGCTCCTGCACGTCGTCGCCGCGCTCGCGCAGAGGCGGTGCCTGGATTGGAAATACCGCCAGCCGATAGAACAAGTCCTGACGAAACTCGCGAGCCGCGACCTTTTCCTGAAGCTTAGCGTTGGTGGCCGCAACCACCCGCACGTCCACCCGAAAGGTATCGGAGCTTCCCAGGCGCTGCACTTCGCGGTTCTCCAAAAAACGCAGCAGCTTCGCCTGCACAGCCATGGGCATCTCGCCAATTTCGTCGAGCAGGAGCGTGCCGCCGTGCGCGCTGTGAACCTTGCCGACCCGAGACTGCACGGCGCCGGTGAAGGCTCCGCGCGTGTGTCCGAATAATTCAGCCTCGAGCAAGGTTTCTGGAATTGCGGCGCAGTTTACGACCACGAAAGGGTGCGCCGATCGGGGGCCGAGCCGATGCAGCGCTTCGGCAACCAACTCCTTGCCTGTCCCGCTTTCGCCCGTGATGAGTACGGTTGTATCGCGAGGTGCGACCAACCGGACCATGCGATAGAGCCGGCGCATGACCGGCGAAGTTCCGACCATTCCGGCCAAGGCTTCGGCGCCACGCTCGTGCTCGCCGTTGCGCGCCGGCCCTGCCGCGATGGCCAGTATGGGTCCTGACTCTCCGGCGAACGCTGGCTTTAGCATCTGCGCGGATGATAAAAGGGGGTCGCCTTCGCTTTCGAAGCTGGCCAAGGCGTGGTAGAGAGGCGAATTTCGCAGTTCCAGCGGCAGTTGGGCGCGGCCCGTTTCGGCGTCGAGCAGTACGACGTCGGTCGAAGGGAATCGCGATTCGATGATCCCCACGAGCTCTTGTGTGTCAAGGTCGGGCAGCTTCTGATCCAGCAACAGAAGCCGGCAGCCGCCGCTGGTTTCAAGCTGGCTTAAGGCATCGGCGCCGCCGCAGGCCTCGCGCGTAGGCCAGGAGGCGCGATGCAAAGATTCAATCCAGCGCTGACGGCGAAGCTGATTGGAACTGGCGATAAGCACGTTGCGCGAACCGGGAGCGGAAAAGTTCTGAGCGGCTGTGGTCATGAGTTACGCCCTGTCCAATAATTAATCCAAATTAAAAAAGTCAATTAGACGCGGTTAAGAGTCTCGGTCACGGGAGGAAATTCCCGGATGGATTTTTCGGAGCTGAACCGGTCCCGGCTTCGACTCTCCATCCACGCATCAACTCTGTCACAACTGTTCCGCGCCTCAGGGCTGTCACGATCATTTCGAGGGAAGCGGATTTGCATCCACTTGCCAGCCAGATCGGATTCGATCTGTGCTCCCATGGATGACAGCAGACGAAACGCCAGTGCCAGTCCCCGCCGCGCCGTGGGAACATCGAATCCATCCAGAAGTTCAAAGCCGTTCAGAGCATGATCGCAATGCCGCTCGATTCGGACCACCGCGGAAGAGCCCTGGCACCCGATTGAAAGCGAGAGACTCTCCTTGGCCCGCAACTCCCGCAAGGCAAAGTCCGCAACCAGAAAAAGGGCCCGGGAGATGTTTTCCGCGGAGGCAAGGACTTCAACGCTATCGGCTTCCTGCAACGACATTTCCACACCCATGCTTTCGGCGACGGGCAAGATCTCGTTGTGCAACTCCAGCAGCGCTTCCTCGAGCCGCACGCGTTTGAGCGGCGGAGTGCGGTCGGCCTCCGCGAGCTGGCGGATGAAAAGAACCGACTGGTACACGCGTTCGGTGGCATGTAAAGCGTGTTCGAGTGCACAGTGGGCTTCCTGAACCGAAATGGCGGGTTTCCCAAGCGCCACTTCGAGCGAACAACGCAGCCCTGTGAGCGGTTGCGAAAGCGCGTGAAACAAGTCACTGACGAACTGCTCACGTTCGGACTGCGGATCTCTTGTCAGAGTGGATTTCATTACAATAACGGCAATTGTTGCGCCGTTCCTCCTGATTCGCTCAATTCATATCCCACGCCGCGGATTGTGTGGATCAGTTTGCAGCTGAAGCCGCCGTCAATTTTCTTGCGCAGGTAGTTGATATAGACGTCCACGACGTTGGTGGCCGTGTCGAAGTTGAGATTCCAGACGTGTTCTACGATCATCGACCGGCTGACTCGCCTTCCCGTATTCATCATCAAATACTCCAGCAGGGCGAATTCCTTCGAGGTCAGCTCGATCCGCTTGCCGGCACGCTCGACACGGCGCTCGATGCGGTCCAGGGTGAGATCGGCGATCTTCAACGCCAACGTCGAATCCAACGCGGGCCGTCCGCGGCGCGCCAGTGCGCGTATGCGGGCGCTCACTTCGGCAAATGAAAAAGGCTTGTTGAGACAGTCATCGGCTCCGCAATCCAGGGCTTGGACGCGATCTTCAACCCGGCTGCGCGCGGTTAAGACCAGAACCGGCAGGTTCGGTTTGGCCGGCCGCAACCGCCGCAAGACAGTCAAGCCGTCCATCTTCGGCAGATTCAGATCGAGCACCAGCAGATCACATTCAGTATCGAGGGCTAGATCAAGGCCCGTCTCCCCATCGTGCGCCGCATCGACCGTATAGCTTTCCGCCTGCAATCCCTTTTGCAGGAAACCAGCCAAGGGCAGGTCGTCTTCTATGACAAGGATTCGCATTTGCTTTCTTCTCGGAAAACTCTGAGGACGGTTCGGCCAGCGTTGGAGGCGTGAACTGCCAATCTCCCGGAAAAGTTATGCTGGCAGCCGAAGTGTCTGAAGGGAAGGCCAATCGTGAGTTCGGACGAGCGGGTATTCCCGACCCGGCACGTTCCCCAGTTTGGGTCAATTTAGGAATTTGCTACCCCTGAATGAGCCTGATAGAGATAGGACGCCCCCTAAGGGTCTGGCTCGAAAGGATTAAGGTTGCAATCTTTGGAACTACTGATTCCCGCTGATTGCGGGGTGGCGTGTCGGTTGCCTATGCTTGACTGTCAGGAATTCTGGTTGGAGCTAGGGATCAGTGCGCCTAAGACTACGGGAACAAGAACGCCGGTTTTGGAAGCGAGTCGCAAACTCAGCCCGTCCCTGCTGGCTCCAGTTGACCGGAATTCTGGGTCTGAGCGTCCTTTCCACTCCGATTGGGCTGCTGATGCCGCTACCCCTGAAGATTGCGGTCGATTCCGTGCTGGGGCAGCAGCCTCTGCCGCACTGGCTTAGCCTGCTGATTCCATCCGCACTTACCCACACCGCCTACCTGCTTTTGGCCGCAGGTCTCTTGGTCTTTATCGCGCTTCTCAGCAGTTTGCAGTTGCTGGCAAGCTGGCTGCTGCAAACTTATACGGGCGAAAGACTTGTACACGATTTGCGAGGCCAACTGCTATGGCATGTGCAGAGGTTGAGCCTGGCGTTCCACGACCGGCGCGGCACGAATGATACCGCCTACCGGATCCAATATGACGCGGCTGCAATCCAGAACATTTTGATCCATGGGTTGCTCCCCATTGTGGGCTCCGCGTTTGGCTTCGTTGCCATGCTCTATGTCACCGCGCAAATCAACTGGCGGCTGGCAATTGTGGCTCTGTTTCTTTCTCCGGTGCTTTGGCTACTGGCCCACAACTCAAGCCGCAAGGTCAGCAATCGCTATGATGAGGTCCGCGAACTCGACAGTTCGGCGATGCTCGTCCTCCACGAGGCGCTCGCCTCCATCCGGGTGGTGAAGGCGTTTGGCCGCGAAACCCATGAAGACGAACTCTTCCGCCGCAAGTCGCGCCAGCGCATGACGGAACAGATTCGCCTGGCATCCATTCAAGCCAGTTTTCATGTGCTCATTGGCTTCGCGATTGCCGTGGGAACAGCCGCCGCCCTTGTGATCGGCGTGAGACAAGTTCAGGCGCACGCAATCACCGTGGGCGAACTGTTGCTTGTCATGGCCTATATCGCCCAGCTTTATGAACCCCTGCGCAACATCAGCAGCAAGATCCCCGAACTGCAAGCCTCTGTTTCCAGTGTCCGGCGCGCGTTTTCGCTGCTGGATGAGATTCCGGAGCTGGGTGAAAGTCCTGCAAATTTTTCACTGAAAAGGGTCGCGGGACATTTTGTTTTTTCGGATGTCTCGTTCCAGTACACGAACGGACGCCGGGTGCTGAACAACTTGTCATTCGAAGTGCAACCGGGCATGCGGGTCGGCATCGCCGGTCCGAGCGGATCGGGTAAAACAACCCTGATCAACATGCTGACTAGGTTCTACGACCCGGTGGAGGGCTGCATTTCTCTCGATGGAGTCGACCTGCGAAATTACAAACTCGCCGATCTCCGCCAGCAGTATTCCATCGTGCCGCAGGAGCCGATGCTGTTCTCCACGACCGTTGCCGCAAATGTAGCCTATGCACGGCCAGATGCGAGTCGCGCCGACGTGGTGGAAGCAGCCAAGATGGCCGGCGCCCATGAATTCATTATGCGGATGCCGAAAGAGTATGACACTCCGATTGGCGAAGGAGGACTGGTCCTGTCCGGGGGAGAGCGTCAGCGGTTGGCGATTGCGCGCGCGTTTCTGAAGGATGCGCCCGTGTTGATTCTGGACGAGCCGACCAGTGCCGTGGATGTGAATGCCGAACAGATCATCATCGACGCGCTGGAGAAACTTATGCGCGGTCGAACGACTTTCATGATCGCGCATCGCTTGAGCACGCTGGAAAGAAGTGACCTGGTGCTGGTTCTCAGGGACGGTCGTCTCAACTCCGTCGTCAGTAGTCTGCAGCAGGCGCGGGAAGAGTTGCTGACCAATTCCGAGCCGCCTGCCAGTTCCCGCCTCGGCCCGGTGCTGGTTTCCTGATCACACTCCGCCGCTTCTAGCTGTTAACATTCTCCGGCAACCCAAGCTCTCTTCCAGGTGAACGCAATGCATTCGATGCGCTTGCTTCTAATTAGTACTTCCGCGGTGTATGGCACTGGGTACCTGGATCATCCGGAGGCCGAAATTCGGAGTTTCCTCGGTGGCGCCCGCCGCCTGCTGTTTGTACCATTTGCACTCTATGATCGCGATGCTTATGCAAACAAGGCGCGCCAGCGGTTCGCGCGAATGGGCTACGAAGTTACGTCGCTTCACGAAGTGAATGACATGCCGAAAGCCATCCGCACGGCCGAGGCCATTTTCGTAGGCGGCGGCAACACCTTCCGATTGCTGAAAGCTCTCTACGATTTCAAGCTCATTGAGGCCATCGGCGAACGGGTACGCGGCGGAATGCCTTACATCGGATCGAGCGCAGGCTCGAATGTTGCCTGCCCGACGATTCGCACGACGAACGATATGCCCATCGTCGAACCTCTGAGCCTTGCAGCCTTGAACCTGGTTTCTTACCAGATCAATCCTCATTACCTCGACCCTGACGCAAGTTCAACCCACATGGGCGAGACTCGCGAGGAGCGCTTGCTGCAATATCTGGAAGAAAACGACATCCCGGTTGTGGGCCTTCGCGAGGGAGCGATGATTCGTTGTGAAAACGGCGAGGCGATCCTGAAGGGCACGCGCGGGGCACGGATTTTCAAGCGCGGCATTCCACCCTTCGAACTCGGGCCCGGTGCAAACCTTCGCGTTGGATGAGTTCGCTGAACTCCGGGTTAGCTATGGTTGCACTCAGGAGGGTGCCGTAACGGCCAAACTCCTTATTGTGCGCCAGCGGGGCTGGTGATAACGTCTGGCTGGACGGCTCTGCCGGCGGCGCCGCGCATCCGTCGGAAACCCCGGGGTTCCCACTACGTGCGCTTTTCACGTCGTGGGGTGGAAGCTGATGCCCGTTCCCTATCGGATTCAACTGGAGCAGACGGTCGAGGCGGCTCTCGACGACGCGACTGTGGTTACGGCGAACACACGAGCCTCCCGCAACCTGCTGCGCGCCTGCGACCAACGCCGCAAGGCAGACGCGGGAGCATGGCGCACGCCTTCCGTGTTGCCGCTGGCGGCTTGGATCACCGAACTTTGGCAATCGGCGCAGGTGAGCGGAGCGCTCGATCAAACTCTGCTCGGACCGCTTCAGCAGCAGGCGCTCTGGACCAGGATTGTTGGCGAATTCCCGTCCTCATCGGTCCTTTTGAATGGCCGCGAACTTGCCCGGCTTGCGTTGCAGGCGTGGGAAGCGATGCATGCGTATTCGGTTCCATTCCGCTCGCCGGAATTCGGCAGTACAGTCGAGTCGAGATCCTTCCTGGCGTGGGCTAACACCTATCGCGATGTCACTGCCGGGAGAAAGTGGCTCGATTCCGCACGGCAGATCGACGTTCTGGAACCGCTTCTTCCGGCACTGAAGAGCTTGCTGCCGACGAGCATGATATTTGCCGGCTTTGACCGGGTCACACCGCAACAACAAAAGCTGATCGCCGCGCTCTCAGCGCAAGGCGTTACCGTGAGCATCTTGAGCGCTGGTGCGGCTGCCGGGGACACGGTACGAAGAGTAGAACTGCCCGACCGCTCCGCCGAGTTGACGATGGCCGCCGGCTGGGCGCGTGCTCACCTGGAATCGAATCCGGCGGCGAATCTTGGCGTGGTGATTGCCGGACTCTCTCAAATCAAGGACAGCACCGAGCAGACTTTCTCCGCCATTCTTCATCCGGAACAATACTTCACGGTTCGCGATATTTCGCAACGAGCCTTCGACGTTTCGCTTGGTCGTGCGCTTGCCGAGTATCCAATCGTCCGTAGCGCTTTGATTTTCCTGCGCCTGCTCTCGGGGTCGGTGCCGCTTGCGGACTTTTCCGCCTGGCTTCGCTCGCCTTATTTTGGTTCGGTTGGCGAACAAGGAGACAAGCGCGCGCAACTCGATTGGCTTTTGTCGCAAGTGCTTCCGCCCTCCGTAACCCTTGAGTCCGCGCTCGCGGCAACGGCGAAGGCGGGCGCCAAGGGGTACGCGGTTCTCGAACTTAGCAGACAATTACAAACTGCGCGGCAGTTCGTAATGCGCGCGCAAACACTATCCCCAAACCGCTGGATCGGTGAGATCTCCGTCCTGCTTGCGTCCGCGCGCTGGCCCGCTGAAGTGGATGGGCTTAGGTTGACCACTGATGAATATCAGGCTCGCGAAGCGTGGGAAGACCTGCTCGCCGAGATCGGTGGCCTCGATCTGGTGCGGCCACGCATGGTGTTCGGACAAGTGGTCGCGTGCATTGTCGAGACGGCCTCCGCCAGGATTTTCAAGCCGCAGAATCAGAGCGCTCCGGTGCAGGTGATGGGCGAGTTGGAAGCCGCCGGTTCTTGCTTCGATGCGCTTTGGATCGCGGGCTGGAGCGACGATGCATGGCCGCAACGGAGCGCGCCGAGCCCATTGCTTCCGCTCGTGCTGCAGCGTGAGTACAACTTGCCCCATAGCTCCGCCGAGGCCGAGATCGAATTTGCCCGCAGCGTGTCTGCTCGCCTTCTGCAAAGTGCCGCGCAAGTCACGGTCAGTTGGCCGGCCGCCGAAGAAGATCGTCAACTCCGCCCGTCGCCACTATCTGCCATGCTGCCAATTGTCGGCAGCGGCGATCTCTACCCCCACCAGCGCAACTGCGGCGCGCCGGGATCCCGTCTGGGCGTGCCATTTTCCAGGAGCCTGGCGGAGCTATTTCCTTCGGTGGCGCTGGAGTCAGTGCAGGACTATCGGGCGCCGGCATTTGTCGACGGCGAAATGCGATCGCATGGGACGCGCATTCTGGAGCATCAATCGAATTGTCCGTTCCGCGCTTTCGTCGAGCTGCGTCTTTCCGCCGTCCAGGCTAAGCGAGTGGAGCTGGGCTTGACGCCGGCCAACCGTGGACAGCTCGTTGAAACCGCCCTCCAGTGCGCTTGGGATGAGCTTTACGACAAATCCACTCTCGAAACTTGTGGCGACCAACGTTTGCAGGAAATTGTCAGTGCCGCTGTGGAGCGTGCCTTCACCTCGCTGCATGTGAAGCCGAACGATGCTTGGGAAGACCGCTACCTCGAATTGGAGCGGCAGCGGCTGATCGCACTGGTCAAAGAGTGGCTTAAGTTCGAGCGCGGCCGGGAAAACTTCAGCAAGGTCGTGCATCAACAGGAAATTAAATTTCAATTGGCCGGCCTGGATTTGCGCGGCCGCATCGATCGCGTTGATCGTCTTGAAGATGGCTCGCTCGTGATCATCGACTACAAAACAGGCAGCCAAACTCTCAATGCCGGGCATTGGAGCACGCCTCGCCCCGTGCGTCCGCAGCTTCCACTGTATGCGACGGCTTTGCTGCGAGTTCCCGGCACAAGTCTCTCCGCGGTCGCATTCGCCTTGGTCAATCGTGGCAACTGCCACATGACGGGCACCGGCCTCCGGCCCGAAATCTTCGGGACCAAAAAACTTCGCGGCCCAGAGTTGCAGGAATACCTGGAGAAATGGGGTCCGGAGTTGGAAGCGCTTGCCGCGGCATTTCTGCGCGGTGACGCCCGCATAGATCCGAAGCATGCGCCGGGCTCCGCATCCCGATCGACCTGCGATGAGACTTACTGCCACTTGCGCGCGGTCTGCCGCATGGCGGAAATCGATTTCCCGCCCGAGCAGGCGGAGGAGCAACCCGATGAACTCGACTAGCGCGGAGATCATTCGGGAACCCGCCGATGCCACGGCGCGCAAAGCCGTGATCGATCATCGCCACTCATTTATTGTTCAGGCCCCCGCCGGCTCCGGAAAAACTGAACTGCTCATCCAGCGCTTCCTCAACCTGTTGGCCAATGCGGATGTAGCAGAGCCCGAAGCTATTCTTGCCATCACCTTTACCCGTAAGGCGGCCAATGAGATGCGTAACCGCATCCTGGGCGCCCTCGATGAGGCGGCATCCGGCAGCAGTGGTGGAGATAACAATTCGAAGCTGACGCGAGAACTGGCTTCCGCCGCTGTTCAGCGTGACCGTCAGCGCCGATGGGCGATTTTGGAAAATCCAGGACGGCTGCAAGTTCGCACCGTCGATTCTTTCTGCGAGTCGATTACCCGGCAAATGCCGATTCTGGCGCGTTTTTCAGCGGGCGAAGAAGTCAGCGAAGATTGCGATGCGCTCTACCAGCAGGCTGCCCAGCGGACACTGCGACTGCTGGCGGATCCCGAGGTCACCATTGCATCGGCGATGGAAACCTTGCAGCGCCATCTCGACAATAATCTTCAGCGCGCGGAATCCTTGCTGATCGAAATGTTGAAGAGGCGTGACCAGTGGCTTCCCTTGCTGGGCCGTTGTGATCAGTACGACGCTGCCGAACTAGCTCGTTTTCGCGACGAATTGGAGGCCTCTCTTCATCATGCTGTTTGCACCGAGCTGGCAGAAATTCGCAACAGCGCTCAGGCGGCGCTCGGCGGCACTAGCGAAGAATTCATCAGCATGGCTCGCTACGCCGCACAGAACCTGCAAACTTCTCCGCAGAGCCGGGTTGCTCTGCTGTGCTCCATCGAATACTTGCCTGGAGGCGACCCCGAGGAAATAGAACTCTGGCTCGGGCTTCGCGATTTCTTCCTGAACAAGAGCGGAAAGCTCTGGAGCCGCCTGACGGTGAAGAATGGTTTTCCGGCGGGTGCGGAGTGCAGACCAAACAAGCAGCGTTGCGAGGAGTTGTTCTCTTCGCTTAGCGGCACCGCTGAAGCGGAAGCACTGGCAGCGGCGCTTAACCGGCTGGAGTTCTTGCCGCCGGTTACTTACACCGGCGAACAGTGGGAGTGCGTGCGCGCTCTCCTGGTTGTGTTGCCGTTGGCGGCCGCCGAGTTGAAGGTCGTGTTCGCCGAGCGAGGAACTTGCGATTTTATTGAAGTTTCGCAGGCGGCTCTTGCCGCTCTTAACCCGGCCGAGCCCTCGCAGCTTGCACTTTCTCTGGGCTGCCGGATACAGCACGTTCTTGTCGATGAATTTCAGGACACCTCAGTCGCGCAGGTCGAGCTATTGAAGCGGCTTACGGCGGAGTGGGCCATCGGCGATGGCAACACGTTGTTCCTGGTGGGCGACCCCATGCAGTCGATCTATGGGTTTCGCAAGGCCGAGGTCAGTCTTTTCGAGGATGCGCGCCGCGGCCGCGCCGGCTTGCCATCGCTTGAGCCGCGCGAACTGTTCGTGAACTTCCGTTCCACCGGGCCCCTGGTTGACTGGTACAACCGGGTGTTTGGCGAAGTGCTGCGCGAACCAAACCGAGCGACCGGAGCCGTCAAATACGAACCGGCGGAGCCCGCGCGATTCGACCATGAGTCCCGGTCCGAGCTAGACGGAGTACACCTGCACGGGGTCGAGAATCATGAATCGGAAGCTGCGTGTGTCGCCGATATCGTCGGACGGGTGCGTCAACAGCGGCCCGGAGACAGCATCGCGATCCTGGTTCGTGCCCGGACCCACCTGCCGGAAATTGTTCGCGCCTTGCAGGCCGCGGAGATTCGCTTTCGCGCAGTCGACATTGAACCCCTCGGCCAAAGCCAAGCCGTTCGCGACCTGCATGCATTGACGCTCGCGATTGCCTGCCCTGCCGATCGCGTCGCGTGGCTTGCGTTGTTGCGTTCGCCTGTTTGCGGACTCACCTTGCCCGATCTTCTCGAACTTTGCCGCGGTGATGACCGCGCTACCATTCCGCAGTTACTCCAATTGCGCGCCTCACGCCTTTCGGAAGATGCGCGCCAGCGTTGCGAGCGATTGTTCACCGTGATTGCCGACGCAATCGCGCTCCGCGGGCGGAGAGGGTTGCGTGAGACTGTCGAACGCACGTGGATCGTTCTCGGCGGACCTGCCAGCTCTGCAAAAATCGATCAGGACCTTCGTGACGCAGCGGCTTACCTCGACCTGCTGCGGCAATCGGAGACCGGCGGCGAGCTCGCGGATGCGGACGCTTTTCAGAAGAACTTGCAACGGCTCTTTGCCCCGACGGAAACCGAAGTTCCCGGTGCCGTCGAGATCATGACCATCCACGGCGCCAAAGGCTTGCAGTGGGACACCGTCATCCTCCCGGCGCTCGGACGCTCCACCCGACACGAAGATGATCAACTGCTCTCTTGGCGCGAGTTCGTGAGCGATGGGCAGGCACATCTGCTGCTCGCTCCGATCAACTCGGCCGCCAGTGCCGACACTGGTGTGGAGAAATACCTTAAGCAGGTTTCGGCTGACCGTGGCAGGGAGGAGCTGAAACGCTTGCTCTATGTCGCCTGCACCCGCGCACGTACTGGCTTGCACTTGGTGGCAGAGCTGCCTGAGGAAGACAAAAATCCCAGTCGAGCTTCCATGCTCTCACTGCTCTGGCCAGTACGCGGGCTGCGCTCAGAGTTCGAGCATTTCCACGGTTCTATCGCGGGCGTCGCTCAGCCTCGCATTCCTCCCAGTGTGCTCCGCCGGCTTCCGCCTGACTGGCAACCGCCTGCTCCGCCACCGGCCTTGCATTGGCAGAGCAGAGACGAGCTTGCCGGCAAACCGGAGCCGCAGGCCCATACATTCGATTGGGCAAGCCAGCGCCTTCGTCGCGTCGGAACCGCGGCACACAAGTTTCTAGAGCAGATTGGCCGCGAAGGCATCGAGAGCTGGGATGCGGGACGCATCAGTCGGCTCGCCCCCGCGATCCGAAATCTATTGATCGAGCTCGGCGTGGCCACCGGCGAGATCGATGAAGCCGTTGAGCTGGTGCAGCGCGCTTTGGAAAACGCACTCGCAGATCCGCGAGGGCGCTGGATTCTCGGTGCCCATCGCAACGCAGCATGCGAACTGGAGCTGTCGGCGCTGGTCGATAACTCGGTGGTTCGGGTAAAGCTCGACCGTACTTTCATAGATGAGCAGGGCACACGCTGGATCGTCGATTACAAGACCAGCGAAATCGGGAGTGGGAACTCCGCAACTTTCCTTGATGCGCAGGTCGAAAAGTTTCGTGACGACTTGTACCGGTACCGGACCGTCATGGCTTGCCTCGAGCCGAATCCGATCAGAATGGCACTCTACTTTCCGTTGCTTCGTCAATGGCGCGAAGTTTCTTGATCGTCCAACGCAGGGAAGTTGAAGTTGGAAATTTTCCCTGCTATGTCGAAATTTCATTCAGAGTAGAAGAAATTGCACATCTCCGCCCTTCCTCTGCAAATTGTTCTCGCAATCGTAGCTCTCTGTAACCCGGATTAGAAAGGATATCGGCGGTTACGCTAGGTAGTTTGCTTTAGACGCGTCTGTCTGGAAGGCGACATGCTTCGTAAGTACGTATGATTCTCGCTACGGCCTCACAAATACTTGGTTCGAAGGTAAGCACCGACGCTGGCGATCCCCGCATCGAGATGAGCCGGTTGCTTTACGCACAGATGTCGGGCGGCGGCTTTGGACTGGTGCTGAATCTGAGTGAAGGCGGCATGGCGATCCAGACGATGGTGTCCTTAAAAGTGGGACAAACGCTCAGTTTCATTCTGCCGTTACCCGAAGCCAGAGCCGACGTAGCCGGAGCGGAACTAACGGTGACCGCCGAGGTGGTGTGGTGTGACTGCTCGGGCCGTGCGGGGCTCTGTTTCAGCCACGTCTCCGAGGGAGAGCAGCTTCGGTTGAGGAGCTGGCTGCGTCGCGACGAAGGCCGCAATCTTCCTCGCGTTCTTTGCCAGGCAGCTTTGCAAAATCTCGGCAGCAGCCGATCGTCGGCGTTACTCAATGCAGAGGTAAACTGCCTTCAATTCCTTGCCGATTGAGAAGCAAAACCTTCCGGGTAAGCTTGTGCATGGCTGGTGCATTCTATGGGAACCGAAATTATTATGCCGGGGCGCGGCTATCAGAGTTCACGACGCTGGGCGCGCTACCGGGTTGATGTGCCCGTCGCGATAACTCTCCGAAGATTTGGGAAAGTTACTGTCGTTGAAGGTCGCGGTTCAGAACTAAATTGCGGCGGCATGAAGGTATTTCTCCCGGCCGATCTGTTGATCGGTGATCAAGTCGCCGTGGAGTTCACGCCTCCCTATTCCAGCCAGCCGGTCGCGCTGAAGGGCATCGTCCGCAACTGTCATGTCTATTCCTATGGCGTCGAGTTCATTCGCAACCAGGATGCCGCTTAGACCCGTCGCGCTAGACCGGATTCGCGGAAGGTGTGTCCGGTAAAGTAGCCGGGCTTTCAGCCCGGCGATGATCGTGCCGGATACACTGACTCTGAATCTGCTCTAGAGGCGTGGTTCACATGGGCGCTCTTTAGTTGCTATCGGGCGTGGTGGTAGACGCGGCTTTGGCGTGGACAGAGGCTTGTGAGATGGCGACCGCTGCCAGCGCCGAACCTGTTCCCATGGCCGCGAACCCCAGAAGCCATGCGTACCCGCTGCCGAACCCCCCGCCCCGGTCGAGCACAGTGCCTACCAGCAACGGTCCGATCGCGCCCCCCAAAAAACCGACTAAGGAATAGATGGCCAGCGTGGCCCCCTGCTCATCCGCTCGTGCCGCCGAGACTATGCCCGCCGTTAGCGCGCCGGAGTCGGCGGTGATCGCCACGTTATAAGCAAACAGCGCGATCAGCGCCAGCCCAAACGACACATTCGCGCAGACCACGGTCAGCCCGCAGATTGCGATGGCGCCGAACTCGAAGCGGCGAATCCATCGGTTACGGCTTTCGTGGTCCACCGACTCCGCACCGATAATGCTGGAGGGAACGCCTGCTAGCACGATCAGCATCGACCATCGCGATAACGCTAACCCCGCGTCGGCGCTGCTGAAGCGGTGCCATGCGAACAACAGGTACGTGGGGAGCCATGCGCGGAAAGCAAACAACTCCCAGCAGTGGCCGCCATAGGCCAGCACGTAAGCCATGGCGTCGCGATTGTGCAGCACCGGACGGAAGTCCAATGGATGCCGGGTTGGCCCGCTTACTTCGCGTTGTGCCACTGTGCCCCAGGTGGCGAGCAGCGCGAGCACTGCTCCGAATACCGAGCCCAAACCGCCTGCGAGAAACGCTGCTCGCCATCCGTAGCGGGCCTCAACCCAACCGCTGATCAGAAACGATAGGCTGATGCCAACGGCGAAAGCTGTTGTGTAGTAGGGAACGGCTCGGATTCGCGCTCTTCCCGTGAGGCGTCCAGTCAACACTCGCAGGCCAGGCATGTAGGTGCCCCCGACTGCCAGCCCAGCCAGCGCCTGAAATAAGAATGCGCTCCAAAAGCCGTTGGCGAACAACGCGAGTCCGCAGCCCGCAATCGTTCCGGTGGCACAGCCAGTGAGGTAGATTGCACGCGGATCAAAGCGGTCGGTCAATGCCACCAGCAGCGGCACGCCGATGGTGTAGCCGAGAAAGTAGGCGCTGCTGATCCATCCCGCCCGCGTCGAGTCGAGATGCCAGAGACTCGTCAGTTTGACCAGGTTCGAGGCGAACGCGGCAAAGCCGGACAAACAGCAGATCTGCGCGATAAACAGAAAGCCCACGAGGCGAATCGCCCGCAGGCCTTGCGCACTGTCGTTCGAGTCATTGCCGGACAAGGTCGTTCCTCAGACACCTGACAGAAACACTACATTACAGAGTCGCAGCTTGCCACTTAAGAGTTTATGCAGCGAATATACGGGACAGCACATTAGTATCTGGTGGGGGTGCCTTTTGACGAATCGAAAGATCTCTTGCATCAGGCTTGCAGCTACAGCTCTTGGCGCAATCTCGGTGGGGTCGTTCGCAATCGGCGCGATAGCGGCAGGTGCGTTCGCGATTGGGGCTTTGGCAGTCGGGCGACTTGCGGTTGGCCGGTTGGCCGTGCGTAGCGCCGCTCTCGGTTCGCTGAAGATTGGCGAACTCACTGTCGAAAAACTAAGGGTCAGTGATCTTGCAGTGACCGGTACTCTAACGCTGCCGCCCACCAGGACTGCGGAATGAACTCCCCGGCACACCCGTATCTGCGCGTGCCGGGGTGAAAGCTATACCAGGCCCAGCCACTTCCAATAGGTTGCGCCCAGGATCAAGACAAGCAGGTAGGCGGCGATGGTCAGCGGAATGCCGGTGCGAATAAAGTCGCGAACCTCGAAGGTCTCCGTGCCGTAAGCCACCATGTTCTGCGGCGCGTTGACCGGCAGGATGAATCCGAAGCTGACAACATATTGCAGCACCATGGTCAGCCCAACCACGTTGATGCCTGGAGTCTTCACCGTTTGCAAAACGGTAATGACGATCGGAATCATGGCTGACGCCAATGCGGTGGCGCTCGCAAAGCCAAGGTGAATGATGATGAGAAAGGCCGCAAACACCGCGAGAATCATGAAAATGGGCATTGTCTGCAGGCCAAACATGCCAACGATGATCTTCGCCAGCCAGGCTGCCGCCTTGGTCGCCAGCATTGCCGAACCCAGGCTGACGCCCACGCCGAACAGCATCAGCGTTCCCCAACCAACGCGAGACTGCGCGTCTTTCCAGGTCATAATGCCGATGCGCGGCAGGAACATGATGGCGATGGCGGCAATCGTCGTAGTAGACGTGTCAAAGGGATGGACAATCTTCTCCGTCGACCAGAAGAACAAAAGGATGAGCGAGAGGATCATCAGCTTCTTCTCGCTTGCTTTCATCGGACCAAGTTCAGCCAGAGAGCGAGCGATGGCTTCCTTGCCGCCCGCGATTTCCTTGGTTTCCGGCGGCATGGTCTTCATCAGCACCCAGTAAAGAATGATCGACATGATGAACGAGAAGGGTGCGGCCGCTATGAACCACTGCGGCCAAGTGATAACGTGGCCCGTCATCTTCTCGATAAAGTTGACGGCAATCATGTTCTGCGCCGAAGCCGTCTTGATGCCGACATTCCACAGGCTGTCGGCCTG
>JBEKQP010000001.1:0-81416 GCA_049519595.1 Candidatus Korobacteraceae bacterium | reverse complement strand
CCCTGCTCCGTTGGGACCGATCAGACCAGCCAACTCACCTTGTCGTACGGTCATGGTGAGATCGCTGACTGCCCGCAGGCCGCCGAAAAATTTCGTTAGCCCTTGGATCTCCAAGAGAGGTGCAGGCAAACTGGATGTTTCTTCAGCCGGCATTTCCAATGCTCCAAAGTGGATCCCCGCAAGCCGGACAGACTACGAGAGGGAATCCTGAGAGTATTCTCGCTCGCTCCAACGATAGGGCAGAACACGCCGCACGAACCGACGACGGTACCCTGTGCCGGTCGCGCTTATCCTGACTGATCCACACCGATTTTTTCCCCTGAATCGACGCTCCGAGAGTCGGCCTTCACCGGCTCATGCTTACGCACCGGGACAACGACTGTCTTGAGAAAGCCCCATTCCACACTCCCGAGAAGCCCCTTGGGCCGCAGCAGCATCAGCAGAAGCAAGGCAATCGGGTAGAGGACGAAGCGCCAGGTCGGAGCTTCTGTTCCCAACTGACCAAGCAGCACCCGCAGCAACCCCTCCAGGAAGAAGATCCAGCCAAAAGAGGCAGCCAGAGTTCCCGTCATGCTCCCCAGCCCGCCAAAAACGACGATGATCAGGGGATTGAAGCCCACCAGGAAATCGAAAGTTCCGGGGCTCAGGAATCCGATGAAGTGAGCATAGACTCCGCCGCCGACTCCTGCGAAAAAGCTCCCAATGACAAAGGACAGGAGTTTGTAATTCGCGATTTCGATGCCCATGACCTTGGAAGCGGTCTCGTCCTCACGCACCGACATAATTGCGCGTCCCGTACTGGAATGAATTATGTTGCGCATGACGACAACAATCGCCATGAGGAACGCAAACGCCCAAAACCAAGTGGTAAGCTTCGGGATGCCGATCATACCTCGTCCACCCTTCATTTCGGGGAAAGGGAGGATCGTGTCTGAATTGATCATCAGGGTGTTCACCACGATGGTGAATCCCAAGGTTGCGATTCCGAAGTAGTCGCTTCCCAAAGTGAGAACCGGAAGGCCAAAGAGGAAGCTCACTTCAGCGGCAAACGCGCCAGCCAAAAGCACGGCTAGCAGGTACACCACCTGGAGAGGAAATCCGCGTGTCAAAACCCCTGGCGCATCGGGCGACCCCAGAAGCGGCGCCAGAATCGGGTTACTCCAATAGCCGACCGCAGTCGCGAAGGCGCCGACCGCAGTGCTTCCAATCAGATAGAGGGTAAAGGCTGAGAGCACGGGCACACCTTGGTATCTCCCAAGGAAGCGCTGTATCCCTAAAATCATCAGGGCGCCTAACGTGCAGCCTATACCAACGACCACGAGCCCCTTCGAATCACCGTTCGTCCAACGATAGGTGATGTCTGCTGCGGTATAGGCACCGATGCCGTAGAAGCCCCACTGGCCAAGACTGAACTGGCCGTTGAAACCGTAGATCAGGTTCAGGCCCAGCGACACCATCGCGATTGCGCACGCCTGGAACAGGAGTCCGCTATCGAAGTCGCTCAACGCCGGGGACCCGCCGATCGGAACCGAAAGGGCTATCTGCACGATGCCCCAGCCGCCAACGAGTCCGGCCAGTTTTACCCATTTAGAGGGATGGCCGAGAGCACGGACAACGCCGTAGATCCAAGCCATGATCGCTACGATCTTCAATATGCTGACTACGAGAAAGCCAATATTAATATCCATCGGCTAAGCCTTTTCCCCTTCAGGCTCCCCGAAGATACCCGTCGGGCGCACCAGCAGGACTAGGATCAGGATGGCAAAGGCCACCGCGTCCCTCATAGGTGTGGAAATGTAGCCCATCGTTAATGCCTCGGCTTGGCCCATGATGAGCGCGCCCACAAAGGCGCCGGGAATACTGCCGATGCCCCCCAAAACAGCCGCCACGAATGCCTTCAGGCCAGGCAGAATACCAAGCTGAGTCCAGATCGATGAGTAGGCAATCGCATACAAGACGCCGCCCAGCCCGGCGAAGGCCGCGCCGACCGCGAAGGTAAACGAAATAACCTGATCGACGTTGATGCCCATCAGCCGCGCAGTTGGTTTGTCGAAAGACGCTGCCCGCATGGCCTTACCCATCTTTGTGTTGCGTACCAAGAATTGCAGCAATATTTGCACGAGGATGGATGCCCCGATAATAAGAAGAAAAATGTTGGAGAACGTTACGCTGTTATCCGGCATCGTCTGTCCCGGCTGCAACCGGTGAAATCCCTTGCTGAAATACCAGGTAACCACATCGAAAGGGCGCTGGTAGGGGATGAAGCGCGGCGAAAAAACAAAGCTCAAGGCGCCGAAAAATTCCAGAAAGAAGGAAACCCCGATGGCCGTGATCAGAGCAGCAATGCGTGGGGCATTCCGCAGGGGCTTGTAAGCTGCGCGTTCAATGACGACCGCCATGATCGCGCAAACCACCATCGAAAGCAGGACAACGCTCGACGAGCCGATGACTACCACCCACATGTGCGGCATGTCGTGAAACACGGCCGCTGGCCAGACATGGAGCTGGAACCGGGTTACGGCGTAGAAGCTGACGAACGAACCCACCATAAAAACATCGCCGTGGGCAAAGTTGATCAACTTGACGATGCCGTAGACCATTGTGTAGCCAAGGGCAATAAGAGCGTACACAAACCCTAATTGCAGCCCGCTAATGATGATCTGAACGAACAGCGATGGGTTTTGAATGAAATCATGGACTAAAAGAACAACCGCTGCCACGGCGATCAGCAACAGCAATCCTTGGCCAATCCAGGCCAAGCGTTTACCGGGTCGTCGGGCGCGCGGAGCGCCTTGCCGAGCGGAGGGTGAGACTTCCATTCGAGGATTGCCTCCAGGCAGATTCAAGCGTCGATATCGATATGAGCGACAACCACCCGAGGCGGGCGATACTGATAGCCCTCACCTCGGATGTCCATCGCAAAGACTAATTACGGATTCACGACCGAGTCAAATACTATCTGGTTGTTCTTGACAGCCAGAATCGTAGCAGACTTGATTGGATTGTGAGAAGCGTCATAGGTAATCTTACCCGAGACGGCTGCGAAGCTGATCTTATTCAGGGCGTCCTTCACTTTCGCTGTGTCGTCCGCGCCCGCGTCTTTGATCGCCGTCAGCATGAGGTTCGTGGCGTCATAAGCCAAAGCTGCCAGGGCGTCCGGAACCTTGGGCTGTCCCTTGTCATCCTTGTACTTGGCGCCGAAGGCCTTTACAAAGTTCTGAACTTCCGGCCGCGGGTCCTTGGCAAAGTAGTGGTTGGTGAAGAATCCACCGTCCACGGCCTTCAGATCCAGATCGGATGAATCCCAACCGTCGCCGCCCATGAAGGGGGCCTTGATGCCCTTTTCCCTGGCTTGCTTGGCGGCCAGGTTCACGACGTTGTAGTAGTCGGGAAGATAAATCATATCCGGCTTGGCTGCGGCAACCTTGGCCAGAATGGCTGAGAAGTCCGTGTCCTTGCCTGTATAGGTTTCCTTGCCGACGATCTTGCCGCCGCCCGCTGTGAACGACTTCTCGAAGTACTCGGCCAGGCCCTTTACGTAGTCATTTGCCTGATCCAGCATGATGAAAGCCGTCTTGGCCTTCAGTGTGTCGAGAGCAAACTTCGCAGCTACCGTGCCCTGGAACGGATCGATGAAGCACGCGCGGTAGATGTAGTCTTTTACCTTGCCGTCCTTACTCACGGTAACGGCAGGGTTGGTGGAAGCGGTGCTGATCTGGATGACGTGCTTGGCGTTGGCAATTTCGGATACCGGAATCGACGCCTTGGAGCAGATCTCCCCAATCAGATAGTGGACCTTGTCCTGATCAATCAGTTTATTGGCGGCGTTGACGGCCGGGTCAGGCGTGCACTGGCTGTCTTCGACGACTGCAACAACTTTTTTGCCGAGAACGCCACCTTTGGCATTCCATTCCTCGATAGCCAGCAGGGCGGCATCACGAGTCATAACACCAAATGTGGGGACGGGGCCCGATAGCGGGGCCAGGATGCCAATCTTGAGCGTATCGCCGCCACTCTGGCAGCCGGTCAGAAACGTCGCGGCCAAAATGAGGGATGCGACCAAGATTGTAAAGCCTACTGCCTTGAATGCGCGCATGTCGTTAGACTCCTCAAAGATAGGATTTCCCCTTATACCAAGTTTTTCCACTCTACCGAAAGAAAAAAATTGTTAGGGGTAGGAACTGACAGCGAAATGCACCGCCCCGTCTCGTTGAACCTTCCCCACGGATGGGCAACTATGCGGCCTCGATACCTCGAAATCGGCGGGGGCGGGTCGTGACCGCCGTTCGGCAATAGCGGCTGCCACGGCCTCTTGCGGCCCTGCTGAACCGTCCGCCCCATTGCACTCCGCCATCGCCCGCGTGCCGACGCGTAGCATACTTGCCGGTCACTGGCCTGTATATGCAATGCCAAAACAGAGCACGGACCGAAAACATGCATTTGCCCGGTCCGAGCCTTAGGCATTGGACATTTCCCGCGCCAACCAAAAATAAGGATTTAACCTGAAGGCTTGCGAGTGAACAGGCTGGCGGAAGAGTGCGGCAGGGCCTACCTGGTTTTCCCCTGGAGATTCCAGCCCAATCTGCTGCGCCGATTAGCCATCAAAAGATTAACCGACTGTGGATCAATGAGTTAGCTGAGAGCGTTCCGCGCGATGGAATTATTTGTCGGGAGAAAGCCGCACAAGTCTTCGCGGGCGCAGACGTGAAATGGCACGCGCCGAGTGCCAGAACTGGCTCGGCATATCGAGCCCGCGCTTGTGATCCTCGCTTAAAACCGGCAACGTTCCTGAACTCATGCTCGAAGCTAGAAGGTCAGCAACCGGCCTTACGGGAGCGTAGCCGATATCGGATCAGTATTGTGATTGAGCATCGACGGCTGGCCAACAGCCTGTACCACGAAGCTGTACTGCCCCGGATTCAGTCCCGTATCGGCAAAGCCGATATTGCGCGCGTTGGCTGGAAGCTCCTTCACCAGTCGAAAGCTGCGATTGTCGCTTGATACCCAAACGGCAAAGTGGTGAATCGTGTTTGGGCTGCCTTGGATCGTCCACCGCAGGTGATCATCTGCGGCCGAAGCCTGGATACTTACGCAATTGTCGATGCCAGGCTCTATTTGCGAGCCTTCTTCGTAGTCGTTCCAGGTTAACAGTTGCATCGCTGCAAAATTATCTAGGTATTGCCGGGCTACGTTAAAGGTCTTGAGCCAGGTATCGCCGCAACTGCTATTGATTATTCTTCCCTTGCTCCAAGAGGCGAGTCGATCATTGAATCCGGCATAAACCGAGCCGATCGAAACGGCTCCGCCATGTTGCCCGGCAACTCGGTAGAAGTGGTCCAGATACTTCAGGCCGATATCATTCGGATCCAGTTTGTCGATGGCGTTCCAGGCGAACGCGCCATCGCTTTGAGCGTAGTCGAACCCTACCGAGTTGCGGAACACAAAGAGCGGTGTCCCCGGCACCGAGGCCCGAATTCGATCCCAGTTAATACCGTTCTTGTAGGCTTCCAGTCCGAAGAAGAAGAGAACCGGACGGCCGTTCATGGTTATATAAGCAGGCGAGTTGAAGAAGACTTTCGCCACGTATTGCAGATCCGCGGTGAGAGCGGCCGTTAGATCGCAGCTGCGTTTGGCACACTCCTCGAGTGCCTGCTTGTCTTCCTGAATGGCAAATTGGAAGCCAGGATGCCGCTCAGCTTCCTTCATCAGCTTCATCGCAACCTCGTTCGTGTGCGCTGAATTGCCGCCTCCGGACGATCCTGTCCAATAGACGATAGCGCCGTCGATCCCGCGGCTCACCATGTCTTCAACTTGCCGGCGAACCTGATCGGGTTTGGCGGAGTCATAGCCGACGTTGATGTGGCCCCGCGATCCGAACCACGGCATAAGATGGGCATAGATTGGGATGCCTGAGGCGCCCAGCAGCGACCGGATCGGAACCTTGCTGACCGCGCCAAAACTGAAATTGGAAGCGTCACCGGAGGAGCCGCTCGCTGCTGAAGAGGCGCTCGTATTGTTGCTGTTGAAATCCCTCAGCGCGACCATTTGCGTTTGCTGGGCAAAGCCCGTGCCGCAAACGATGAACAAAGCCAAGGCCAGACCCGGATTGCAGAATTGATTCTTCATATTGGCTAAATGAAAGCCGCCCTAGGCAACACTCTGGTTGGATGCCGAGGCAAGCCCGGTTGACCGCTAACCTATGGTAGTTTTGGCCGTCGAACGATCAGCGGCAATCCAACACTGCTGCCCAATTCGTCATCTAACAATGCGGAGTGGACATGCGTTTAACGACATCCATGCGCTGGGCATTGCTGGTGCTGGTTCCCCTGATGTTCATCTTCGAGTTGGGCTGCGGAAAGGCAGATTTCCAGAAGACGCTGCGTTCGAGCGGCTTGCAGGCTCCCGAAGGTGGTCCCGTTGTGCTGGCAGCATATCAACCATGGTTTGGACGATCCGGTCACATCGATGTCGGTTATTCGTCCCAGGACCGCACGGTTTTGCAGCACCAAATCGAAAAAGCCAAGGGTCTGGGCATCAACGCGTTCGTGGTGAACTGGTATGGCGCCCGCCACCACTTCGAAGACCAGAGCTATGCCATGATGCAGCAGCTTTCCGAGCAACTCGACTTCAGGGTGGCGCTCATGTACGACGAAGACGAAAGCAATCCAGAAGACTCGACAGGCACGGTCATTAACGATCTGCAGTATGCCTATGGCCGATATATAGCGCCTTCCTCGGAAGTCTCCAATCGGTCCTATCTGCGCTATCAGGGACGCCCGGTGATTTTTATTTTTCCCAAGGCAAGGCACACCAACTGGAGCAAGGTCCGCTCCGTGGTCAACCAATGGCCGGATCCGCCGCTACTGATTTACAAGGACCCATACCCCAACTACGTCAGCGCCTTCGATGGTTTTTATGCGTGGGTATCTCCGGGCAAAGATGGGTGGAAGCCCGATGGCAGCAACTGGGGCCAGGAGTATCTCGAGCATTTTTACGTCACCATGAACAAACAGTATCCCGATAAGCTGGTCGTGGGGGCTGCGTGGCCGGGGTTCAACGATGCGCGTGCTTCGTGGAGCCAAAACCGCAGAATGGATCCACGCTGCGGACGCACTTTTGAAGATTCTCTGCGTTTGTTCCGCCGTTATTACACGCCCGACCATCCGTTGCCATTCCTGATGATTGATACCTGGAACGATTATGAGGAAGGCACCGCGATTGAGGGCGGCACGGCTAATTGCAACGCTTCGGCCCCAATGCGAAGCGCTTACCAACCGGCGGCACATTGAAACCGGTAAAAAGATCGCCCAGGTTTTCGTCCAGCTGGGGATATACATTCGGCTCACAACAGGTGTAGAAATTAGGGGGCAATCGGCTCCCATTCGCCCGAAGCGCGCTACGTCACGAGTCCCATCATGCAAAAGCTTACAGCCGTAATGTTGCTGCTGTTCACATCTGTTCTGGTCTGGGCGTCGGCCTTAAGACAGGTTGGAATGGTCGATCTGCCCGGCACACCTGGTTTTGACGAAGCAGCATTCGCCAAGGGCATGCTGCTGATTTCCCATGCCACGGAAAACACGGTCGAGATTTTCGATCCCCAGAAACGGCGGGTCATAGGCAAAGTTTCCGACATGTCGCAACCGCACGGGATCGCGGTGGACGAAGAAGGCGGACGCGCTTACATCGCCAACTCCGGAGCCAACAACCTGGTCGTGCTCTCGACGTCCGATCTCCAGGTGCAGCGCACCATTGCTCTGCCTTTTTCCCCGCGAGCACTGCTCTACGTTCCGCAAACTAAGCTCATCTACGTCGTTTGTGCCGAAGCGCAGCGCCTGCTCACGGTTGATCCCCAATTGGGAACCACAACCCATACGGTTGACACCCCGGGGCACCCGGAAGGTTTGGCGTTCGATCCCGGACGCAACTTCGTCTACGTCACGTTGCAGGACAAGAAGACGATTCAGGCGTACCGGGCCTCCGCCTTGGAACCGATGATGAGCTTCAGTTTGCAGGGCTCCATGCCGACGGGACTGGTTTACGATCAGCAACTTGACCGTCTGTATGTTGCGATTCGTAACGCTGTGCTGGAACTTGACGCTAAAACGGGTTCGGAACTGGGCCGTGTGGCCGCTCCTACGGGAACGGACCGGCTCTGGTTCGACCCGCAGAGTCGCACACTTTTCGTTGTCTCTTATGGCGCCGTGGCGCTGATGCACGCAGGCGATCGCCTTACCGCCTTGGATGAGCTTCCCATAGACGTCAAGGGCCACGCTTTTGCCTTCGATGCCAAGACCGGCATCCTCTACCTGCCCGGAGGACGAGAAGGCCGCTCCAAACTGCTCATCCTGAAACAGCAGTCCAGCGGTGGGCCGACGCAGACAGCGGGCCAAGCCGGAGTGAAGCACTGATCACTACGACCGCTCGCTCTGAATCTGCACTAACGGCGCGGGAGAAAATCAGCCACTCACCCGTTTGAATGCCGCCTGCAAATCCGCACGCAAATCGTTCACGTCTTCGAGTCCGGCGTGAATGCGCACCAGCACCCCTGCCTCGCTTGTCCGCGACGCCAAGGCTGCCTCGTGCGGCTGGTAGAGCATGATCAGGCTCTCATACCCGCCCCATGAATAGCCGAGCTTGAATAGTTCAAGGTGGTCAAAAAAGGCCGATAAGGCTTCTTCAGACAGCGGCGCCAACTGGAACCCAAACAAGCCGCTTGCGCCTGTAAAGTCCCGCTTCCAGAGCGCGTAGCCGGGGTCAGAGGGCAACGCCGGATGCAGCACCTGTTGCACCAGGGGCTGGCTCCCGAGCCAGTTTGCCAACTCGATTCCGTTGCGCCAATGCCGCTCCAGGCGCACTTGCAAGGTGCGCAAGCCGCGAAGCCCCAGGTAAACGTCATCGGGGCCGGCGATCTGGCCAAACTGCCGCGCCCCTTGCTGGACCTTCTCCCAGCTCTCGCGCGTGGCGGTCACGATTCCGAGAAATGCGTCCGAGTGTCCAACCAGATACTTCGTTCCCGCCTGGATCGAGACATCGACGCCGTGGGTGAACGGTTTGAAGTACAGCGGCGTCGCCCACGTATTGTCCATGAGCACAGCCACGCCGCGCCTATGCGCCGCTTCGGCCAGAGCCGGGATGTCTTGCACCTCAAAGGTAATCGATCCCGGCGATTCCACGTAGAGCACGCGCGTGTTGTCGCGTATACGCGCGATTGTCCCCGCCACATCCAGCGGCTGGTAAAACTCGACCTGCACTCCGAAGCGCGTGAGCGTGGTGCGGGCAAAGTTCCGCAATGGAAAATAGGCGTTATCGGGCAGCAGGATGTGGTCATCCTTACCGACGAAGGCGGTCAGGGCGCTGGTGCAAGCTGCCAGACCCGAGGGGAATACTAGGCTGCGGTAGCCGCCTTCCAACTCCGCGACCGCGTCCTCGAAAGCATGAGTCGTCGGGGTGCCGAATCGTCCGTAGCCGTATGCACGCTCGCCACCGGCATGGAGTTCTCTCTTTCGCCGCAACTCGGCCAGATTCTGCGAAATCATGGTCGACGCTCGATAAACCGGCGGGTTTACAGCTCCCTTAAAGCGCGCGGGATCGCTGCCCGCGTGCACTAATCGCGTGGCAACGCCGAAGCCCGAGCCGTGTCGATCGTCCGGCCGAGCCGGGTCCTCGGGTGGAATCGTTGGAACGGAATCGTCAATGTCGCTCATGGAACCTCGCAATCAATTAAACCGGGAGACTACATTAGCCGCGCTGGTACCCCACGTTCCGCCCCGCTCTTGGGCTAACGCAGGGTAGTTGATTCTCGGCTTCCCTTCCCTGCGCTCACAGTTTTTCGCAAGTGTCGCGAATGGCCTTGAGCAGGTACCACGGAGTCTGGGTCGGAATGGTGCAGCCGGGCGACAGAATAAACTTCTCACGCCCAATCTGGCGGGTGCAGTCGAATATTTCTTCCCGCAGCTCCGGCAGCGAGCGATCGGAGATGGCAACTTCGTTCACCCCGCCCATCAGGCATTTATCGGTCATCGAGCGCATTTCACGAAGCGAGGGATTGCCCGCCAGCCGGTCGGAGACGCTCACGGCTTCCATCGGGTAATCCAGCACGCGCCGCACGTCGAGCGACGTCCCGTGGATGTGAAGCACTCTGACCATGCCGGCCATAGCCTCCAGCATGCGGATTTCGAACGGGCGCAGGAAAGTGCGGCAGACTTCCTCGCTCACTCCCCGTGTCTGCGGCGGACAAATCGCGCTGTTAACAGAGAAGAATACCGCGTCGCAGCCAGCATCGCGAACCAGCCCCATGTATTCGCACATGCTGTCGCACACCGCGTCGAGCATCTTCAACGCCACGTCCCGATTGGCGAGGATTAGTGGCGCACGCGAGTAGCCGACCCTTCTCAGCACCTGCTGAAAGGGATCGAAGCCGGTGATCATGATCGGTATTTCGGGCCCGAACTCGGCGCGCAGCAGCCGAATGCACTTCAGCTCTTCGACGAAGTTCTCGCTGCTCATCGGCGCGCGGTCGAAGCGGCGAATGTCAGCCGCCGAGGTCAGCGTCTCCAGCCCCTCTGGCGCGGGATAGCGGAAATCGTTGACGACCTTGCAAATGTCCCAGTCGTTGTCACGGACGAAACGCGCATGACGCTGCGCGTGCTTGGTGCCTCCCATCCGGTCAGTGCCGAAGTGGATCCAGGCAGTGCAAGGCGGGCGATCAATTGGGCCGCCATTGATTGCAGCCATAAAACGTTCCCGTTTGTTCACGTGTTACTCCCTTTCAGATTGCAACCGGTCGCAGAGACGCTCCGGCTGAGTTCGGTGAACCATATTTTTTTGAAATCCTGTTCTGGCCCGTATCTTACTCCTGGAAAATGTTCCTTGAAAATCGAGCGGGATGATGAGCGCACGTTTCGACATCTGGACGAACTCCAAATTAGTTCCAGCCAGCCATCCGGCCGATGAATGACTGCGATCAAGATTTTTCATGACGAATCCTGCTGGACACTCGACTATCCAGGAATTATCCTCTTTAAAAATCCTACAAACTAAGGAAGTTCCCTTCCTAAGGACTGCTTAATGCGGATCGCTCACTACTCCATCCCGAGGCAGCGAACAGCAAGCCGTGCGGGTGTGATTCGGGCGTGTCGCGTGTACAGAATGCACTCTGGCATGCAGCATGGCGTCTTCCCCAAAGGTGAGGCTCATGCGTAGCGGCGCCGAAGTGATTGTCATCGGCGGCGGAATCATCGGCACATCCGTCGCTTATTTCGCTGCCAAGCGCGGCTTCAAGGTCACCGTCCTGGAGCGGTCGAGCCTCGCCAGCGGCGCTTCTGGTTCATGCGACGGCACTCTTTTCCTGCAAACCAAGAACCCTGGCCCCCATCTTGAGATGGCCATCAAGAGTCTTGCGCTCTACCACGCGCTGAAGGACGAGCTTGGCTACAACGTGGAATACGAACCGAAGGGCGGCATGTGCCTTATCGAGAATGAAGAGCAGGCCGTTCTCATGCGGCACACGCTGGAGAAACAGCGCCAGTCCGGACTGAAGGTGGAACTGCTCGACATTAAGCAGGCGCGTGAAATCGAGCCCTTGCTTGGCGAACATCTCTGGGGAGCAACTTACTGCGCCGCCGATACGCAGGCTAATCCGTTGCTGGTGACTCGCGCCTTCGCGGGTGCGGCACGCAAATTCGGTGCGGAGGTTCGTCTTGGGGTCGCTGTGACTGATCTTCTGCTGGAAGGCGGACGCGTTCGAGGCGTACAGACAGACAAAGGCCCGGTGTACGGAGACTGCGTCGTCAACGCGGCGGCGGTATGGGCTCCGATGCTCACCAAGAAGTACGGCTATGAACCGCCAATCATCCCCAGGCGTGGGCAAATCCTGGTTACTGAACCACTGCCGCCGAAGACGGTGCGCCATCTGCTGCTTTGCGCCTGTTATCTCACGGCGAAACACCATCCAGAACTGTTGAACATGGAGCAGCGCCAGCACAGGCTGGGGGTGGGGTTGATCGTCGAACAAACCGTAAGCGGCGGGCTGCTGCTCGGCAGCACGCGCGAATTCGTCGGCTTCGACCGGCGCACTACCCAGGATGGAATCGCGGCAATCGCCGAGCATATTTACACTTCGATGCCTGCGCTGGGTAGATTCAACGTGGTGCGGACTTTCGCTGGGCTTCGGCCGCGCACGCCGGACGGCATGCCAATTTTGGGACCGGTCGAAGCCTTACCAGGTCTGCTGATGGCCGCCGGACACGAAGGCGACGGGATCGCGCTGGCGCCCATTACTGGAGAAATTCTTGCAAACCATCTTGCGACAATGAATTAACGACGCGAATAGCACGGCACGCGCCGTTTGGCGGTAGCCCGGTGACGCTGACCCAGGCAAGCATAAACTTAGATTCTGACTCAGTTCGAGAAAAGGGGGAACCCGGATGCATATCACGCACGTTGGCTCTATTGCCCTTTGGATACTATTGTTTCTGATCCCGCTACAGCTCTACATCGGCTACCGGCTCGCGGCCAAGAGTAGTCAAAGCGCGTCGCACTACTTCATCAGCCACAAGGAGCTGCCGCTTTACATCCTCTTCTTCCTCGATTTCGCGACTGCCATGGGAGTCGGTAACTTCCTTGGCTACATGGGCAAGGGCTACCAGATCGGGCTAAACCAGCTCTGGATGATGCTCGGTGAACAGGGCACAAAGATTTTGTTTGCCCTCTTTCTGGCAGGCTTCATCGGTAGATTTTCCTATACCACGATCAACGAGTTCATGGAAAGGGAGTGGTTCCATGACAAGTGGTTGCGCGCGGCCAGCGGCATTCTGATGTGCTTTCCGATGGTGGCGATCACCGGCGCACAGGCCATCGGCATCGGCAGCATCCTTAACGTCTGCATGGGCGTGGATGTCACCACAGGCATCTGGGTGGCGGCGCTGACGGCCATTCTTTACACAGTGATGGGCGGGATGTGGGCTATCGCCTGGACGGACTTGATCCAGGGCATTATCCGCATCACGGTCGGTTTTGTTTTCTTCTACACCGTCTTTCACTACATGCACGGCGTCAGCGGCATTCAGGCCGGCGCAGTCGCCGTCAAGCCGGAGCTATGGAGCATGAAGTCGATTGGAGGGTTCGCGGCCTTATCCTTGCTGCTGGGACCGATGACCGGGCAATTCACCGCGCAGCACTGGTGGCAGCGATGCTTCGCCGGCAAGAACCCAAAGACCGCCAGGAACGCATTTCTTGGCTCCGGCGTATTCTGCGTGATCATGTGTACTTGCAGCGTGTTGATGGGCATCGCCGTACATGTCTTGAACCCCAACCTGCCTCGCCCCGACATGGCTTTCGCCTGGGTACTTACCAGCTGGCTCAACCCCGTAATCGGCGCGCTGTTGATTGTCACCATCATCGGCGCCGACATGACCGTTTCGGCGGGCTTCCTCAACTCCGGCGTCACCATGCTGACGATGGACATCGTCAAACCCCTGATCCGCCAAAACGCGGACGACAAAGAGTTGGTGAGCTGGGCGCGCTGGCTGACGTTCCTGCTTGGCGTCGGCGCCATCGGGGTGGCCATGTACTTCCCGACGGTAGTTTCGGCGGTGCTCTTCGGTTATGCCGCCGTCGGCGGGGGCCTATTCGTTCCGCTCATGGCAGGCCTGATCTGGCGGAAGAATGGCCGCACCTACGTCACCAGGCATGCCTGCTGGGCTTCCCTGCTGTTCGGTTCCTCCACCGTGCTGCTGTTCGAATTGAATAAGGGGCTCTTCAAGATCTTCGGCGGTGGCATTATTCCGGGCGTGGCTGTTTCATTCGTGCTGACCATAGGGATCAGCCTGATCCAGTTGATCGGACGCAAGGATGAAACCGCCGAAGCGGCGAGGGTCTAGCAAGCTGCGGAAGAAAGCGTTTCAGTCCGGAGCCTCCGGCAAGCCGTAGATGAGACAAAGCCGCGATATAGCTCGCGGCTTTGTTCATTGCATTCAGAAACCAATGTGACCGCTGGTATTAGAAGCGGTCGCGGCCACCGCCGCCGGAACGGCCACCACCGCCGCCGCGCCCGAAGCCTCCGCCTCCGCCGTGTCCGCCTCTGCCGCCACCACCACCACCACTTCCGCCGCGTCGGGGACGATCTTCTTTCGGGCGCGCCTCATTCACCGTCAGGTTACGGCCGCCCATGCTCATTCCGTTCAAGGCTTCCATGGCCTTGGCTGCTGCGTCATCGTCAGACATCTCGACGAAGGCAAATCCTCGCGGCTGCCCGGTATCGCGGTCGGTCACGATACTTACCCTGTCAACCTGTCCGTAAGGCTCGAACAGTGCGCGCACTTGTTCTTCATTGGCGTCGAACTTCAAATTGCCTACGTAGATGTTTTTCACTTTATCCTCGCTGATGAATCTGCCGTTCTCGCTGGGAAGACAGTGGCGAATCTTAGGCAGGGTTGCTGTTTGAGAAGAAAACCTCAGGATGCAAACGGCCCGAGAATTGTAACAAAGAAACCCTCGCACGGGAAATGCCACGCGAATGAAAGTTCCAATCCGGTAGCCGGGGGTCCGATTGCACCGCCCTGCTGCAATCAGGTCCGTGCAACAAGACACTCTTCTAGGCCGGTTGGCGGTGCAAGCGTGTTTCGCCGCATCGCCCGCGGATGAACATGAAATGAGCTCGCTAGCCGATCACGGCTTGGCATCGGAGAATACCGGGCCCGGCTCTGGGATCGCCGCGCCGTCGTGGCGCGGATCGCTCGCGCCAAAATGTACGCCAGTGCCGTTGCTCATCACCGCCTGGCCGAAGCCAAACGTATTGGTGCGGACGGGCTTGACCTCGAGTTCGTGTCCCATCCGCGTAAGCTCGTCGCGAACTGCTTGCGGCACGAGTTCTTCGATCTGCACGTCGCAGCCTTCAAAAGTCGACTTGGTAAAACGACCGGCCTCCAGGGCCTGCTGAAGGCTCATGCCGTAATCGACGATGTTGGCCACGAACTGTGCGTGCGCCTGCGCTTGGTTCCAGCCGCCCATGATGCCGAACCCGATGCGTACATCGCCCTTCTGCATAAAGCCGGGAATAATCGTGTGCAGCGGACGCTTGTGCCCGGCCAGCAGATTTGGACTGCTTTTGTCGAGCGAGAATAGCGAACCGCGGTTTTGCAGCATGAAGCCCGCCCCACGCGGAACCAGCCCGGAACCGAAGCCCATGTAGTTGCTCTGAATCAGCGAGACGATGTCGCCGGCTGTGTCAATCACGGTCAAGTAGATCGTGTCGTTTCCCTTGCCGTCGGTCACCCCCGCAAGACGCGAGGGCTGCACGGAGGCAAGGGCACGTTCGCCGATAAGCCCAGCCCGCTCGGCAGCATTCCTCTTGCTCAGCATCTGCTCGACCGGCACCTTCGCCATGCGCATATCGCCCGTATAGCGCAGCATGTCTGCATAGGCGAGCTTCTTCGCCTCTATCATCACGTGCAATGCCCGTGCGCTGTGGAAGCCGTAGTCGCTCATCGGGAATTGTTCCATGAGATTCAGCATCATCAGCGCGGCAATTCCCTGGGTGTTAGGTGGTATCTCATAGACAGTCCAGCCGCGATAATCGGTCGCAATCGGAGTGACCCACTCGGGTTCGAACCCGGCGAGGTCTTCCATCGCCATGGCCCCGCCCTTTTCGCGCGAGATGGCAACGATGGCTTCGGCCGTGCGCCCTTTGTAGTAGCCATCGCGGCCGTAATTCGTGATCAGGCGGAGACTCGCCGCCAGATCGGGATTGCGAAACACTTCACCCGCTTTCGGCGTGCGGCCGTCGATCAGGTACGTCGCGGTCGCGTTTGGCTCCGATTGCAGCAACTCCAACGCATTGTTCCATAGCCCGGCGGTCACCTCGTTCACCGGATACCCCTTGTCCGCATAGTAAATGGCCGGCGCCAGCAAAGTGGAAAATGGCAGGCTCCCAAAGCGCTCGCGGAGCGCTGCCCAGCCGGCAACGACGCCCGGCACTGTCACGCTATACACGCCGCGTACCGGCAGCTTCTCGATCCCCTTAGCCTTCAGAAATTCGGGCGTCATCCGCTCCGGCGCCCATCCGCTCGAATTCAGCCCGTGGAGCTTGCCCGACTTCGATTCATGGATGATCGCGAACAGATCTCCGCCGATGCCATTACCTGTCGGCTCCATCACGCCAACCACTGCGTTCGCTCCAATGGCCGCGTCGACGGCGTTTCCGCCACGCTGCAAAATTTGCACTCCAGCCATCGATGCCAAGGGTTGACTGCTGGCGACAATGCCGAATCGAGTAGCGATCACCGAACGCCCCGGCTTGGGCGGAGCTGAACCAACAGCTATGGAACTCATGAGAGCTGCATCCATCACAAACACCTCCAGTGGCTGCGCAATGTGAAATAGTAATCCTACAATCAACTCGTGCGGGAAGAAAGTCATACTATTAAACAGTTACTGTCTTTTGGAATTGCTTTGCACCGCAGAGACCTGCGGTATTCAGGCGTGTGCTAAATCGATCTTGGCCGTAGTCTCGATGCTCGGGAGAGCCACATGAAGATCCACATTATTGTCTTTGATGGAGTCGACGAAATTGATTTTATCGGGCCTTATGAGGTTTTCCGTCGCGCTGCTAAATTGGCCCGATTGAACTCCGCAGGCGACTCCACCGAGGTGGACGTTCGCCTTGTCACCCTGGAACCGCAAGAGCAGGTCATAGCCGCGAATGGCTTGCGCTTCCTCGCGGACGGAGTAATCGAAGATTCAGCCGACCTGATCGTCGTCCCCGGAGGCGGATGGGCTGACCGCTCTCCACGCAGTGTGTACGCAGAGGTGCAACGCGGCCTGCTGCCGCAAAAACTTGCCGCCTTGCGTCCGCGGTGCACGATTCTGGCGGCAGTTTGCACCGGAGCCATGGCCCTGGCCGCTGCTGGACTGCTGAAGAACCGCCCCGCCGTGACTCACCATTCCGCTCTTCAGGAACTCCGTTCGACCGGCGCGCAGATTGTGGATGCACGAGTCGTCGATGACGGCGACATAGTAACTTGCGGAGGCGTGACTTCTTCTATTGATCTTGCGCTCTGGCTGGTCGAGCGAATCTGGGGTGCGCAACGGTCCGCTCAAATCGCCGGCGGCATGGAGTACACTCGCAGCGCCAACCTTCACCAGTCAAAGCAAGTTGCGGGATAAGAACCGCACAGCGAACGAAGCGACAAGAAAAAAGCACCCAAAAAATTTGGAGCAGGCCTTCAGCGGCCTGCCCCCAAAGCGTACTTTCACTTGTTAATCGCTTAATTGGCGCCAGAATCGTTGATGTCGACCTGGTCTCGCTGGATCCAGTACGGATTCTGACTGTAGTCATCCTGTTGGTTCGACTGTACTCCAGGGTCCGAGAACTGGTTGGGATCCGAACTCATATTCGTGTCGGTGTTCGATGTAGTGCTCTGATCCTCCATCGACGTATCAGGCGAAACGGTCGGTGCCTGCTGATCCACAGTCGGAGCAGTTTGATCAGTCGACTGCGTCTCAGCGGATTGCGTCGAAGTCGTCGTTGTGTCGGTTTGGGTATCGGTTTGCGCCTGCAAACTCACGGTAAGAGCAAGCGCCAAGAATGTAACCAGCGCGAGAATTCGAAAATCCTTCATCGGTGTAGCGTTCCTCCTATTTCCTTTTTCCAGGTTTCCTTTAGCTGAAATTGCCTTTCAAGGTCGACCCTCATGACACCGCCCCGAATCTTTTCAAAGGTGATCGTCATTCGTATTGGATGCGCTGGTCCAAGCGACGATGCCGATCGGGACGTCACCATCAATAAAAAATTCTTCTCACTGCTATCAATCATCCGTAGTTGTTGCGGCTATGTTTATTGGGGTTCTGCCTATCTCTGCATTTGTAAACAAGTTGTAAAAATATCTGGCGTTTCGCAAGGAAAACGTAACGATTAACTATCCGGCACAAAAATTGCCACCTAAGCTTTTTCAAAAACTTTTCGCGAAATTTCTTTTTCTAAGTTGCGCACTATTGATGTTTGCCTGTGGCAACCCATTGTCATGGCACAATGTCGCCGCTATTTGCCACCCGATATGCCGATAATTTCTTTTCTTAATTTCTTCTGAATCGCTAAGCGCTGTTCGCCCGCAAGCGAATTCGTCAGGCTGCTGAAAACGATCTTCTGAGGGTGTCATCCTGAGCGAAACGAAGGATCTGCTGTCTGTGCGGGCTGAAAGCAAAGCAGATCTCAAGCGCGAACTGCCTTGCTGCAACAGCCAGATGACGCATCGAAACCCTGTGGGGGTCTCATGATGGAGTCGAGCAGTGGAGTAGACCAATGAAGCGTGGAATCGTCACCGCTATCGTGCTGGTAGCCGCTATTGCGTTGGCGTGGATTTATCAATCTCGCGGCTCGGCAACACCGGTCTTGAAAGCCGCGCCAACTGCACGGAACTCCGTCTTTATGGACTACCGATCGGAACAGCCCGGAGTAGTGCATAAGATCACCATCTCCGACCTGCCTGAGCCCTATGCCACCGATTCGGCTGATAATGGTCCGCACATCGTAACGCGCCCGCCGAACGCGTGGCCGCAGGCCCCAGCGGGATTCAAAGTGGAACTTTATGCCGGCGGCCTCGACTTTCCGCGGCTGATACGGACGGCGCCAAATGGCGATCTATTCCTGGCCGAAAGCCGTGCCGGTAAGATCAAGGTCTTCCGTGGCGTCACTCCGGATGGCCGCGCGCAGCAGACACAAGTTTTCGCCGTAGGACTTCACCAACCTTTCGGGATTAATTTCTATCCACCTGGCGCGGACCCGAAATGGGTTTACGTGGCGAACACTAATTCGGTAGTACGCTTCCCGTATCAGAATGGCGATTTGAAGGCACGTGCCAGTGCGGAGACAGTGGTAAAAGAACTTCCCGGAGGCGGACTCTTACGCGGCGGAGGCCACTGGACTCGCGATATAGCTTTTGCCAACGATGGCAGCAGGATGTTTGTCTCCGTCGGCTCACACTCAAACGATGACGACACGGACGGCAACCCTGCGGAATATCATCGCGCTGACATTCTGGAATTTAACCCTGACGGCTCCGCACCGCGCGTATATGCCTCGGGTATTCGGAACGCCGTGGGTATTGCCATTCATCCCAACACTGGCGAACTGTGGTGCTCTACGAACGAGCGCGACCGCCTCGGCGACAATCTGGTCCCTGACTACATCACCCATGTCACCGAAGACGGTTTCTACGGCTGGCCCTGGTGGTACATGGGGGGACATCAGGATCCGCGCCACAAAGGCAAGCATCCGGAGCTGGAGTCAAAGGTGATCACTCCCGACGTACTCATCCAACCCCACGATGCTTCACTGGAAATGACGTTCTACGAGGGACAGCAGTTCCCCCAGGAATATCGCGGAGACATTTTCGCCGCCGAGCATGGCTCCTGGAACCGAAGCGCGCGCACGGGCTATGAAGTCATTCGCGTTCCCATGCACCATTCGGGTAGAGCCTCGGGTGAGTACCAGGATTTCCTGACCGGCTTCACAACGCCCGAGGGGCAAGTCTGGGGACGCCCCGTTGGCGTTGCGGTCGCTAAAGATGGGTCGCTGTTCGTCAGCGACGACGCCTCGAAGTCCATCTGGCGCATTCACTACGTGGGTAAGTAAAAACCCACGGCGTCATGCAGCGTCGGCAATGTGGGCGAAGCACGTTTATGCGGCACTTCCGTGCAATACGCATTCGGGACGGAGCTTTGCTCTTCCTGAATAGAACGGAATGGCATGAATGTAGAAGATTATCTTCTGGAAATCTGCTCCACGTAAGGATTAGTCTGGAAGTGGAATTTTATAGTTGGGTCTCCCGGCACGGGTGTGTTTGCGCGTGTCGGGGCAGAATTTCAGACCGGCACCTGAACCCATTCCAGAGAGACTACCGCCGTTGAACCGAGGTCGGTCAGCGTGGTAGCATGGTTCGCCTTCGTGTGCAGCTGCTCTGGAGAAATGCAAGGCTGGCTGCACAGGTCCCAACGCGGCCAAGCTCAACATTTCGTGATGTGGAAGCGCGTTCCGGGTTTCCGGTGATTTGCGCGGGCACGCTGTCCGGTGCCGTGCGCCTGTGTGTTTGACCGGATTGGTTGGCTCGGTTTGGCTTCCTGATTCAGCCGAACCTCCGCCACGACAATTTGGAACTTCGGAGGAACTCATGCAAACTTGGCTCTTCCTGAGCCTCATCGCCACTTGTGCGATGATTGCGGCCCAGCAATTCCGTTCGTTAAACATCCTTCATCGAGCTTTTGCTTTCGCCAGTGGTAAGCGGCTTGGCTCGATTGTCTCGGTCCTGCTTTTGGCTACCGCTTCAGCCATGGCGCAACGCAGGGAAGGCGGTGAAGCGAGTTTGAAGCTTCCCGACCTGTCCAGTGTCAACTTCCTGGGAATGAGTGGCCACAACATCCTGATGATTGGGCTACTCTTCTGTCTCCTCGGGCTGCTGTTTGGGCTTGTCATTTACATGCAGCTCAAGAATCTGCCGGTGCATCGCGCCATGCTCGAGATTTCCGAGCTGATTTACGAGACGTGCAAAACTTATCTGATTACCCAGGGCAAGTTCATCCTGGTGCTATGGGCGTTCATCGCGGTGATCATCGCGATGTATTTTGGCTGGCTATCGCCCGTACCGGATAAACCGGTCGGCGTGACGCTTCCCATTATTCTGTTCTTCAGCCTGGTTGGCATTGCCGGCAGCTACGGCGTGGCGTGGTTTGGAATCCGCGTCAACACCTTTGCCAACTCCCGTACGGCGTTTGCCGGATTAAAAGGCAAGCCGTATGAGATCTATGACATCCCGCTCCGGGCCGGAATGAGCATCGGCATGATGCTGATCAGCGTCGAGCTGTTGATCATGCTCCTCATTCTTCTGTTCATTCCCGGTGACTACGCTGGCCCTTGCTTTATCGGCTTCGCAATCGGCGAATCGCTTGGCGCGGCAGCTCTACGTATTGCCGGCGGAATTTTTACCAAGATTGCCGACATTGGGTCTGACCTGATGAAGATCGTCTTCAAGATCAAGGAAGACGATGCGCGTAATCCGGGTGTCATCGCAGATTGCACCGGTGACAATGCGGGCGATTCCGTGGGACCCAGTGCCGACGGCTTTGAAACCTACGGCGTGACCGGCGTTGCGCTCATCACTTTCATCCTGCTCGGAGTAAAAAATCCCGCAGTACAAGTTCAGCTTCTCGTCTGGATCTTCATCATGCGTATCATGATGCTGGTTGCCAGCTCGGGAGCTTACTTCCTGAATGGCGCGATCGCGCGGGCCAAGTACCGCGACGCCGATGAGATGAACTTCGAAGCGCCCTTGACCTCTCTGGTCTGGATCACTTCGTTTGTCTCCATTATCCTCACTTACATTTCCTCGTACCTGATTGTTCCGACGCTCGGAGGCGACGACACTCTGTGGTGGAAACTGGCCTCGATTATTTCTTGCGGCACTTTGGCCGGAGCGGTCATCCCCGAATTCGTCAAGGTCTTCACCTCGGTTGAATCGCGCCACGTCAAGGAAATCGTGACCTCCTCCGAGGAGGGCGGCGCTTCGCTCAACATTCTCTCGGGTCTGGTCGCGGGCAATTTCTCGTGCTACTGGCTGGGTGGCTCCATGGTCGTCCTCATGTCCATTGCCTACCAGTTTTCCTTGTACGGGTTATCGAACCTGATGATCGCCGCCCCGGTGTTCGCTTTCGGGCTGGTGGCTTTTGGATTTCTCGGCATGGGCCCGGTCACGATTGCGGTCGATTCCTACGGCCCGGTCACCGATAATGCCCAATCGGTATATGAGCTTTCGTTGATCGAGCAAGTCCCCAACGTCAAGGCTGAAATCAAGCGAGACTTCGGCTTCGACGTCAACTTTGATCGCGCCAAGGATCTGCTGGAGGCCAACGATGGCGCCGGCAACACCTTCAAGGCGTCAGCTAAACCCGTGCTTATCGGTACCGCCGTTGTGGGTTCCACCACGATGATCTTCTCGATCATCATGGCTCTTACGAACCGGCTGACCGAAAACATTGACAAACTCTCCCTCCTGCACGCGCCATTCCTTCTGGGTCTTATCACTGGCGGCGCGATGATTTACTGGTTTACCGGGGCTTCAATTCAGGCGGTCAGCACCGGGGCCTACCGCGCAGTGGAGTACATCAAGGCGAACATCAAGTTGGAAGGCTCCGAAAAAGCTTCGGTTACGGACAGCAAGAACGTGGTCGAAATCTGCACAAAGTACGCGCAGAAGGGCATGTTCAACATCTTCCTCGCCGTCTTCTTCGGAACCCTTGCTTTCGCCTTCACCGAGCCGTTTTTCTTTATCGGCTACCTGATCTCAATCGCCATTTTCGGACTCTACCAAGCCATCTTCATGGCCAACGCCGGCGGAGCCTGGGATAACGCGAAAAAGGTCGTTGAAGTGGAACTGAAGGCCAAGGGCACTGACCTGCACGCGGCCTGTGTGGTCGGCGACACGGTAGGCGATCCCTACAAGGACACTTCTTCGGTCGCCATGAACCCGGTCATCAAGTTCACCACCCTGTTCGGGTTGCTGGCAGTGGAACTTGCGGTTTCACTCACCGCCCATAGCGCGATGCTGACCCACGTGCTGGCGGCGATCTTCCTGCTGATCTCCATGAGCTTCGTGTACCGCTCGTTCTATGGCATGAGGATCGGCACGCTCACAAGTGAGAAGGCTGCCAAACAAGGTGCTGCCGATTAGAGCTGTTCGTATAAATAGTAAGTTCGATGGTGCCCCACGTTCGCCGCTTTTGGCTAACGTGGGGTATTTTCTTGAAACTTGAAACTTGAAACTCGAAACATTCCCTTCTGGTATTCTCTCCCCCATGGACCCCGTCGCTCTGACCCGGCAACTGGTCGATATCGAAAGCACTACCGGCAACGAAGCTGCGGTCGTTGAGTTCCTCGGAGATTACCTGTCCACCACGGGCTTGACGGTCGAGCGCATGCCGGTCGAGCGTAATCGTTTCAACCTCTTTGCCAATTGGCCGGAAGATCCCTCGCCCGCCCTGGTGTTTTCAACGCACACCGACTGCGTGCCACCTTTCATTCCCTCCAGCGAGGATTCGACGCGCATTTCCGGACGCGGTTCGTGCGACGCCAAGGGCATTCTTGCCGCCCAGGTTGAGGCCGCGCTGCGCCTGCATCATGAGGGCACCTGTGTCGGATTGCTTTTTTTGGTGGGCGAGGAGCGCGACTCGCTTGGGGCCAAGGTTGCCAACCAGAACGCGCGCGGCTCACGCTTCCTGGTCAACGGAGAACCGACGGGCAACCGCATTGCGCTCGCCGCTAAGGGCGCGTTGCGCGTGGAAGTCGTCGCCAGCGGCAAGATGGCTCACTCGGCCTATCCCGAACTTGGTGCATCCGCCATTGACAAGCTGCTCGATGCGCTGCAAGCGCTTCGTTCCCTGCCCCTGCCCACCAATTCGGAGATTGGCCCGACTACGATGAATATCGGAATCATCGAGGGTGGACGGGCAACCAACGTGATCGCCGACTTCGCCAAGGCACAGCTGCTGTTTCGCCTGGTGACTCCGTCGCAACCTCTTCGCGAGCAGATCGTCGCCGCCGTTGGCGAGCGCGCGCAGGTCGATTTCGTGCTTGATATTCCCTACATGCGATTCCGCACCATTCCCAAGATACCGACCATGACCGCCTCGTTCACCACTGACATTCCGGCTCTCTCGAACTGGGGTGAACCGGTGCTGCTGGGGCCGGGGGACATTCTGGTGGCCCACACCGAACGCGAGTACCTTGAAAAGCGCGAGCTGCTGGAAGCCGTAGAGCGATACATGCTGATTGCACACGAGCTGTTGCGCTGAGCCCAGGTCCGGATGGCCGAAAAGGCGCACACGCCACGCTCGGACGCATATGTTCAAACTGAACACAGGACCTCCCTCTAGCGGTACACTTTAACTGCCATGAGCACGAGCCAAAATCTGTTGGCGCAGTCATCTTCTCCCTACCTTCGCTCCGCCATGCATCAGCCCGTACGCTGGCGGGAGTGGAGCGACGAAGCCTTTGCCGAAGCGCAGCGCGAAAACAAGCCCATCCTGCTCGACATAGGGGCTGTCTGGTGCCACTGGTGCCACGTCATGGATCGCGAATCCTATGAGTCGCCCGAGGTGGCCGAGATCATCAACACGCACTTCGTGCCGGTTAAGGTTGATCGCGACGAGCGCCCCGACGTGGATTCACGCTACCAGACGGCGGTGGCGGCCATCAGCGGACAGGGCGGCTGGCCGCTAACGGCATTCCTGACGCCCGAGGGCAAGCCTTTCTACGGCGGAACCTACTTCCCTCCTCAGGATGCCATGGGCCGTCCGAGCTTCCGCAAGATTCTGCTGGCCATTGCCGAGGCTTTTCGCGAGCGCCGCAACGACGTGGAAGAGGAAGCCGGCAAACTCATGCACGCACTCTCTCACGCCGAGGGCCTGTTGGGACGTTCAGGCGCATTTTCGCCGCGCATTGTCGAGCAGATGGTACAGTCCGGGCTCGGCATTTTTGATAAACAAAATGGCGGCTTCGGCGCTGCTCCTAAGTTTCCTCATCCGTCCGCGCTCGATTTGCTCATCGACTGGTATGTACGCACCGGAGAAGAGCAAGTAGGAACCGTCGTTACGACAACGCTGGAAAAGATGGCGCGCGGCGGCGTCTACGATCAGCTTGCGGGCGGCTTTCATCGCTATTCGGTCGATGAGCGCTGGTGCGTTCCACATTTCGAGAAGATGGCCTATGACAATTCGGAGCTGCTGAAGAATTACGTCCATGGCTATCAGGCGACAGGCAATCTGTTCTTCGCCAGCGTTGCCCGCGACATCATGCGCTGGATGGATGAGTGCCTGAGCGACCGTGAACGCGGCGGATTTTATGCTTCGCAAGATGCCGACATCGACATGGATGACGATGGCGATCACTTCACATGGACCCGTGACGAGGCGCGCGCGATTCTCGATGACGACGAATTTGAAGTTGCCAGCCTCCACTATGACATTGAAGAAGTTGGCGAGATGCACCACAACCACGCCAAGAATGTACTTTGGGTAAAGACCCAGGCCGAGGAGATTGCATCCCGCACCGGCCGTTCGCGCCAACAGATCGATGCGCTGATCAACTCGGCAAAAAAGAAAATGTACGCAGCTCGCCTTCGCCGTCCCATTCCCTACATTGACAAGACTGTCTACGTAAGCTGGAACGCGCTCTGCATTTCCGCTTATTTGCAGGCGGCGAGGGTGCTTGGTCCTGAAACCGGCATGACGGAAGCGCGTAGCTTCGCCCTGCGCTCTCTGGACCGCATACTGAGTGAAGCGTGGAACCCCGAGCGCGGCTTGCTTCACGTGATCGCCTACTCCGAGCAGGGCTCCCCGGCCGAGAGGTCTGACAATGCTCCTGGCGCGGAGCCCACCGGCGCTCGGAGGCGTCCGGTTGCGGGTCTGCTCGACGACTACGCCTTCACCGCACTCGCCTGCTTCGAGGCGTATGAAAGCACCGCTGACCTCAGCTATTTCCGCTTTGGTAAATCGATCGCCGACTTTATGGTTGCTCATTTCTACGACCAGCAGGATGGCGGCTTCTTCGATACGGCCAGCGACAGCAACGCGACCGCTATCGGCGCACTCACCGCCCGACGCAAGCCATTTCAGGATTCGCCAACTCCGGCCGGGGATTCCGCCGCCGCGATTGTGATGCTCCGGCTTTACTCACTGACCAACGAGAATCATTACCGTGAACTCGCGACGAAAACGCTGGAGATATTCGCCGGCGTGGCCGAGCAGTTCGGCATTTATGCCGGCACCTATGGCCTTGCCGCGATCTGGCTGGCGCGCCCCTACACGCAGGTCGTGCTGGTAGGCGACGGGCCTGCGCCCGATGCCCTGCATGCCGCTGCAGCCAGACCGTTTGCGGTCAACAAGACGCTCATTCACGTCACTGAGGAGGAAGCCGTTGCCGCCTATCTTCCGCCAGCTCTCGCCGATTCCGTGCCGCATCTGGCTGACTTGGCAAAGGGACGGGCCGTGGCGATCGTGTGCAGCGGCTTCACCTGTCAACCTCCGGTCAGCGATCCAGAAGAGCTTACGCGATTGATCTATGGCTCCATTCGACAGAAGTGAATTCCCCATGTCCACGCGTAGGACTGGGCGCATGACGCTAATATGGCTCCGATAAGTTCATTCTGTAGAACTTCTGGGAAAACACTACGCCGGCGCAGCCCAGATTCTTTCCCAAGTTGAATCACGAGGACCCCATGGCAACATCGAAAAAAACTTCCAAAAAGATCGCCAAGCACAGCCGTAATGGTCAAAGCAAGCCTGGAATCTACACCGTTCCCCGAGGACACGTCAGCATCGCCGTACCTCCGTTCTGGACGCTGCGGCAAACCAACGACGATCTCGAGATTGAAGCTCCCTCGGAAACTACATCGGTGATCGTGACTGCTTTCAAGCAGGACAAAACAACCGGGGCACTCGATGCGCGCGACTTTCTCAAAAGGTTTATGCAGACAGCGCCCAGCGTTGGACGCGGCAAGCCAGAGAAAGGAACCCGGCAAAAAGCGTGTGCAAGATTTCGTGACCCTGAAGGCGACCACTGGCTCGTCACGTTTCTCAGCAATGGAAAGACGCTGCTGCTGGCAACCTGCAACACCAGCGCGCCTCTGGTTTCGAGAGAAGCTCGAACCGGAGCCCAAGTGATCGGCTCATTGAAGTTGAAATCCCGCGAATAGGCAGTCCCTTATTGATGCCTTCAAGAATTGTCAGGGAATGTCATGGTGACCAAAGCGCCGAACGCCTGTGGCCGGAGCAGCGATGCTGCTTACCCGCACATTGCACTCGATCAGCAAAAAGCTATTCAGGCGCGGCGCGGAGCCACCCTATGTTTTCGGCGGCAGGAACAAAAGGTGGCTCGACTTCGCTCGCCATGACAATTGGATATGATGTGCGCTTTCGAGATTCGTACCCAGCCAGAAGTCTAGCTTTCAACTCGCATTGAGATAAGCGCGCATCATCCGAAGGTCCACTTCTTTTTCGTCCAGATCGTGCAGCAGCAAATCTCGCAGCGAGATGAAACCCACGAGTCTTTCGCCTTCACATACGGGAAGGTGGCGGAAGCCATGCTGCTTCATGGCGATCATGCAGCGCTCGACCGGGTCATCGGGGCCGACGATGAACGGCTCCGTGGTCATCACTTCATGCAAAAGCGTCGTCTCCGGGCTGCGCTTTGCGGCCACCACCCGCATCAGGATGTCACGCTCGGAGAACACGCCGGCCAATCGCTCCCCGTCCATTACCGGGATGGCGCCGATATTGCACTGTGTCATGTAGAGCGCGGCGCTCATGACGGACTCGGTTGCCTGCAAGCTGTGGACTTTGCGACCTTGAATCAGATCACGAATGGTGCTCATGGAACGGCCTCCGTGAACGCTGCTGCGCCCATCTCAAACGCAAATCACAAATAGCTGATTGTGTGTGGCTGCCCCACGCAGCCTGAAGAGGCACAGTATATGTCGCAATCCGGCTCTGGATCACAACTAAATTTTTCGAAATTTTTTATGAATTGAGAAACACCACATAGGAGGACTGCCACACTGAAGTGACTACCGTCCCGCGTGGTCTCCAGGTGAGTACCAGGTTGAAGTCGGCCCCAAGCGGTAGCGAATCGAGGATCGAAGGATCGGCTGCGGGCTCAACCAGCGCCAAATGATGTAAAAAGCCCCAAAGCGTGGGCTCGCCAAGACTTTGTGCCGCAAAGGTCAGCGACGCGCTCTGCTCCGCCAGGTAGAAGGCAAGCGAAGCGCACAGGCTCACGCCGCGTTCATAGCGCTCAGCCGAAGCCATTCCGGGAGAGGCGTTGTCGAATACGATTCGAAGCCGGTGCTCATCTTCCCTGGCAAATTCTCGAATCTTCAGAACACCCGTTTTTGCGCTCGATTTCCAATCCACATGGCGGGCTGAGTCCTCCGGTTCGTAATCACGAATGCGATAGAGGTCGTGCCCGCGGCCCCGGATGTGGTTCTCAAACTCTCCTGTAATCAGCGGCAACATCTCATAAAATTCTTCAGTCTGTTCGACCTTTGGATAAACGATCAACTCGCGGTTCAGAACCACCTTGCGAGTCTTAAGCAGAAACGAAAAAGGAAATCGAGTCGAAATGCCGAACGCGTTCTGCACATACCGTCCGCGGCGGTCAAAGAACAGCGCTAACTCAGCTCCGGCCGAGCCTCTCGGGCCGATGTAGGGAAAGTACATCGGTTGCCGCAGAATGGAAGGCGGCTCAATTTTCTGAGTGCGTTCCAGCTTCAAATCTCGCAAGCGCAGCCACGGCTGGCGTCCAGTGGAGGGTTTGGGAAACTCAAACTTGGTTGGCTGCCAATGCCAGACCGTCTTGGACCCTTTTTGGCGAGGCGAGACGACGGCGATGGATAATGCGGGCAACCAGCGGCTGTGGTTCCTGACCGTGATGTGGGCCGGACACGCCTTCTTCGCAAATGCATGTTCGGGGAAATTGGCCGTCAGGTCGAGGGCGCGCAGTTCCGCGGCCGAAGCCGCTCCGCTGACCGCAATTGCGGCCAACAGCGCGGACACGATCAGGAACAGCAGATTGTTCCCGGTGTTCAGGGCCGCAATGGCAATCACCAGCACAAAGCCGAGATAGACCATCCCCTCTTTCGTGATCTGGTAATCGAGCGCATCACGCACGCGTTCGGCAACAATGCGCTTTGTCAGGTAAGGCACGGTGGCAATGGCAACCACGGCTGAGAGCAGCAGTGCAGCAGAGGCGAGAACAGCTGTAGCCACCAGGTTTCCCGTCTCGCGGGCCGCCGACGAAAGGACCGCCGCCGCAAACGCCATGGCGAGTCCAAACACCGCGATCACCGAGCGGATAATCGTTTCTCTATGTACGCTGAATGATTGCATTCACCTGTAAGAACTGGTTCGAGGCGTTCCCCGCCCGCATCCGCGCCGATCATCGCGGACGCGAGCCAGTCTCAATCTCCTCCCCCGATTGCTTCTCGACACTTTCGCCAGCGACGCCCTTCGTTTTTTGCCGTGCGGCTCGGTAGCGGCGCCACATCAACAAAGCGACATATCCCGCGAGCACTGTAATCGCCAGATGCACCCTGCCCATCATCTTGATGAGCTCTGTCCAGTGCTCCCCGAACTGATAGCCTGCAACTGCGATAACAGTAACCCATGTAACGGCGCCAAGAAAGTTAAACAGCACGAACTTGCCCCACGGCATCCTCAAGATGCCGGCCAGCGGCCCGGCAATAATGCGCATTCCAAAAATGAAGCGGGCAAAGAAGATGGTCAGATCGCCATGCCGCCGGAACAATTCTTCACCCTTCTTGATACCGTGCTCGATGGTTTGCCGGCGAATCCGAAGCACATGCAGATAGCGGTCAAGCAAAAGACGCCCGCCCCGCCGTCCAATCGAGTAGCCTAGGTTGTCGCCAATGGTTGCGGCTAAAGTTCCGGCCAGAATGATCCACGGCAACTGGAGCTGCTGCTCAGAAAAAGCAAGAAAACTTGCAAACAGCAGTATCGTTTCGCCCGGCAACGGAAGACCGGCATTTTCGAGCAACAGGGCGAAAAACAACGTCCAGTATCCGTAGGCGGCAAAGTACCCGCGGAGAATCTCGAAAATGTGACTGCCTAATCCGTGCAAGCGCACCGCCGCCTGGGCTTGGTGAGCCCAATCAAGTATCACCGCAAAACTCCGCGCGTTCGTCAATCGGAATTTCGTGTGTCGGGTGAACTCCCTACATTAGCAGATCGCCCGAATCCGGCGAACTCGAACGTTCACCCTGTTCGGCAAGAGAATCACCACAATCAAGAAAATCCAGCACCAGACTGTTGAACTGCTCCGGTGCCTCCTCATAAGGCATATGGCCGATGCCGTTCATGACGATCAACCGCGCATTCTTCAGATTGGCCGCCAGTACGCAAGCGCTTTCCGGGGCAACAGCGCCATCCAGGCTACCCCACAGCAGCAAAGTGGGCACATTGGCCAGAGCATCAACTCGCGATTTCAGCTCGCGCATGTCTTGTTTCCACGAGCCCACGATCTCCAGCGCATATTCGATCGTCCCCGGCAAATCCATCATCCGGCCATAGCCATCCAGGGTATCGAGCGTGATTTTCGTTGCATCGCCGTACATGCGCCTCAGCCCCAGCGAGCGTACGGCCCGAAGCTGCCTCTCAAAGGTCCGCGTCGCCACTCCGGCCGTCCACCGTCCGACGTTGGAACCCAAAAAAGCAAGACGCATTGCTCCCAAGTGCGACCACGGATTCGCCGGCGCGGCCAGCACAAGCTTTCCAACAGCCATGCCGCTACCCTGCTGCTCGCGCTCCAGCGCGGCCATCATCATCGCCACGGCGCCTCCGTGCGATGTGCCCAGCAGATCCACATTTCTCAGCCCAAGCGCCTTAAGCCATTCGAGCATGCGCACGGCCGTCGCGTGCAAACCGAAGTCCACAGTGCCTGGACGCAGGCGGTCCGAGTAACCGATGCCGAGCAGATCAACCGCGTATACCTCACGCGCATGCGCCAAAGCTTCAAGATTGTGGCGCCAGGAAAACGAATAGCCCAAAAGTCCATGAATCAGAACCAACGGTGAAAGCGAAGAATGAAGGCACGGCCCCAGCCCCGGATCCCAGGCAAGCCTGGGGTCCCCGGCGCTTTGGCTTTTGAAGCGCTGGGCTGGAATCCTGCTGGCTTGCTGGGGTGTAAGCCGCAGATACCGCATGCGATGACCGCCGAACGAGTGCCATAGCTCCTCACCCAGAGACCACCGCTGCGATTGAATCGCTGCCAATACTTTCACCCTTTTCGCCTGGACAGGATGCAACCAGAGCGCTCCCTACCTGAATCTCACCAACTGATATCGCCTCTGTCGCTTCTGTGGGGAGTCTCATCGACTCCCCTATTTTTTGCGCCATCGCAGGTGCTTGCGCGGTGGAAAAATCGCCTGTGCCGCTCTTGTCAGATTATCGCTCATTGCTTGCCCCAAGGTTCATTCTCCCGGGGTTCTCAGCCCTCAGGATTGCCCATGCCCCTTCATTTTCCCGGCTGTTGTGCTAAGGTTGGCTAGGTTCGCTTTACAAATTCAATTCATATGCGGCAGGGCCGAACAGGCGTCTGCCCTGAGGGCTTATGGCAATCAAATTTAAGGGCTTCGATTTCATCCAATTCGATTCGCTACTTTCCGACGAAGAAATCATGGTGCGTGACACTTCGCGCCAGTTCATCGAAGACAATCTGATTCCCATCATCGAAGAGTGCAACCGGGACGGCCGCTTCCCGCGGGAACTGGTGCAACCCATGGCCGAACTCGGATTCTTCGGCGCCACCTTGCGGGGTTATGGCTGCGCCGAGATGAACAACGTCGAGTACGGCCTCATCATGCAGGAGATGGAACGCGGAGATAGCGGCGTGCGCTCCTTCGTCAGCGTACAATCGGCGCTCTGCATGTATCCCATTCACGCCTTCGGCAGCGAAGAACAGAAAGAACAGTGGCTTCCACCGATGGCTGCGGGAGATAAACTCGGCTGCTTCGGCCTCACCGAACCCGATGCGGGCTCCAATCCCGGGGCCATGCGCACGCGTGCGCGCCGCGAGGGCCACGAGTACGTGCTGAGCGGCGAGAAAATGTGGATCACCTCTGGCTCCATTGCCGACGTTGCCGTGATCTGGGCAAAGAACGAGGAACAAGACGGCAAAGTCCGCGGTTTTCTGGTCGAGACCGATCGGCCCGGCTTCAGTGCACAGGACGTGCACGGGAAATGGTCGCTGCGCGCCTCGGTCACCTCTTCCCTCTCGTTGCAGGACGTCCGCATTCCCTGTCAGAACATCCTGCCGAAATCCGATGGGCTTAAGTCGGCGCTCATGTGTTTGAACCAGGCCCGGTACGGGATTGCGTGGGGAGCGCTCGGCGCCGCTATGGCGTGCTACGACACGGCGCTTCAGTATGCGTTATTCCGCAAGCAGTTCCATGACAAGCCGATCGCATCGCATCAACTGGTGCAGGAGAAGCTGGTTTGGATGTTGAGCGAGATCACCAAGGGACAACTCCTCGTCCTGCAAGTCGGCCGTCTTAAGGATGAGGGAAAAGCTGGACACCAGCACATCTCCATGGCCAAGCGGAATAACGTCTGGATGGCGCTGGAGTGCGCACGTTTGGCGCGCGATATTCTGGGCGCCAACGGCATCGCCGACGAATACCCGGTCTTCCGCCACATGGCGAATCTGGAGTCGGTCAAGACCTATGAAGGAACCCACGATGTCCACACCCTTATCCTGGGCACGGCCATCACCGGGATTGACGCCTTCTGAGCTGTTTGTGTAGGAGTGTGCAGGTTTGGGTGCCCCATTCAAGCCTTCTGTTGGCTTGAGTGGGGTAGTGATCATTGAACATACTCCTTAACTACCCCACTCAACGAACAACGCGTTGAGTGGGCCACCAGCCAGGTGCCCCAGGTTCCGCGCCGCGCTCTTCGACGCTAACCTGGGGTAATTTCTTCTGGTGTCGCCGGTTGACCCAATTTGCGCTTTATCTCCCACTCGCGCTCATCTCGCCCCTAATTGTTGAGAAGACGATTTCACAACAATTACGATGAACTGTGTTCGTTCTTCTCGCATCCAGTGCCCTTCCTTCGTCTTGCAAATTGAGCTATAAGAACCACTGCCGTTGCAACGCACACGAAGTCTGCTAGGCCGAGCAGGAACCACACAGCGGGGGCTGCCTGCTCGACAAACAATCGGAATCCCTGAAAGCGCACAAAGACGATCACTTGCAGAGCGAACAGCGGCAACAGTGTGAACCAAAACCACCATTCTCTTCGGAACTGTGGCCACATGACTGAAGCGGCGGCAAAGACGCCAGCGGTTGTTCCTGCGGAACGCCCCCACCCCGGTCGTAATTGGTCGGCTGCGATGGCAATCGCGAGGAATATCACGACAAGGATAGCTGTCCCACGCTTGCTTAGCTGTCCTTCTAGGAGGCTCGGTTTGTCCTGCTGAAGGCGTTTCACTTGCAGCAATTTACGCTGAAATGGCGCGAACATTCCAGTTCATTGTTGTAAACAGGTTTATCGTAACTTACGCCCAAAAACCACCTCGCCCCAAACGGAACCATCGCGCCTGAAAAAAAGCCAGGTTCCCGCCGTCAGCTCTCAGCGTCGCGGCCTTACCCACCACCCTGAATCACGCCAATCAAAACCAACCCGTTGATCACGAACTGGACTGCGATGGCGGTCAGCAGCAAGCCCATCATGCGCATCATGATGCGGATTCCCGTTTCGCCAAGCCGTCGGCGAATGCGGTCCGCACCCGCCAGGATCACGTAAGAGGCGAAGGACGTCACCACGATGGCCAACCACACCACCGAGATGTGAAGCCAACGCGGAGAAGCTCCGGTCAGCACCATCACGGTTGAAATTGCCCCCGGCCCGGCCAACATCGGCACGCCGAGCGGTGTAATTCCTATGTCTTCCTTCATGGCTCCTTCCAGGGTTTCACTGGTGTGTTCCTGGGTGGCGGAGCGACGCGCCTGAATCATCTCAAGCCCTATCAACAACAGAATCAACCCACCTGCGATTTCAAAAGCTGCCAGCGTGATGCCAAACATGCGGAAGATCATCCCGCCCGACAATGCAAACACCGACAGCACTCCGAAACACGTCCAGGCAGCGCGCTTCGCCATTCGGCGTCTGACCGTAGCTTCATGGTTCGCGGTCATCGCCAGGAATGCCGGGATGGCGGCGAATGGATCGACGAGAAAGAACACCGAACTCAATGCCACAACCGAAAAAGTGCCAAAGGAAGAGAAAAAGGAGTGTATCTGTGATGCTTGCGGCAATGACATGGATCAGCCTCCGACCCAACGCTGCTCATAGGTTGCTAACCGACCCAACGTATCGTAGCGCAACCGTAAAAAACAACAAAAAAGGCGCAGCCAAAAGGCCACGCCCATGTTTCGCACCCTACAAGTCTATGAGGCAACCGCTCTCCGTTGGTCCGCCCGGAAGCGTAGCAGCGCGGCGATATTTCCTGCCGCTTCCAATTCGGAATCGTCTCTCACGTAGACCACCTCTATGCCGCCACGCAGTGCCGCTCCCAGGATCGCGTCGCTGATATCCTCTACGGCAGCGACAGGATGCGAGCAGATTGCGCAGTTGGGATAGACTTTCAGGTCTACATGCCCACAATGGCGGCACTCGACGCCAGGGGCCTGAAAGTGCTCTCCCAGCAGCAGTGTCTGAATCTCTCCGGTTTCCAGCGAGCGCAGCACGCGCCGCAAGCCGACTGCCCCGCGAGCCTTCCGCTGCGCTTCCCCCAGCACCTCGCGGACGAGCCCTCGGTGCCGATTCAGTTCGTACTCATCCAGCAGCCGTTCGAGCTTTCCTTTCAGTTGCTGAGGAGTCGCTGTATCGGGATCGGCATGGAAGCGGCCGACCAGATTCTTTTTGAGGTAAGGGTGCAGCACAGATTCGAATTCGAGCCAATTCTCGTCGCGGATTCCCACCGCCAGACTCTCGCAACTGCCGCGTTCAAAGAATTTCAGAATCGTATCCGCCACCTTTTTATAGTGCTGCTTGGCAAATTCGGAAACGCGCCGGGAGATGTGTCCGGCATCGTAGCCTCCCCCTCCCGTGCTCTCGCCCACTCGCGGCGACTCGGTGAAAAATCCGATAACCTCCTTGCAGATTTCATTCTGGTAGTCGAAAAGTCGCGCTTTGCTGCGATCCACGACGCAAACGCATACCCGCGGATTCACCTCCAGCAGCGGCGCCAGCGGTCTGAGATGAAACCGACGATCGATCAACACCCGCGTCTTGTCCAGCCATGCCGGAATGTCAAACTCACGCCAGACGTTCTGTGACGAGTCGGCAAAGACCGCCTTCGCCTTCCCGGCATTCCCGTGGAGACGCTCCGCCAGCTCGAGAATTCGGCTCAGGTCGGCGCGCGCATAATCGTTGCGACCCTCTTTCTCGGCTTCGCGAAGCGCCGCACGCCCCAAATCCTTCACCAGGATTGCTTCCTCCCGATGAGACTGGTTCGCCGGTGTGTCGGGCTGATAGTAAAACGTGACTGCACATCCTCGGGCCGATTGAAATTCGGCCAGAGCGCGGATTTCTCTTCGCGTAATCATCGACACCTCTCCTCAATACTCTTGGACTCGTTCTGGTTGTTTAGGCGGATTTGGAATGCTCGATCAGCTTGTTCCTCAACTGCTCGGCAACCGGCAGTGCTTTCCGCAGTTGTTCGCGTGCTTTTGCAATCGACGTTCGGACCTCTTCCGGCTTGCGCTCGGTAATCACGGCTATTTCCTGCACGGTGAACCCTTCCATCGTGAACAGGATGAAAGCCTCCCGGTCTTCGTGATGCGCGTTGCGCAAAACCGTCTCGATCATTCCCATCACTTCGTCGCTAGCGGCGATCTCCTCCGGCGTCGCGGTTGCACCATCGGGAATGACATTCTCGTTGGTAAGCATTTCGTCGGGATGATGGAACTGGAGCATGGCCTCGTCGCTTCCGGTGGCCTCCTCTGCCCGCACGCTAGAGTCCAATCCGACTTCACCCTCTGCGCCGCGAGCTTGCTCCGCCAGACGATCGATGGCGGCCCGTGAAAGAAAGTACAGCCAGGGCTCCAGCGTAAATTTCTCGGGTTTTTCCGTGCGGCCGTCCAGCGCGTTCGCGATGGCCTCGCTGATTACCTCCTCTGGTGTTATCTGTTGCGCACGCAGCTGCCCGCTGTTGCTGCGGTAGCGAAGTTCCCGCTCGACGAATCGCTGCAATTTGTCGAGATTCGCATTCAGCCAGCCATTAACATCCTGGGCGGAAACGACGTCGGCCTGCACGGACGCAAGTGTCTCTTCGAAGGGCACCTGCGTTTCCGCGCGGGTACGTCCCGCCGGGCGCCTTCTGCGTGGCCACTTGTACGCGGCCCGCAGGTGATCCATGTGCTTCGCGAGTTGCTCCTTCAGGCTCTCAAAGCAACTCTTAATCGCGCTCGGTGCCGTGTCGCCGACTTCGCGCGCAGCCAGTTGCCCGGACGGCAAGCGCAGATTCAGCGCTACGTTGAAGCCCATCTTCGGATGCTCATCGACCGAACCATACAGCGAAATCATGTCGGGCCGAAACACCTGAAGGCGCTTTTGTAGTTTTTCAATTCGTTGTGTGATCAGATTTTCGAGATCGGCAGTTTTTGAAAGTTTGTACGTGAAATGGACGTTCATTCATGGGCTCCGTTACAGGAGTGGCTCCCAAAGTCCCTGTGTCCGGGAATTGTACACCTGCTGTTACTGAAGCGTGCAGACAAAAGACAGTTGCTTCACCAATGAATGAAACCCTCTAACAGGCGCGGACTTGCACGGGGCCTGCCACTCAGGAATCTGACCTGCGGACGGCAATGCCAATCAGAATTGCAAGCATTCGGGGTGAAAGTATGATCGAACTAGGGCCCGTTACTCCACCGCCCCATCAGCGCGCCCCTAGGAACGTTTCCAGGGCACAAAAGAGCCCCTGCGGAGTGGGGAGCATGCATTCTCGCTGGCGGCTATATTTGCGGAGCTGCAGGCGAAGCGGATATGGCGAAGCTTCGAGTTGGGCCCTACAGACTACCTTCCGCAGCCCGCCTAGACGGCAACCGTGAACGAAGTTTCGTCCCGAGTCACCCGCCGATACAGCGTGTCTCGCTCCAACGGCTCCCGCCCAGCTTCCTTGATCAACCTGATCAAGTCATGGCGGCGAAGACCCTGGGGCGTCGTCGCTCCCGCGTCGTGGTAGATCTTTTCTTCCACCACCGTGCCATCGATATCGTCAGCTCCAAAGCACAGCGAAATCTGTGCCACCTTAGGAGTCATCATTTGCCAGTAGGACTTGATGTGCGGGAAGTTGTCCAGCACCAACCGCGAGACCGCTATTTGCTTGATGTCCTGCATGCCGGTGGTGGTAGGCAGGTGTTCGAGCATGGTATTGGCGGGATGGAACGAGAGCGGAATAAAACACTGGAACCCATGGGTCTCGTCCTGCAGGGCTCGCAGCTTCACCAGATGATCCACCCTGTCCTCGTCGTTCTCGATGTGCCCGTAGAGCATGGTGGCGTTCGACTTCAGCCCGACCTCGTGAGCGATACGCGCCGTTTCCAGCCACTCGTTTCCATCGATCTTGTGGTCGCAGATGATTGAGCGCACCCGTTCGGCGAAGATTTCCGCTCCTCCACCGGGCATCGATTGCACGCCTGCCTCTTTCATTTTCAGCAGCGTCTCGCGTATCGAGAGCTTGGCACGCTTGGCGAAGAACGCAACCTCCACCATGGTGAACGCCTTGAGGTGCACCTTCGGAAACCGCTCCCTGAGACCGCGAAACAGATCTAAGAAATATTCTAGCGGCAAGTCAGGGTGCAGGCCACCGACGATGTGAAACTCCGTCACCGCTTCCGTGTAGCCCGAAGCCGCCGCGCGCCAAGCCTCCTCCAAAGCCATTGTGTAGGCCCCGGGGACGTCTTTTCTGCGGCCAAAGGCACACAGCCGGCAAGCCGCTACGCAGACGTTGGTTGGGTTGATGTGACGGTTGACATTGAAGTACGCGACATCGCCATGCATGCGTTCGCGCACCTGGTTAGCCAGCCAGCCGACAGCGAGGATATCGCTCGTCTGGTAGAGGGCGAGGCCATCTTCAGACGTCAGACGTTCCTGCCGCGCCACCTTGTCGGCGATTGGCAGCAGCCTGGGATCGTCTGTTTGAAATGGGCGGTGTTTATTCTCCGAGCCAAACATCTTTTCGATGATAACGCACAAAGAACCATTTCTAAAGGCTGGAGCCGTGCCGGATCAGCAGATCGGCGGCAATAAAGCCCAGCAGCAGCATGGAAATAAAGCCGTTGGTGGTGAAAAACGCCGCGTTGAGTCTGCTCAGGTCGTTCGCCCGCACCAGCGAGTGCTCATAAATCAGCAGCGCTCCCACCAGCAGCACTCCCACCAGTGCCACCGGACCTAGCGCAAACGCGAACACCATCCACAGAAACAGTCCAAAGGCGACGACGTGGAAGATGCGCGCCAGCACCAGCGCCCTCGCGATGCCAAAGGCCCGGGGGACGGAGTACAATCCGGCGCGGCAATCATGCTCGTAGTCCTGGCAGCTATACAAAATATCGAAGCCGCCCCCCCAGAACATGACCGCGCCGGTCACGATGAAGATTTTCGGGTCCAGCGTGCCCCGGATCGCCACCCACGCGGCGGCTGGGGCGATCCCCATGGCCAGACCCAGGAACACATGCGCCCAGCGCGTGAAGCGTTTGGTGTATGAGTAGCCGAAGAGGATGACCAGCGCCACGGGCGAGAGATAGAATGCAAGCTGGCTCAGCATCCTCGCTGCGAAAATCAGGATCAGCGAGAACACCACGACAAACCAGAAGACGAATTGCCGCGAGAGAAGTCCGGCGGGAATGGCGCGCGATGCTGTTCGCGGGTTTTCGGCATCGATGGCCGCGTCTGCCAGGCGGTTGAAGGCCATGGCCGCTGACCGGGCGGAGACCAGCGCCACCACCAGCCAGACCGCCTGTCGCACGCTGGGAAGGCCGCGCGCCGCCAGCACCGCGCCGGTAAGGCCAAACGGAAGCGTCAGCACGGAGTGCTCCCACTTGATCATTTCCAGCGTAGTTCCTATGTTACGAGAGAGGGACACAAGTTTATTCTAACGTGGAGACGGCCGAAATCGCGCAGAGTACACTGCAGGATGGCAAGGAGAAGACGTTGCCTAAGAACTCGGAAGTCGAAATCAAATTTCGCGTGGCGGACGTCCGCCGGCTTGAGCAATCCCTGACGGATGCCGGTTTTCAGCTAAAGACTCCTCCAACGCATGAGGTTAATTCGCTTTACGACCGCCCGGGCAATCCCTTGCGCCGCCAGGGTGCCATTTTGCGTCTGCGCAAGTACGGCGAACGCTGGCGGCTCACCCATAAGGCAAAAGGCACGCCTGGGAAATATAAAACTCGCGAGGAGCACGAGACCGCCGTCGAGAACGGCCCTGAACTCGACGCCATTTTGCGCGCACTCGGCCACGCGCCGGTCTTTGTCTACGAAAAATTCCGTTCCGAATGGAGCGACGGCAAGGGTGAGGTAGTGGTAGACCATACGCCGATCGGGGTTGTCGCCGAAATCGAGGGCGCGCCCCGCTGGATCGATCGCACCGCCCGCGCTCTCGACGTCGATCCCAGCGACTACATCACCAAGTCGTACGGCGAACTCTTTCTGGAGTGGAAAAAGGCAACCGGAAGCCCTGCCAACAATATGACCTTCCGCGAATGCGGCCGCAGAAAGCCGCGTTTCTGAACCTGGCACGTGTGCCATCTGAACCTGAGTGTCATCCTGAGGCCGCGCCGGTTTTGCGAGGCCGAAGAATTTGCTTCACTTTTAACCCGCGCAGCAGATCCTTCACTGCGCTCAGGATGACGCTCTCGGAGAAGAGTTCTTCAGCAGCCTCTAACGCGTGCCGAAACGAGGGCAAATGCTCACGCCGCGATGATGCTCTTCTTGCCTTCGGTGTAGCCCATCAAGGCGTAGTACATGGCGCGATCGAAGAATTGTTCCAGCGCCAGCACGAACTCCAGTTCGCTCACGAGTTCCAGAGCGCCTTCAGCCATAGCCTCGCGCTGCATGAACAGCCATAACTGCTCCTTGGCGAGCACCAGCGCCCAGACAAACTGGTTGATCGGAACCCCCTGTCCGGCCCGGCGCATCCCAATTTTGGTGTAATACTGCTGGACGTCGAGTTCCGTCCTGGTCATCAGCCAATCGCTCAGGTTGCGGTAGAGCACTTGGACGTCGTGCAGCAGTTCGTGCTCTGAGATGGCGCGGAAAGAATCCGTCCGGCCTGAATTCCTGAGTTTGTCAACCAGGGATTTGCCCAGCGCTTCACTATGCTTTTCGACCAGCCGCGCGAATTTGATTCCCAGCATACCTGCCTCCCTCCCATCCTGAACAACAAGATGCGGATATCTATTCAGAAGTTTTGAGTGCCTGGCCTGCAAAGCGCTAAGTGCACCAGCCGCATCAGGAACGCCTCTACGAATTACGCTCTCGATTCCGGCAGAACGGCAAAGGGGCAGCATCGCCGCCCCTGACTTTTTGAATCCCGAATCTCTCCTTTGAATCCGATTTGGCCCTATCCTCTAGGTCCCCCAGCGTGGACGCCCGAGCCGCCATGAGAACTCTGTCCGCCGAAACGCGCTGGAACAGACCCGGCAGACGCATTCACCCGGTCGCCGTAGCTCGACGAATTTCCTGTCGTTACAGCCCACCTGCACTCTAGCCTTCGAATCTTCATTAACCCTGCTTCCACAAGCCCGTTTCGCAGCCTTAAAAAAGAACTCCGTTAAGGCAAAAGCCATCGAATCCGTAAATTCTTCCGTAGAGTGTAAAACGAAAAGATACGGCTCGCCGTGCCTTTATCTTTTGGATGAGTGCCCAACCTAGTGTAGCCGTAAGATGTTGAATCAGAGAGTTTTCCGGCGGGGCGTCCCAAAGTTCGCCGCATCGGGCCTCCGGCGAGCAACGCTCGTCGGGATTGGGTAACCTGGGTAGTTTCCTTCGGTTGGGCTGGTCCCTATGGGAGCAGCTACGCCCCGCAGCACTTCTTATATTTCTTGCCTGAGCCGCAGGGACAGGGGTCGTTGCGCCCGATTTTCTCTCCCGAGCGCACCACCTGCTGTACCTGCTGCGCGTCGCCGGAGCCGGCCATTCGCGCCTGTTCCAGTTCGCGCTTCTTCTTGCGCTGGAAGGCTTCTTCCATATCGTCAATCGAAGTTTGCGCCCGGCGCTTCCTGGGATGATCGCCGTTTCCGCCGCGCGAATCGGCCGCAACCGCAAACTGTGCCTGCTCATCCGCCGCTTCCTGCTGCTGGCGCACGCGATCCGCTTCGGCGGCATCGACTACCTGCATCAAGTAGAGAAAACGGATGGTCTCTTCCTCGAAGCGCTCCATCATCGCCTCGAACATATCGAATGACTCGCGCTTGTACTCGACCAAGGGATCTTTCTGCCCGTAGCCGCGAAGACCAATGCCCTCTTTCAGGTGATCCATTCCCAGCAGATGATCCTTCCAAAGCTGGTCGAGTACGCTGAGCATGACGATGCGCTCGTGATGGCGCATGGCATCCGGGCCGATCAGCTGCTCTTTAGCGTCGTAGCGCTCCAGCAGCTTGGCGAAAATGGCATCGCCCAATTCCTGACGGTTCAGCTTCTCCGGTTGCACCCCTTCGGCGAGGATGTCCACTCCAAAACGGGTAAACACTTCGTTCTTCAGCCCGCCGATGTCCCAATCCTCGAGGTGTACGTGCTCTCCCGCATACTTTTCGAGCAAGCCGCCGAGAATGTCGCGCACGTAGTCCTGCTGGATCATTTCTTTCTGTTCCAGCCCTTCAAGCAGTTGGCGGCGCAATCCGTAGACCGCCTCGCGCTGCTTGTTCATTACGTCGTCGTATTCCAGCAGGTGTTTGCGGGCCTCGAAATGCTGGGCTTCCACCGCCTTCTGCGCCGCTTCAATCCGCCGCGTAATCATTCGCGACTCGATGGGAACGCCCTCTTCCATGCCCAGGCGTTGCAGCAGCGTGCTCACCCACTCCTTCGCAAAGATCCGCATCAAGTCGTCTTCCAGCGAAAGATAGAAACGTGAAGCACCCGGATCACCCTGACGGCCGGCGCGTCCGCGAAGCTGGTTATCGATACGCCGCGCTTCGTGCCGCTCCGTGCCCAGGATGAACAGCCCTCCGCTGGCAATCACTTGTTTGTGCTCAGCCTCGGTCTCGGACTTGTACCGGCTAACCAGTTCCTGCCACTGCTCGGTAGGCACGCGATACTCGGCGCCCTGGTAATACCAGTAGGTTGTCGTTGGATCGTCCGGCCTCGCCTGCACGGCACCCGCGGTGATCTGGACCGGTTGGGCCAAGCCTTTCTTGAGGCATTCCTGCTTGGCTATAAACTCGGCATTGCCACCCAACAGGATGTCCGTACCGCGGCCTGCCATATTGGTGGCAATCGTCACCCTTCCAAAACGTCCAGCCTGCGCCACAATCTCGGCTTCCTGCTCGTGATGCTTGGCGTTCAGGACGACATGCTTGATGCCCTTCTTCTTCAGCAGATCGGAAAGCCGCTCGGATTTCTCGATGGAAGTCGTACCCACCAGCACCGGCTGCCCCGTCTCGTGCAGACGCTGCACTTCGTCGGCAGCGGCAAAGTACTTTTCCTTTTCGGTACGGTAGACGGTGTCGGCATTCTCGACCCTGATCAAATCCCGGTTCGTCGGGATGACGACCACGTCCAGCCGATAAATCTTGTCGAACTCGGCCGCTTCCGTCTCCGCCGTGCCGGTCATGCCGGCCAGCTTCTTGAACATGCGAAAGTAATTCTGGAAGGTGATGGTCGCCAGCGTCTGGTTTTCACGCTCGATCTTCACCCCTTCTTTGGCCTCTACCGCCTGGTGCAAACCATCAGACCAGCGGCGTCCCGGCATGAGTCGTCCGGTGAACTCGTCGACGATCAGCACCTCGCCGTCTTTCACCACGTATTCCACGTCTCGCCGGTAATGGTTGTGCGCCTTGAGCGCGGTCTCGACGTGGTGCTTGAGTTCCCAATTCTCGGGATCGGCGATGTTACCTATCCCAAGCATCTTTTCAACTTTTTCCCAGCCATCTTCGGTGACGGTAATCGTCTTGTGCTTTTCGTCGATGGTGTAGTCGCCCGTGTAGATCTTGATTCCCGGCTCCGGTCCAGGCAGCTCTTCGCCTCTCTTCAGCTTGGGAATGATTCCGTTCACCTTGTAATATTTGTCGGTCGATTCCTCGCTGGAACCGCTGATGATCAGCGGCGTCCGCGCTTCGTCGATGAGAATCGAATCCACCTCGTCGACAATCGCGTAGTTGTGTGAACGCTGCACGCAGTCGCGCACGTCGAACTTCATGTTGTCGCGCAAATAGTCGAATCCGAACTCGTTGTTCGTGCCGTAGGTGACGTCGGACGCGTAGGCCGCACGACGCTGCTCGTCATCGAGGTCGTGAACGATTACGCCTACCGACAGGCCCAGGAAACTGTAAAGTTTCCCCATCCACTCGGAGTCGCGCTTGGCCAGGTAGTCGTTCACCGTGACCACATGCACGCCGCGGCCGGAGAGCGCATTCAGATACACCGGCAAAGTCGCCACCAGAGTTTTGCCCTCACCGGTTTTCATCTCGGCGATTCTGCCCTGATGCAGCACCATTCCACCGATCAATTGCACGTCGAAATGCCGCATGTCGAGCACGCGCCGGCTCGCTTCGCGGACTACGGCGAAAGCCTCTTCCAGAATCTCGTCCAGTGCTTCGGCCAGCGCGCGATCGCGAACGCCCTCCGCCTCCTTGACGCGGTCGCGAACGGCAACTTCATCCTTGGCGGGCTCGCTCTTGGCGGGCTCGCTTTTGGCGGGCTCGCTGCCGCCGTTGGCGTTCTCGTCGTCAACTTTGGCCAGCCTCTCCTGGATACGAGCGCGAAATTCTACCGACTTGGCAGCCAGCTCTGCGTCACTCAGCTTGCGTATTTCCGGTTCGAGCGCATTGATGCGCTCCACTCTTGGCTGCATGCGCTTAATTTCGCGCTCGTTGGCAGTCCCAAACACTTTGGCCATCAGCTTATTGATCAAACCAGTATTCCTTTATGACAAGCTGTAACTTACCAGGTCGAAAGACTCGGGCGTCTTTGCGCAGCCCGGAAGCATTTTTCCCGACCAGGCAGGGCGATGTATTCATTCGCGGCACCGCCAGGGCGAATCTCGCCTGCGAACCTGTCCTATCTATTTTAGACCCGATTGGCGCAAGGCATTAGCCTGCGAGAAAGCCAGCCATACGAGCCCCGGCGTTTAGTGGGCGCCATCCAAGCCCGGCGATGACATTTAGTGCATATCGACTGCGTAAGTACCCTGGATGCCCCGGGCTGCTGGCGAGGAACATTCTCGCCGCCAGCGGCAAAAAACCTTGTAACATCTAGTCACGACATCATGATCCTTCTGAAGCTCACCATGGCACCCGTGCTGATCGGGCTGGTTTCCATGGCCGAACGCAAATGGGGCGCCAGCGTCTCCGGTCTGCTGGTTGGCTTGCCGCTGACCGGCGGCCCGGTTCTCTTTTTCGTTACTTTGGAGCAAGGCAAATCATTCTCCGCCAGAACTTCCGTCGGCAGCATGATGGGACTGGTGGCGTTATCCGCCTTCGCAATGGTCTATGCCCGCATTTCCCAGGCGCATGGCTGGCAACCTAGCCTGCTTGCCGCCACGGGAGCCTACATTGTCACCTCGATTCTGTTGATGAAACTGCCTTCCCTGTCGATGGGCTGGGCCTTCCCGATTGCATGCGGCGCGCTCTCACTGGTGCTGTTGTGTCTTCCTCGCGAGCCGTCGCTTACGCCGGAATTCAAGATATCCAGCGCGCGCGAAATCAGCCTGAGGATGGCAATGGCGGCAGCCATTGTGTTTCTACTGACTTCCTTCGCCAGCCTGATCGGTCCGATGTCCAGCGGTCTGGTCTCAATTTTTCCTGTCTACACCAGCATTTTGGCGGTCTTCAACCACACGAAGAGCAGCATTCTGGCGCGCGCGGTGCTGAAGGGAGTGATTACCGGGGCATTCGGAGCCGCGGTTTTCTTTCTCATTGTGGCATCCGCCCTGGGAAGTACAGCCACGGGCCTTTGCTTCGTCTTCGCCACTCTGGCTGCTGTCGCCGTGCCGGCCCTATTATTTTCTTGCTTCAGGCCGGCGAACTTCTAGACCGGGACCGCAGAGCCCCAGCGTGGGACGGCTCTGCACAATTTGCTTCAGGAAAACCAGATGCGAATCCGCCGTCGGCCTTGTATCATCGCGAGTGACCGGTTTCGCGGAAGGTACATCCCGGAAAACGGGCCGGTCCACGGGGTCCCGCGCAAACGCTTTGGCGTTTGTGGGCGTGAGGGTCAGCCCCGCATCGATCGCTCCGGGCATACAAACAAGGCGACTGGTCAGTTATGTTCTATAGCCGATTCCTGCAATCAGTGGAGCTGTGGCCGGACGCTGTCGCCGTGGAGATTCAGCGCCAGCCTGTAGTCTCCGGCCAGACTCCGGGCGCTGCCTGCTGTTCCGAGGATTCGCGTGACAGCTACACCTACCGGCAGCTTCGACAGCGGGCCGAGTCGGTTGGTGCTTGGTTGCAACGCTCTGGACTCCAGCCAGGCGCCCGTTGCGCGATACTTGCCAACAATAGTCCCGATTGGGTTGCGGTTTACCTGGGCATAGTAGCCGCCGGACACACGGCCGTACCTCTGGACACCGCCTTTAACTGCGAGCAGGTCGAGAAGCTGCTGCACGATTGCGGCGCAAGCCTGATCTTTGCCGACGCCAAGCACCTCCCCATCGCGCGGCACGCAAACACCAGCCAGCAATTAAAAGTTGCATTGATCGACGGCCCTGATGTCCCGCCGCAGCCCGAGTTGCCTGGCCTGCGGGAGATGTACCAGGCGGGAGCCGGTGGATTCACCCCCAGTTCGGCACGGCCTGATGATGTTGCCTGCATCCTCTACACCTCCGGAACCACCAGCGATCCGAAGGGCGTAATGCTCTCGCACGCCAACCTGCGTGGCGAGATGGAATCGGTCTTTCGCTTCGTACGCTTCGACTACACGGACGCGATTCTTGGCGTGCTGCCGCTGTTTCACGCGTTGGCGCAGATGGCAAACCTGATGATCCCGCTGGCGTGCGGCGCTCGCGTGGTTTTTCTTGAGGCGTTGAACACCACCGAACTTCTCCGCGCCCTGACGGAGCGCAACATAACGCTATTCTGCTGCGTGCCGCAGTTCTTCTACCTCATCCACGAACGTGTGTTTCAGGAAGCACGCAAGCGCGGGACCATCGTCTGGACCGCGTTCCGGATGATGTTGGCGCTCTCGCGCATAGGCCGCACAATAGGGCTGAACCCGGGCAAGATCTTCTTCAAACAGGTTCACACCCTGCTCGGCCCCAAGATGCGCTATCTGGTCACCGGCGGCTCGCGCTTCGACGTGGCCATAGGTCGCGATTTCCACGCCCTTGGCTTCGATATCTTGCAGGCCTATGGGCTGACCGAGACTACAGGCGGAGCCTTGGTCACGCCGCCGGAGTCGAACGTGATCGGCTCGGTCGGCAAGCCGCTCCCCGGGAATGAAGCCAAGATTGTCGACGCCAAACCTGCGGAAGACGGCTCCGGTCACATGGTCGGCGAGATCGCGATTCGAGGGCCGATTGTCATGAAGGGCTATTACAACCGCCCCGAAGCAACCGCGGAGGTCATTCGCAACGGCTGGTTGCACACGGGAGATCTTGGCTACTCCGACCCGGGCGGCAATATCTTCATCGCCGGGCGCCAGAAGGAAATTATTGTCCTTAGCTCCGGCAAGAACATTTACCCCGAGGAGATCGAGAGCTACTACCTTAAAAGTCCGTGGATCAAAGAAGCCTGCGTCATGGGGCTGGAGGGCGCACCGGGCGATCCGGTTTCCGAGCGCCTGCACGCGGTCATCGTGCCGAATCTCGACGTGCTGCGGCAGAAGAAGGTCGTGAACATGCGCGAGGTCATCCGCTACGACGTGGAAAACATCTCGTCGCACCTGCCGGCCACCAAGCGCATCCTGAGCTACGACATCTGGCAGGAAGACCTGCCGCGCACCACTACGCGCAAGCTACGCCGCTTCGAGATCGAATCGCGGGTTCGCCAGATGCAGGCCAGCGGCGCGCGCGATTCCGAGGGACAACTTGCCCGCGAACTGACCGACGAAGAAAGCGACTGGATGTCTCAGTCCGAGGTCCAACAGGCCGTCGCCATCGTTCGGGCGGCGGCGAAGAACTCCGTCGTGAAGGTGCATCCACGCGACAATCTCGAACTGGATCTTGGCCTCGACTCCATGGAGCGGGTCGAACTGCTCGTTCAACTTGAGCACCATCTCGCAGCCGATGTTGACGATTCCGCCGCATCCGAGGTCTACACCGTCCGCGAGTTGATCGACCTTGTCCGCGGCAACATGGGAAAGGGGGCGACCCAGGCAGTCGGATGGGAGACGCTACTCGCCACTGAGTCGACCGATCCCGAGGTTTTGGCGATCGCAAAAGAACGGCCCATCACTGGCCGGCTCTGGTACCTGTTCGGCAGAACCGTCAATCTGCTCGCCAAAGATGTGTTTCATCTCAAGATCAGCGGAATCGAAAAACTGCCTCCGAACGGACCTTTCATCCTCTGCGCCAATCACCAGAGTTATCTTGATGCTCCCGTGCTCACGGCGGCGATGCCATGGCACATCTTCCGCGATCTGTTCTACGTTGGAGACAGCGAGAAATTCGGCACCGGTCCGGCGCGGACCATCGCACGCTTCCTGCGGCTCATCCCGGTCGACCCGGACGCGAACCTTGTGCCCGCCATGCGTGCAGGCGCCTACGGCTTGCGGCACGGCAAAATCCTGGTTCTCTATCCCGAGGGCGAGCGCAGCATCGACGGTATTCCCAGGAGTTTCAAGAAGGGAGCCGCAATCCTCTCGCGTCATCTCAACGTGCCCATTGTGCCTGTCGCCCAGGATGGCTTTTTCGAGGCGTGGCCGCGCGGCGGCAGCTTTCAGCGTTTCGCGCCACTGCGAATCCAAATCGGAGATCCCATTTATCCCGATCCCGCCGAGCCACCCGAAGCGGCCTACAATCGGCTCACGGCTGAGGCGCGCCAGCGGATCGTATCCATGTGGGAAGAACTGCACTCTCCGCAACCACAGGCCAAACCACCTGCCTCGGACAGCGCCGCAGAAAAGCATCACGCCACACACCCTTGAGGAACCGTGGTGGTCTACAAATTACTAGAGCATGTTTCATAAAAGGTTCTTTGAAGGGGCGCGGCTTCAGCCGCGCCGTCCAGAACCGATAAGAATGCTTGGCTTTAGCCTCTGAGGGGATTAGCTGTTTCCTCCAGCATCGGTTTATGAACAAGCTCTAGATAGCTGGATACCCCAGGTTTCGCGCTGCCGAGAGACCTTTGGCTTTCGCAACGCTAACCTGGGAATGGCTGATTCGTCGTACTCGCCGCGCCCGATCACCGGGCCGCAGCGGCGGGAGTTGGGATGGAGATGTTGATCTTCGTTACCGGTCCCAGCCCCGTGAGCGGTTTTCCGAACTGGCCCGTATTGCCCACGACCAGCACCGCAAATTCTTCGGGGTGAACGTATTTTTGAACCACGCGGTTCACGTCGGCGGCGGTGACCTTTTCGATGCCTGCCCGGAATTTTTCCAGATAATCGAGCGGGAACCCGTGGAACTCATACGACATGCGCTCGTGCAGAACTTTTTCCGGCGTATCCAAACGGAAGATGAATGAATTCAGAATCGAATCTTTGGCGAATTTCAATTCAACCTGCGTGGGAGGATCGGTTTTGAACTTCGCCAGGTCTTCGCGCATTCCCTCGATGGCGTCGACCGTCGAGACACTTTTGGTTGCGATGGTCAGCCAGAACATTCCGCGATGATCCCATCCGGCGCCGAGGCCGCCGCCGACCGAATAAGCCAAGCCGCGCTTGGTGCGCAGGTCGGCCATCAGCCGCGACGCGAATCCGCCGCTCAATACATGGTTCATCACCTGCACGGCAAAATAATCCGGGTTACTACGCTCGATCCCGAGCGTAACGAAGCGGATTTGGCTCTGGTTGACGTCAGACTTATCCACGGCGTACAGGCCGGGCTTGGCGGGCATGAGCGAAATGTCGGGCTTAGCAGCCTGCGGCCCGCGACTCCAGCCTTCAAAAGCAGCCCGCAACCGCTTCTCCATCTCGGCGGAATTAAAGTCGCCAACGATGCCGAGAATAATGTTGTTGGGAGCAACGTGCTGTTTGAACCAGGCGACCAGGTCGTCGCGCGTCACTGCCGCCACGGTGGCAAACTCGGGATTGCGGGCATAAGGACTGTCCTTGCCATAGACAAGCTTCGCGGCTTCGCGATCAGCAATGCCTTGGCTGCTGTCATTGCGGCGCGCGATGGTGGTGTTCAATTCATTTTTTGCGAGTTCGATCTTATCTTCGCGGAATGCGGGGTCGCGTAAGAGATCGAGGAACAGGCGAAAGACGTCGTCGAAATCACCCTTCAGACAGTCAAACGTGACCGTGGTGCTCTCCTTGCTGTCATCGGTTTCAAGCTTGGCGGCGCGTGCTTCAAGGAAGTCGTCCATCTGGTCGCCGGTCATCTTGCCGGTTCCGCCGGTTCGCCACACGTCGCCATAGATGTCGAGCATCCCGACCTTGTTAGGCGGCTCCGATTGCGAACCCCCGCGAACGGTTGCCTCGCCGCTGATCAACGGAAGCTCGTGATCTTCCTGCAAAAAGAGGATCATCCCGTTGGCCAATTCGATTCGCTTGGGCTGCGCGGCGCTCCATTTAGGCAATGGCGGAATGGGAATCTGCTGCCAACTGGAAGGGACTCCATCCGCGGCGCTTGTTGTGGGTTGCTGAGCAACCACGGTGGAAACCACGGTGGAAATAAAGAACAGCAAGGTCAGCGAGATAAGCAAACGCCTGATGCTGCTCATTATTTGTTCTCCTTGCTACCCTCTACGGGCTCGATCGTTTCAATGGAGCCGACGGTGCGGTTAGCCTCTACGAAGGTGCTGTTCGCAATCCGGCGGATGTCTTGCTTTGTCACCTTGTCGATGCGGTCCACCTGCCGGAACAGTTCGCGCCAGTCTCCGTAACGGGTCTGCGCAACTGCCAGTTGCTGCGCCAAGCCTGAATTGCTGGCCAGCCCACGAATCAAAGTAGCCTTGGATCGCGTCTTGACCATCTTTAATTCGTCGTCGGAGACGTCCTGCGTCTTGAGGCGTTCGATCTCGCCGTGAATCGCCTTTTCCATTTCCTCGGGCGTATGTCCAGGCAGCGGCACGGCATAAAAGGCAAACAGGTGCGGATATTTGTTTCCGGGAAAGGGTGAAAAACCGCCGGCCGCAGCCGCAATCTTCTGGTCGCGCACCATGGAGCGGTACAGACGCGAGGTGCGCCCGGTGGAAAGCAGATCGCTGATGGCGTCGTAGACTGCGTCATCGGGATCGCGATAGCTGGGTCGGTGATATCCCTCGATGTAAATCGGCTGCGACGGGTCTTTCACCAGGATCGAGCGCTCCGAATCCTGTGGAGGTTGCGTGCTGACAAACTCCTCAGGCTTGCTGCCGGAGGGAATGCGGCCGAAGTATCTCGAAATCATCGGCATGGCAGTTGCAGGGTCGAGGTCACCCACGACGGCCACTACAAGATTGCTCGGGACATAATACGACTTGAAAAAGTTCATCGCGTCCGTCGCCGAAAAATACTGCAGATCACTCATGTACCCAATCGTCGGACGATGGTAGGGATTCGCGTCGAACGCAATCCCCAGGAATTGTTCGATCATCCGCTGGGTTGGGTCGGAATCCGTCCGCATGCGGCGCTCTTCCATCACCACATCGCGCTCCTTGTAAAACTCGCGCATCACGGGATGCGTAAAGCGTTCGGATTCCAGATAAGCCCACAGTTCAAGGCGATTGACCGGCATCGAGTAAAAGTAAACCGTTTCGTCGTAGGTGGTGAACGCGTTCAGCCCGACACCACCCTCGCGCTGCACAATCTCGTCGAAAGCACCCTTGACGACATACTTGTCTGCCCGGGCGATTGCATCCTTCCACGCCTTTTCGAGCTCCGCGACCTTCTTGGGATCGCCGCCGGCAGGCTTGATGCGCTCGGAACGATAGGCAGCATACGCGGTTTCAACCTCGGCCAAAGCCGCCTTCTCGGCTGAATAGTCGGCTGTACCAATCTTGTCCGTACCTTTGAACGCCATGTGCTCCATCATGTGCGCCAGGCCTGTCATGTGCAGCGGGTCTTGCGACGACCCTGAATCAACCCACGTCGCGAACGAAAAAACGGGAGCCTCGGGCCGCCTGCAGAGAACGACCGTCAGCCCGTTGGGAAGTTTGTTTACCGTTACCCGCTTCTCGAATGAAGCCAGATCCTGGGCGAACGCCGGAATCCAGCAGAGCACGAGCAGCAACAAGGGGAAGCCAGTCTTTAGGCGCTTCATCCTGCCTCCGTCGGGCGCCTCATCAGCATGGGAATAGCCGATACCCAGCATCCCCGGGCGATTCGCCCGAACTTTTCGAAGTTACAGATGCGAAATAGCTGCTGTCAAATGCGCCAGGGCTGGGTCGCTTTCACAATTAGCGGCGAAAGGAAGACATCGCCCTCTGCGACTCTCCACGCAACCGGTCAGACGTCGAATACGCGGTAAGGCAGCGGTGGGTCCCGACGCTGCAAAATGGACAGTGCAACGTTGTAGACCGGAATGCCGGCCGTCGTTTTGCCATCGGACGCCCCGTGGTGGGCATGGCCATGAACTACAAGGGACGCGCCATGCCGGTCCACCACCTCGGCGAAACGTGAGTTGCCGAGGTAGGGATAAATCTCCACCGGTTCGCCCTTCACGGTGTCGCCAATCGGCGCGTAATGAATGACGACAACCCGCCTCTCCGTGCGCAGCAGCGAGAGGGCGCGCTCCAGTTTGAGAGCTTCGTCGATGGAGCTCTGGACAAAGGTCTTCACCTCGGGCTCGCCAAAAGCGGTCAGAATTCCGCGGCCAAATCCACCAAGAAACCCCTTCGTTCCGGCAAAGCCTACCCCATCGCGCTCGTAAGCTGTACCATCCAGGACCTTGACGCCTTCAGCCGTCATCATGTTGATCAATTCTTCCTGCTTGCCGCTTTCGTAATCGTGATTGCCCAACACCGCGACAATCGGAATCCGCAACCGCACCAGCGCCGTCAGCAGCGACTCCATTTCCGGAGGCCGGCCGTAATTCGTCAGGTCGCCGGCGAGCACAAGCACGTCGGCATCATCGCGCACGCGGTTCATCTGGTCTCGAATCTTGTCATACATCTGGGGCGTGAAATGAAGGTCCGCAGTGGCGGCAATTCTCATCCGGCGTTCCTCTTACTGCTCAATCATAAACATTGGCCCGCGTTGCCGGCGGTCAGGCGGCGCTGTCGTCCCGAGCGACCGGAATTCTCTTCTCGCGCATCAGGCGATATTGTTCCACCAGATTGTCGAGACCCCATTCGCTGACGTCGATGGCGAACATATTCTCATCAATGAGACTGCCGCGAAATTGTGCATTGCGGTCGGGGCGCTCCACTTCCGAGCGAAAACGAGTCAGCAAATCGTTCCAGACTGCTGATGGGACGTAGCCGGCTTGGGCGGGATACACGTATTGAAAAAGTACGATCGCCCAGAACACGACCCCCCAGTGCTCGCCGGCCAGAGCCAGGATGCGGCTCCAGTCGAGGCTACCGTGAGTGCCATGGATGACGTGAACAATGTCGGCTCCGTCGAAGCGTTCGCGGCGGGTTACGAATAGCTTCGACGCAATCAGTTCCTCCGGCGCCAGAACGCGGGTGGGCACGCCAAACACTTCAGAAGGAATGGCCTGCGAGATCCAGGAACGATCAACCGTAATCACGGCGTTGCTCATCCCCGTGATCAGGTCCACGAAGTACTCGCCGCGGTGCGCCTTCGCCAGCCAGACCGGATCGCAGATCGTCGTCTCGAAGCCCGCGTTATGCAGGCCGCGCAAAGCCGAGGGCACATCGTCGGCAGGAAGAAACAGATCGAGATCCTTGGTGTCGCGCCATATGCCCGTATGTTTTTGCAAGGCGAAGGCGCCGGAGACTGCGTAAGGAATGCGATGGTGGTTGAACAGTTCCAGCACTTCGCGGAACAGTTGCCGCTGCTCATCGGGAAACGGCGGCTGCTGCGATGAACTGATCGGAAGCGGTTTTTGCTGGTCGTTCGCCACAAGCGCTTGGATGGCCACCGGATACGACGAGTTGCGAAAATCGCAGGGTAATTGCACGCCACTACAGTAGGTCGGTTTCGCCTGGTATCCGCATCGCAGAGTAACAGGCCATCTCTGGTTTTTGGCCTCGCCAGCTGGTAAGCGCACATCTGGATCGCATCTAATGTCTTCGTGGCACAAGACGAAACAGTAGTCGAAATCGAAGGACGAACGGTGCGCCTTTCAAACCTCGGGAAGGTACTTTATCCCGAAGCCGGGTTCACGAAGGGGCAGATCATTGACTATTACGCGCGCATTGCGCCCGTGCTTCTGCCGCACCTGGAGGGGCGACCGCTGACGCTCAAACGCTACCCGAATGGCGTTACGGGAATGTACTTCTACGAAAAGAACTGTCCTCGTCATCGTCCCGAGTGGGTGCAGACGGCCCCCGTTTGGAGCGAGGGAAACAACACGTGGATGAAGTACTGCTTGGTCCAGGATCTCGCCACGCTGGTGTGGTGCGCGAACTTGGCAGACATCGAGCTGCACACGTCCTTGTCACGGGCCGCCGACATCTTGCGCCCCACCATGATTGTGTTCGATCTCGATCCGGGAGAGCCGGCCGACATCGTGCAGTGCTGCCAAGTCGCGCTTTGGGTGCGAGCGATTTTTGACCGGCTTGGACTCGAGAGTTTCCCCAAGACTTCCGGCTCCAAAGGATTGCAGGTCTACGTTCCCCTGAACAGCGCGGTTACTTACGATGAGACCAAGCCCCTGGCGCATGAGTTGGCGCGCACACTTGAACGGCAGCACCCGGACCTGGTGGTGAGCGAGATGAAGAAAAACCTCAGGGGTGGAAAGGTCTTTGTCGATTGGAGTCAGAACGACGACCACAAGACGACGGTTTGCGTTTACTCCTTGCGCGCCAAGGCGCGCCCTACCGTATCGGCCCCTGTGAAATGGGATGAAGTGGAACGCTGCTTGCAAAAACGTGATCCGGAGCTGCTCGTCTTTGACTCTGGCCAGGTTCTTTCACGCAGCGAAAAACTAGGGGACTTATTTGCGCCGATCTTGAAGCTGCGGCAGAAGCTTCCCGCGCTCGACGAGTTGCGCAAACTGTCCGCCGCTGGCGACGCCGCCGGGCTCATCCCAAGATCGCGAGCTGCATCGAAAAAAAGCGCGACGGCAGGCGAGCGACGCGGCGCCGTTCCTGAGCAACTAACGCAAGCAAAGCGGGACGCGCCCATTGCGGGTAAGCTGCGGCTCGCGAGCAAGGGCGTGAAGAGCGCTAAACCGCGAGGCCGCTCGACCACAAGCAAGCGTCGTCCGGCGTGAGCGCCCAGGGTCACGCGGCGAATCTCAATCGGAGGCAAATCAAATCTATGGAGATTTACATCGGTACTTCCGGTTGGGCCTACAAGGCTTGGCAGCCCGACTTCTTCCCTCCCAAGCTGCCTCAGAAGCAGTTCTTGCACTATTACGCGACGCAGCTCAACGCGGTTGAGGTTAATTACACCTTTCGCCATCTGCTTTCGGAAAAGACCATTGCGAACTGGCTGGCCGAAACTCCCGAAAGCTTCCGCTTCGTTCTCAAGGCGCACCAGTCAATCACACACTTTCATCGCCTTAGAAACGTAGATGAGCCGCTGCTGCGCTTTCTCTCTTCGATCCAACCACTGGCGGCCGCACGCCGCCTCGGGCCGGTGCTATTCCAGCTTCCCGGGCTCTTCAAGGCGGACCCGGAGGGGCTCGGTTCGTTTCTCGCGATGCTGCCGCGAAGTTTGAAAGCCGCCTTCGAATTTCGCGACGAGTCGTGGTTTCAGGACAGCGTTTACAAAGTTTTGCGCGCGTATCGCGCGGCCCTCTGCATTGCCGAAAGCGAGACGCTCGCCACACCTGAAGTGATCACCGCGAAGTTTGTTTACTTTCGTTACCGGAAACCCGATTACAACTCCAGCGAGCGCGCGTCGATCGTCACGGACTTGGCAAGGATTTCCGGACACACCGACGAGATCTACGGCTTTTTCAAGCATTTAGAGAGTCCCGAGAGCCCGCTGCATGCGGTGGATGTGCTGCGCAAGTTGAGCCTGGTGGCTCAAAAGGTGGGCTAAAAGCACCCTTCTGGTTATCGCAGCTATGTCCGATAATGCGCATACTGGATTGCATGGGCCGCGCACGGGAAGATACGCAACTGCTTTCGTCATTCTGCGAATACCTCAAAGTTGAACGCGGCCTCGCCCGTCTGTCGATTGAGTCCTATGCCGGCGATCTGAAAAAGTGGATTGCGTTTCTCGAGAGCCGCAAGCGCGGGCTGGCTCAGGCGCAGCGCCAGGATGTCAGGGACTTTCTCGACTGGCTGTTTGCCGAAGGGGCCGACGGACGCACGGTTGCGCGCAAACTTTCCAGCTTGCGGCAGTGCTACAGGTTTCTGCTGCTGGACCGGCACACCAAGCACGACCCGACCCTCGATATCGATTCGCCCCGGCAGTGGAAGGTTCTGCCCAAGTCGCTGGGCCGCGCGGAGGTTGAGCATCTGCTGGAACGGAGCGACATCACCGCTCCGAAGGCGAAGTGCGGGCACGAACTGAATCTACGCAACCGCGCCATGCTGGAAGTGCTCTACGCAGGCGGCCTGCGCGCTTCCGAAGTGGTTGGTCTGCGCATGGAAGACGTGAAACTTGATCTTGGCTATGTTCTGGTGCGCGGCAAGGGAGACAAGGAACGCATCGTGCCGCTTGGCCAGGCCGCATTGGGCGCGATTTCCAGCTATCTGACCGCGCGTTCGACGCTGGCAGGTGAGAAGCAATCAGCGTTTCTGTTCATTGGCCGCGGTGCGCGACGGCTGACGCGGGAGCGCGTCTGGCAGATCGTCTCAGCCAGCTCGGCGCAAACCGGGCCGCATGCGAGTCCGCACATGCTGCGACACAGCGCCGCAACCCACATGGTCGAGAATGGAGCGGACCTGCGTACAGTGCAGACCATCCTGGGACACGCCGACATCTCGACCACGCAGATATACACGCACCTGGCGATAGATCGGTTGAAGAATGTGTATCGCGAGTTTCATCCGCGGGCGAAGGGGCCAGTGGTGAAGTGAGGGCTAGTACCGCAAGAGAAATTTGAGCAGAGCATGGGGATTGGAACTGGGATATGGCCTGTTAGTGACAATTATCCGATGAGACTGAGATGTTGATTGGGCGGGTGGCTGCGTGAATGCCAGCGGTGAAACTACCCCACTCAAGCCAAAAGAAGGCTTGAATGGGCCACCCGCCGCTCAGGATGACACTCGCGAAGGTTCGGCGGTTGGTCAGAAAGCCTGACGTGGCGCGGATTAGGACAGCCCCCTGGGATCCTTCGCTGCGCTCGGGATGACAGTCGGGAGATTTTTTGATTTCATTACGCTCAGCGATGACAGCCGTAAACAGAGCGGTGAGTGTCGAACTGGATGGTAACGGCGGCAGAAGGAACTACCCCACTCAAGCCAACAGAAGGCTTGAATGGGGCACCCGCCGGGAGGTTTTTGATTTTGTTACGCTCGGAATGACAGGAAGCAGGCGCATCGATGAAGGAAGTTTTGGGGAAAGAGTCAACGGCCAAAAAGGCGGGCGCTACGGTGAAAGGATCAGCGGCGGCCGAGAACGCGCCGGTGAAGGCGGGTAAGCAGTCGAGGGTGGCGCGCGACGTGGCTCAGTTTCTGCGTTCACTGCGCGAGAAGAATGCCTCGCCGCACACGATCAAGGCGTACAAGACGAATCTGGACCAGTTTTCGGCTTATCTTCATCGTGATCTTGATCCTGATTCTGGCCGGAACGCGTGGGAGGCGGTCGACCACGTTCGGATTCGCGGTTTTCTCTCTCATCTTTATGACCACGGACTGACCAAGCCCTCGGTGGCGCGGGCGCTTGCCGCAGTGCGTTCGCTGTTCAAATTTCTGGCGCGTGAAAAATTGGTGAAGCAGAATCCGGCGCTGCTGGTGTCCACGCCGAAGCTTCCGAAAAAATTGCCGCGCGTGCCCACCATCGAAGAGATGAACCGCGTGCTCGATACGCCACAGCCTGAAGAGGCAGCGTTTCCCGAGCGCGACAAACTGATTCTCGAACTGCTCTACGGGTGCGGAATCCGGAACTCGGAGCTGACCGGCATCAACGTCGAACACATCTATTGGAGCCAGCAGGGGATCATGGTGCGGGGCAAAGGCAAGAAAGAGCGCCTGGTGCCGTTCGGAGACAAGGCCGATTGGGTATTGCGCAATTATCTGCACGCGCGTCAACGGGTGCTGCAGGAGTGGCCAACAAAGACGCCGGCACTGATCCTCAATCTGCGGGGCAAGCGCCTGACAACGCGCAGCGTCGGGCGCATCGTGAAGTCCATCGCGGTTGCCAATGGATTATCGCCCGAGGTGCATCCGCACACACTGCGGCACGCGTTTGGGACGCATCTGCTGGAGGAAGGCGCGGACCTGCGCTCGATCCAGGAGTTGCTTGGACACGAACGGCTGGCCACCACGCAACGCTATACGCAGCTCTCCACGCGCAAGGTGATGGACGTCTACGACAAGACGCATCCCAGAGCGAAGTAGCCCCAGTAGATGAAAAGCGTGGGGCGGGACGGCGTGGCGTCGAAGAAGGGCATCTTCGCTTGCAGAACCAGGCTCAACTTGAGATGGACCTTATGGCACCAAAGTAATGTGCAGGCCGCAACATGCTTGGTCGATAATCAGTTCGGCATAGGAGCTGGGTGTGTACTCCCGTTGCCAGGGGAACTGCGGTAACGAACATCGAGGGGTGTTGCCCCACACCCCTCCCCAACAACCGCAACCGCTTTACCTCCAAATGCAATCTGCTACCCTGCACGGTCCCGCTCTGGAAGCTGTGCGTCAGCAGTCGGCGACGTCGCATTTCCCACCCAGGTGAGCGACCGGGGTGCAATATTGCCCCACTCAGCCAACAAAACGGAAGGGGCCACCGGCCAGCACGCTGGATCGGCCGAACAGCAGATCCTTCGCTGCGCTCAGGATGACACTCGCGAAGTTTTTTGATTTCGCTGCCGTCGGGATGACACTCGGGAGGGTTCGGCGTTCAGGTCAGAAAGCCTGACGTGGCGCGAATTAGGACAGCCCACTGGGATCCTTCGCTGCGCTCAGGATGACAACCGTAAACTGAGGCAGTTCTAAAGGGCTTGCAGGTGGCTGGTGCTGCAAAGAAATAAGGTCCGGAACCTTGCCGGTTACCTTCCGCCACTTGACACGGCTATGCGCCGAGGCTAAGCTCTGATAGCGAATAAAAAGCGAAGATGAAACCCTCGATGCCCGCCCTCCACAATTCGTACCTCTTCCACTTGGTTGACGAGGAAGAACAGACCCTGCAGCCGGGCAGCGGCTTGGTTGGAATTGCCCGGCTGGCCGCTCAGGGAGAGTTCGTGCGTCCCGGGCACAACGTGCAATATTTCACGCTGGAGTCGCGCTCGTTGCTGAACCGTTGCGACGCGCCTCGCATGCCGTTCAAGTGGACGATCAATCCCTATAGAGGCTGCGAATTCGCCTGCAAATACTGCTATGCGCGCTACACGCACGAGTTCATGGAGATGCGCGACGGCCTCGACTTTGAACGCAAGATTTACATCAAGCAGCAGGCAGCGTGGTTGCTGCGCCGAGAGCTGCGACGGGTGAAACGCGGCGAAGCCATCGCTATCGGCACCGCGACTGATCCCTACCAGCCCGCCGAGCGCCACCAACGCGTCACGCGGGAGATACTGGAGGAGCTGGCCCAGCACAAGGGGTTCGAGATCGGCATCGTCACCAAGTCAGACCTGATTCTGCGCGATTGCGAGGTGTTGCAGCGGGTGGCGGAGCAGAACCGCCTCTATGTCAACGTGACGATTACGACGCTGGATGCCAGGCTGGCCCGCCTGCTTGAGCCGCGCGCCCCGAGGCCTGATCTGCGCATGGATGCAGTAAAGGAGCTGAACCGGGCAGGGATTGACGCAGGCGTAATCTGCGCGCCGGTGTTGCCGGGCATAACCGATTCAGAGGAATCGCTGGAAGCGCTGGTCGCGGCCACCAAAGCGGCGGGCGGAAAGAACATATTCGCCAACCCGCTGTTCCTTAAGCCATGCTCGGCCGCGGTCTTTCTGCCCTTTCTCGAAAAGGAGTTCCCTGCCCTGGTCAAGCAATATCAGGAGCGGTATGCCAGCCGCGCTTTCGTCTCCGAAGCCTACCATCGCGACATTTCGAAGCGCATGGCGAAGCTGCGGGAGAAATACGGAATCGCCTTTGAGCGGGAGCCGCGCCCACGCGTGACGCACATGCAGGACGTATCTGCGGTTCAGTTATCGCTGTTTCAGGCGGCGGGCGATTGAGCTGCGGGCAGATGCCGATCCAATACCCTGGCCTATTGGGCAACGGCGTGGGATGCGTCGCCGGACCGTCTTAAGCCCGCAACCCGGGCTGGGCGAAGGTTAGTGAGGCAGTTCCACGCCGGCGACCTTCGCCGCCAGATACTTGATGCCGGGATAGCCTGCCCACTCGCCATTGTTTGCCCGCAAGCCATAGACAATGCCGAGCACCAGGTTCAGGAACCAAGTGAGGGCGCCGCCGCCCCAGAAGATCACAAAAAAAAGAATGGGGAAAGCGATGGCAGCCGGCCCAACGGCTCCTCTGTGGTGCGCGAGGGCGGCAAAGAATCCGGCGAAAAGAGCCAGCAAGGTTGCGCCCCAGACCAGCATCACCAGCAACTGGAAAAACACCGCCTGCAGCGCGTGATAGCGCACAAAACGAGAATCTTTGCGCACCAGAAAAAAGATGATGAGCGGAGCGATCAGCCAGGAAACAATCTGCAGCACATGAGCCAGCATGCCCAGCGTGCGCTCATCGCGCGTAGGCTCCGGCAAAAGCACGGGAGGCGGCGTTGGTTCAGTTGCGTGCGGCGGCGTGAAGTCGGGCGGCAAACTGGAGAGGTCGCTCATAAAGGCGGTAGCACAACAGCCGGATTGTACACCCCACATGGCGGGACATCGAGCGGCAACGGAGCCGCCCCACTCAAGCCAACAGACGGCTTGAATGGACCACCCTGGGGCACACTGGCTCTACGGTTCGCCGATCTCCTGTTCAAGGCGGTCGAGGTTGGGAATGAGCACGGTTCTTCCGTCGAGGTGAAGCAGGCCTTCACTTTGGAAGCGGCTGAGATTGCGCGAGACAAGTTCGCGAACGGTTCCGATTTGCGCGGCGATATCCTGATTGGAGGCAGCAAGAACGATTTCGGTTCCGGCGGGCGTCTGGCGGCCCTCCGCGCGCGCCATCCGCAAGAGCAGCGCGGCAAGACGATGGCGCACGGTGGTGAACGAGAGATCCTCGATGATGCCAACCAACTGCCGCAGCCTTGCACCGACTTTGGCTAAAACCTTGAGCGAGACTTCCGGGTGTCGCATGCAAAGAGCGTGAAAATCTTGCTTGCTGAGAAAGAGCAGGCTGCTCCTGACGAGCGTCTGCGAGGAGGCAGGATAGGCGCCGCCGTCGAACACGGGGAGTTCGGCAATTGATGCTCCCGCACCTTCGATCGAGAGTACCTGTTCGCGGCCAGTAGAAGAATTCTTGAAGATTCTCACGCTCCCCGACTGGATGATAAACATTCCGGCGCAAGGCTGGCCCTCTTGAAAGATCATCTCTCCGGCGTTGAAGTTGCGCTCGACGAGCCGCGATGCCAGTACATTGAACTGCGCATCCGTAAGCCCCGCAAACAGCGGAGCGCCTCTTAGCGTCTTTTCGAAATCGCGCGTGCTGGTCGGCATGGAACGATTGTAGCGCGGCGGGGGTTGCGTCGGAAAAAGCTACCCCACGTTAGCGAACCTCGGGCGAACGTGGAGCACCGGGCCAGAATGACAACGGAAAACACAAGGTTCCTCGACTCGCGGCGAAGCGCCGCTCGCTCGGAATGACAGTCATGAATTGGTCGCATGAAATTCTGAGCGGTCATATTTGTTCCGCCAAAGAAGACTACCCCACCCTTCGCCAAGAGCAGGCGAAAGAGTGGGGCACCCGTCCGAGCCTCGACGCATGATGGGCGACCGGCTGGATGACACATTCGCTAGTGATCGGCGTCACACCTTGACGTGATCGATGGCTGCGGAGATGGCTTGCGAAGGCGGTTTCAGCTTGTACTTTGGTGTGGTATTTGCGACAATTTTATAAAGTTCCATCCGCTAGATTGTCGTCGATACTGGAGTGTCAAGGAACAAGTGGTTGGTAGTGTGTGAGGTCCAATTGTGATCATAGACCAGAAAAAATGCGTGGCCTGCGGCAACTGCACTTATGTGTGTCCAATGGGCGCGATCTACGTCGACCAGGCGATTAACCGGGCGACCGTGGAGAGTGACGAATGCGTGGAATGCTATAGCTGTTACAACGGCATGAGCAAGGAGCACCTCAACCCCACGGTAGTGAGGCTGGTGCGCCGCTTGTTCAAGATGGCGCGTCTGCGCTTCGATCCCGAACCCGACGTTTGTCCAACTTCTGCGCTGACGCCCGACGAGCTGACATGGCCGCGCCAGATACGGCGCGCGTTCTCTGACCCGCTGGTGCCGCACGAATCGACCGGGGTCCGCGGCCGCGGGACAGAAGAAGTCAAGACCAACGACCTGACCGGACGGGTGAAACGCGGTGAGGTTAACTTCACCATCGAACTCGGCCGCCCCGGCGTTGGGGTTCGCATGTACGACATCCAGAAGATGACGATGGCGCTGGCCAAGATTGGCGTGGCTTTCGAGAAGAACAATCCCGTCACCACGCTCATGCCAGACCCTTCGACTGGCGCCCTTCAGCCGGAGATTCTCAATGAGAAGATACTCTCGGCCATCATTGAAGTTCTGGTTAAGATCGACCGCCTGGAAGAGATTCTCGGGGTGGTTCGCGAGGTCGAGAAGCAGGTGAAGACCGTGGTCGCAATCGCGACCGGGGTGCGCTGCGACGACAATGGCGAAGAGAATGACGTGGCACCCATCCTGCAGCGACTAGGTTTCAAATTGATCCGCGCCAAGACAAACTTCGGACTTGGCCGCATAACGAACCCCGAGGCACTAAAGGCAGGAGCAGCCCATGACTAATACACTTCATCGCTTTGGCAGCAGCGAAAGCTTCCGCGACGATATCGTGATCTTTGCCCGTACGAGCCGGGGCAAGAACGACAAGAACTGCGTGCCCAAACTAAAGCGCTTCCTGGAAATGGCGCTCAAATACAATCCCGTGAACCTGGGCGATTCCGCGCACGGCGGAGCGCTGCGGCCCAAAGAACTGACGCCCAGCGCGCACTGGAGTCGCGGCATGGAGCTGGAATACCGCACCGTGATTGACGGCATCGATGCTCCGACCAATGCCGTGGTCGTGCTCAATAACCTGGAAGCAGCCGAGAAGTTTCTCAAAGAGGTCAAGGAAGCCGACCTTGGGCTGTGCGTCAACATGTCGACCTCGCTGGAAAACGCGATGGCATGTTCCTGCGCTGCCGGCCAACCGCGGCATAGTCTCTCCTACTCACTCGGTTTCGAGGGTCAGACCGAGAAGCTGCCGAATACGCAGGTGCTGATGCTGACGACTATGTGCGGTCACGGCATGGTCAGCGCTAATCTGGCGCACAAGATGGTCGATTGGGTGAAGGAAGGCCGCCGTACACCGGAACAGGCGGCGAAGTATCTGACTCACTTCTGCTCTTGCGGCATTTACAATCCGGCGCGGGCTGAGCGCATCCTGGAAGACGCAAAGAAACATACGGAGTAGATCGACGCCCACCCTGCGCAAAGGCTCGCGGGGTGGACTAGCCAACCCGCCTCGACCGTAACTGTTGATAAGGCGATTTATCAACAGTCCATCTCCACCGGGCGGCACCCGACTACGATGATTGCGCCGTAACGTGCCTCGTCAAATGCCGTCCAGCAACCGCTTGGATCGCACCACTGGCGGCTTCGACGATCTCCGCAATCTCGTCGTCGGTCATTGCTGTTGAGAGCGCCATCATCCCAGATCGCGCAGCCAAGATGCCTCGGTTCAGAAGATTGCGATGAAATGTGGCAAGCATGTCTGCTTCTTCTTTGCTCGGGAAAGCGGAACGATAATCCCGCAGTGAGCGATCGGTAAAATGCACCCTCAGCAGTGACCCAGCACCAACCACCTGACCAACCACACCTAAATGGCGGAACGCCTCGGCTATTCCGCTGCGGACCTGATCACCCATTTTATTGAGCTTTGTGAATGCCGATTGATCCAGCAGGCGCATCGTGGCCAGCCCTGCCCGCATCGTTACGGGATTGCCACAGTAAGTACCCTCGACGGGAATTGCCGGCTTTGCTTTACTGGCGTCGAACAAGGCCATGATCTCACTACGCCCGCCAACTGCTCCAACCGGAAATCCTCCGCCAATGACTTTCCCCATGGCAGTGATGTCAGCCTGCGTGCCCCAGATTGCTTGAGTTCCGTTGTACCCGAGTCGAAAGCTGATAACTTCGTCAAAAACAAGCACGGCACCAATGTCGGTGGTAACGCGACGAAGCATTCGCAAATAATCCTGATCGGCAGGTATCAGACCCACGCGATTTGGCATTGGGTCAATGAGCACAGCCGCAAGTTCTGAACCTTGCTTTCTGATGAGCCCTTCGCTCTTGGCACAGTTGTTAAACGGGATCGTGACAACATCGTTCAGTACTGGCGTGGGTATGCCGCGTGCGTATGGCAACGAGGACGGCGGATCGCCCCAAGTCTCTGGACTGGGATCGAGGCTCACCTCCGCATAATCGTATGATCCGTGATATGCGCCTTCGACCTTTGCAATCTTTTGCCTGCCCGTGAAGGCGCGTGCTGCCCTGATGGCCATCATTACGGCTTCTGTGCCCGAGTTATTGAAGACAAGTTTCTCGATGGATGCGACGCGCTGGCATAGCAATTCCGCGAGTTCGACTTCGGATTCCGTGGGTAATCCAAACGCCGAACCCATGCTCACCTGCTCGCAGACGGCTCGGGTCACTTCAGGGTGGGCGTGACCATGAATAAGGGAAGTGAAGTTATTAAGACAGTCGATCCGCGACACGTTATCCCGGTCCCAGACACGGCAGCCGCAGCCGCGAACGGCATAAATGGGATATGGGCTCATGTAGACGATGCTGCGGGTGTTCCCTCCCGGTAAACTGCGCCTTGCACGCTGATACAGAGCTTTCGAGGATGACTGCTCATCAGGGTAGGTCATAACTCAACTCGCTTTCGCATTAGAGCCGAGGAATTAACTCGCCGGAGGTCATTGAGACTGTTTCTTTTGAGAGTCAGTAGCCAGCCTCCAGCAGCCACATTGTAGCTGCTCCTATATTGGCGTGAACAGGTGTTCTCAACATCTAGCCCCAAAACGGAACTGCTGTCCCGACCTTGCATGCCGTCTTACGCCCGCCGCGCGGGCTGGGACTGCAAACGTCCATGCCTACCCCAGGCTTGCGCCATGGGGCTATCGTCTAATGCCCGCTGCGCGGGCTCGCGCAGCCACGAAAGCTGAGATCGCGGGCAAGCTAAAGCGCTAGTGTTACATTACAAATGTGAAGCGTCCGTCTCTTCTGAAGCTTTTCTTGTCGTATCTGCGAGTGACGAATCTAACGTTTGGCGGCGGCACCATCACTATGGCGGCGCTGCACACGGAACTGGTGTCGCTGCGCAAGTGGCTGACGCAGGAACAGTACGCCACGGTTTATGCGCTGGCGCGGATTACGCCGGGAACGAACATGCTGGCCTTCTGCGCGGGAACCGCCTGGGAGTTGCTCGGCTGGCCGGGGGCTATCGCGAGCGTGGCGGCGGCGAGCGTGCCGACCGGCATCATTGTGATGGTGCTCACCGGCAGCTATGACGTGGTGCGATCGAATTCCAACGCCATGGCCGCGGTCGCCGGTACCCTGGCGGCGGCAGTGGGAATCATGGCAATGGCTTCCTGGCAATTACTTCAGCCATACCTCGACCGCAAGCGTTGGATTCACGTTGTGGTGCTCGCCGGGGGTGCGGTATTGCTCACACTCACACTCGACATGGCGCCGATCGCGGTTCTCGGCCTGGCGGCCGTAGTTGGTACAGTCTGGCGGGTACCGGAATGAGCCTACTGGTGCTTTACCTGCTGCTTGCCAAGGCGACGCTGACTTCTTTCAGTGGAGTGACCTCGATTCCAGTTATCCGGCACGACCTGATCGAGGTGCGTCACGTGCTGACGGACCGGCAACTGAACGCGGCGGTGGCTGCCGGGCAAACCGCACCAGGTCCCAATGGCCTTTTCGTCGTGAGCGTGGGATATTTTGTCGGCGGCGTTCCAGGGGGCCTCGCCGGGTTGCTGGCCGTAATCACGCCGGCGTTCCTGATCATCCCATTGCTGCAATACCTGGGCCGCAAGGCCGACAAGCCAGCCGTGAGGAGTGCGATACGGGCCGTGACATTTGCCGCGGCAGGCTTGCTGGTGAGCGCCACCGTCCCGCTCGCTCGCGATTCGCTGACAGGGATCGTTCCGATTGTGATCGCCATTGGAAGCTTTCTCTTCCTGGTGATCACCAAACGCTCGACGGCTTGGGCGATCCTGGGCGCGGCAGTGATAGGATTAGCGGCCAGATTGGCTTGAGTGGTTCAGAAAGACTTTTTCTGGAACGCTCAGAAAGTAACTGCCCCACTCAAGCCAACAGACGGCTTGAATGGGCCACCCACCCCGCTTGATTCATTGGCATATTGGAGAATTTTTGAGGTGTACCCGCGCGGGGGCCCGTCGCTCACTTGCGCTTCAACTCTTCAATGGCGTCCAGAATGCGTTGCATCTGGTTGCTTTGGTCGCAGGCGATTTCGTCGTGGATGAATTCGACGCCATAGGTATAGCCGTTGCGATCGCGAATCACACACTGGAGTGTCATCGACTCTCCACTGTAAGGCGGGGTGAATGAGACCCTGACATGCTCATTGACCGCCAGCTCGACGCCGGCATAAACAGTCATCCCGCCGTGGTTCAGCTCCGAGCCACGGCCTGGAACAATAACCGCTTTCTTTGGCTTTTGGGCGATGAGGCAGGTGACCAAGTGTGCTTGATAGCGCGCCCACCGGCGCAATGCCGGATAGCCATTTTCCGGCGGAACGATTTTGATGTCCCGGTTCATTGCTGTTCGCGGAAGAGTACTGTTAGGCAAGGAAATATAGGAGATAACCTAAGTGGTATGTCCCTAAGTGCGATGGCCCTTCGTGTACGGGAAACTACTCACCGCCCGCCGCTGATGGGGATAATTGCGCCTGTAATGTAGGAAGCCGCCGGCGAGAGCAGCCAGAGCACACCCTCGGCAACTTCAGCAGCCTCACCGATTCGAGGTATTGGGACAGTAGCGGCAAGCCGGGGCAAACGATCCGCGACTCCAGCGGCAGCATGCAACTCGGTATCAATCAAGCCGGGAGAAACTGCGTTCACCCGAATCCCCTCGGCAGCGACTTCTCTGGCCAAGCCTACGGTGAAGGTATCAATCGCGCCCTTGCTCAAGCCGTAGTGGACCCACTCGCCGGCGCCACCCAGTTCAGAGGCGCGGGAGCCGATATTCACGATAGCGCCACCCTGGCCGCCCTTACGAGTGGACATGCACCGCACGGCCTCACGCGCGCACAGCACCGCCCCCACGACATTCACAGCAAGGACGCGTTCCAGAACTTGAAGCTCAAGTGCCTCCACGCGACCGGCCTTGCCCGTGATGCCAGCATTGTTCACCAACGCTGTGATGGGCCCCAGATCGCGCGTGGCCGTGGTGAACAAGCGCAGCACGTCTTGCTCTTTGGCAACATCGCCGCCAATGGCTATGGCGCGGCCTCCCGCCACCTCGATCTCGCGGACCACCGCCAGCGCAGCGGCTTGGTTGCTCTGGTAATTCACCGCAACCGAATACCCCCGGGCTGCACCCAATTTGGCCACGGCAGCGCCAATACCTCTGCTGCCGCCAGTTACAATCAATGTCCCTTGATTTCCCACGGTCGTCCCTCCGGACAAATCTTGATTCTCAAAAAACCGGGAAGCTACCCCCACGTCAGCCCGAAGGACGGGCGGGACGTGGGGCACCCCGGCCAAGGTCGTTTCCTCCGGGCAAATCTTGCTTTCCCTTCAGCACTGTTCACGGAGCGGTTCAAATTGCGAAAGAACGGACCCACACGAGACAGGCTTCTCACTGGCCCACACGAGGAAACTACCCCACTCTAGCCAACAGCGGGCTAGAATGGGCCACCCGATCCGCCTATATTTTCAAGACAACCACCCCACGTTAACCAACGGAGCGCGAGCGTGGGGCACCCGCAAATGTGGGCCAACTATACTGGCGCCCGAAGTCACTCCCACTCGATGGTTCCGGGCGGCTTCGAGGTCACGTCGTAGACGACGCGATTGATGCCTCTGATTTCGTTCACGATGCGGCTGGAGATTGTCTTCAGCACCTCGTATGGGAGCGGAACCCAATCGGCGGTCATGCCGTCTTCGGAGTTTACGGCGCGGATGGCGCAGGTATAAGCGTAAGTACGCTGGTCGCCCATCACGCCGACGGACATCACTGGGAGCAGGACGGCAAATGATTGCCAAATCTGCGTGTACAGGCCCGCCCGCCTGATCTCGGACACAACGATATCGTCAGCCTCCTGCAACAAGGCAATGCGTTCAGGAGTAACTTCGCCTAAGATGCGGACGGCCAGGCCGGGGCCGGGGAACGGCTGCCGTTGCACCATTTCCTCGGGCATGCCGAGATCGCGACCAATGCGGCGCACTTCATCCTTGAAAAGATCTTTCAAGGGTTCGATGAGCTTGAGGTTCATCTTTTCGGGAAGCCCGCCCACGTTGTGATGGCTCTTGATGGTTTGCGAGGGGCCACGCACAGAGCGCGATTCGATTACGTCCGGGTAAAGCGTGCCTTGCACCAACCACTCGACGTGACCGGAAGTCTGCTTGAGGCGGAGCGCTTCGTGCTCGAACACCTCGATAAACTCGTTGCCGATAATCTTGCGCTTGCGCTCGGGGTCCGAAACACCGGCAAGTTTCGATAAAAAGCGCTCACTGGCGTCCACGGCGTCCACGTTGAGTCCGAGATTGCTGCGCAGATTCCGTTGCACCTTTTCGAACTCATGCTTGCGAAGCACCCCATTGTTGACGAAAATGCAGGTCAGGCGCTCGCCCAGCGCACGGGAAACCAGCGTGGCCGCCACCGATGAGTCTACGCCGCCGGAAATGGCGCAGATGGCGCGTCCGGAGGGCCCAACTGTCTGGCGCACACTTTCGACCGTGGATTCGATAAAACGCTGCGCGGTCCAGTTCGGCTTGGCTCCGCAGATTCGAAAGACAAAATTGCGCAGGATATCGGTGCCGTGACTGGTGTGGTGGACCTCAGGGTGGAACTGTACGGCAAAGATGCGCCTGGCACGGTCTTCGATGGCAGCCACCGCAGTGGCGGATCTGGCGACAAGTTGAAAGCCCGCCGGCAACTCCAAGGCTTCGTCGCCGTGCGACATCCAGACGCTCATCTGCGAGGGCAAACCCTCAAACAATGGAGACTTGTCGATGAGAGATACCTCAGCGTGGCCGTATTCACGCTTTACGCCGGGACTCACTTTGCCGCCGAGTTTGTGAGCGATGAATTGCAAGCCATAGCAAATGCCGAGCACGGGCACACCAAGGGCAAGGACGCGAGCGTCAGCCGGCGGCGCATCAGCGTCGTAAACCGAGCATGGGCCGCCCGAAAGAATGATGCCGACGGGGTTGTAATTTTGGATTTCCGGCAGTGCCGCGGTACACGGCAGAACGGCGGAGAAAACGTTCTGCTCACGGACGCGGCGCGCAATCAATTGGGTATATTGCGAGCCGAAATCGAGGATGACGATGGATTCAATCGGGGGATGTTCCACGTTCTAATTTCGCAGAATCACCCCTACGGTGTAAAGAGGAAGCGAAAACGGGTAGTGGGCGGGGAGAAATGAAGCCCCACCCTTGCTTACTACGGCAGATGTGGGGGGCACCAGCAGCTCTGGCTGCGATTACAAATAAAAGCCCCACCCAAGCTTCGCTTGAATGGGGCACCCGCATTCAGGTTACTTCTTCCGAAACTGAGGTTATGGGCCGACGCCGCCGTTGTGACAGTCGGAGCAGTTGACGGCCGTAAGATCGCCCAAGTCCACCGGATGCTTGAAGACGATTCCGGTGGTGGAGGCAATGAGCGACTTCGCGCCTTCCTGCTGCGACAGCACGGTATGGCAGGAGTTGCAATCCTTGCTAATCGTCTTGCCGTCCTTGCTCACATGGTTGCCATCGTGGCAACGGAAGCATCCCTGGAAATAATAGTGACCGACATTGTTCGGGTGAGTACGCCAGTCGACCTTCATCTCCGGAAAGATGGTGGTGCGGAAAACACGCTGTAGCTCGGCGACCGCAGCTTGTATCTGCGCCTGCTTGGCGGCGGCAACCTGCGGATATTTTTCGCGATAGAACGCCGGAATTGCAGCGGCAATAGCCTGCATCGCTTCGGGTGTCGTCTTATAAGCCGCCGTCAGCACCTGGACCGATTGCTGCTTCACGTATGGCAAACTCGGATCAATCCGATTGGCTGCGAGCGAGTCATCTACCGAGCGATCGGGGGCGAGATAAATGTGGGTGGGGCGGTTATGGCAATCGACGCAATCCATGCGCCGGCTGCTCATCTTGGCGATCTCTTCGGATTTAGCATCGCGCGCGAAATACTCGGTGACATTGCCTTTCATGTCCTGAATGCGCACGTAGGGAATGTTCTGCCGCTTGGGATCGGAGGCGTAGGTGATGATGTTGGCGATGTTCATGTGCCAGTGGATTCCACTTGCCTGGCCGGCATTCGGATCGCCGCCACCGGTTTTGATCAGCAACTGCAACTGCCGGGGAGTGTTCTGCTCGTCGCTGGAAAAATGATTGATGACCTTTAATTGCGCTCCCCAGAACTTTCTCGGCCAGTGACACTGCTCGCAGGTTTCCTGAGGCGGACGCAGGTTGGCCACGGGCGTTTCGATCGGACGGGGATAGGTGTTCAACACGGTCTTGACGACCTGCCGCGCGCCCGACAGCTTGGAGCGGACGTACCAGTTCGCGCCAGCTCCCACGTGACAGTCGACGCACGTAACCCGAGCGTGCGGCGAGGCTTGGTGCGCGGTGAATTCCGGATGCATCACCGTGTGGCAGAGTTGACCGCAGAACTGGACGGAATCGGTGTACTCGTAGGCACGATAACTGCCAGCGGCCGTGAGCAGAATGAACAGGATCACGGAGGACAGAAAGAATGCGATCGTACCGCGCTGCGAGGCGCTATTCAGATCCAGGATCGGGAAGCGGTGCAGAGTTGCAATCCTGCGGCGGTGCCGATGACGCTCAATCCACATCCCGACAGGCACCAGGAACAAGCCCGTCACCAGGAATGCGGGCATCACCATGTAGGCAAAAATGCCGATGTAGGGACTGGGCTGGCTGGAAACGACATCGATCAGAAACAAGAAGATGATGTTCGCCAGCGATACGACCGCCAACGCGAGTCCGATCAAGCTGATGTAGTTGCGAAGTAGACCCTTCAGCGAAAGGTCCTCCGCCAGTGGAGTCGGCGGAAGAGGCGTTCCCTCGTCGCTCATCGTACGTTGTCTCCCACGACCTTAATCATATCGGAAAACGAGACTACCTAGTGTAGTGCGTCACAAGCTGAATATCTCAATGGAAATGTCATTCCGAGCCGGAGGCCCGAGCAGCAGCCAAGCCGCAAACCGCCCCACTCAAGCAAAAGAAGCTTGAATGGACCACCCAGCATGCTTTGCTTTCAGCACGCACAAACAGCAGATCCTTCACTACGCTCAGGATGGCACCCTCAGAGAACAGTTTTTCAGCAACCTGCTAGCGATAGGCGAACAGCATGGCATACACGATCCACACCACGATGCTGAAACCGATGGCGAGCGCAACCCAGGCAAAGGCCCGGATGGTTTTGACGACGATTTCCGGGTGCGGCTCAGCCAGATGCTGCTCCAGTTCGCCGCTCGCAACCAGCGCGTCGTATTCCTTGCGCTTGTCCCGTTTCAATTCCGCGAGCGCCATGCGCCCGGTGAAAACCGTGGTATCCATCGGGAACTTCTCCGGCCGCAAATGTGTATTGAAGAAGTGCACGGTGAATATGAATCCGGTGGCAAGCAGCGCTTCGTCGCTGTGAATGATGGTGGCTACGTTGATGAATGCTCCCGGCAGGAAGCGAGTGAAGAAAACCGGAAACCAGAGAGTCAGGCCGGTGGAGCCGATGATGAAGACCCCCCAGAACACGGCGAAATAGTCGAATTTTTCCCAGTATGTCCAGCGCCCGTACTCCGGCTTCGGACCAAGGTGCAGGAACCACTTCAGGGTGACGATGAACTCATCCAGATCGCGCTTCATCGGGATCATCGAATTTGGCCCGAACAACAACGATCGCCATGAGCCGTACTTCCTCTTTTTCAGCTTGCAGAGATCCACGAGATGCGTCACGAAAGCGGCAAACATCACCAGCGCGGCGAAGCGGTGGATATAACCGGCGGTTTGGAATCCGCCCAGCAGTCGCGACACGAAAGAGGCCCACCTGGTGTAAGAAAACTTCAGCGTCAAGCCGGTCGTGGCCAGGCTGAGGAAGCTGATGACCATGCACCCATGAAGCGTGCGCTGCAGGCGGGTGAAGCGGACGAATTCACGCCGCACCGCACCGGCGGGTTTCATATACGTGGCGAGTTCATTCGCGGTTGGGCTGTTGCGCGAATTGTCAGGCGCGGGCGGTTCTTCTGTGCGCTTGTCCATACTACTTGTCACCATTCTGCTTATCCTCCGCGGCGGGACTTTCCGGCTTGTCTTCGAGCGCAGCTTCCTCCGCGAGCAACTCGCGGCGCATCTCGAAGGCACGTGGCAGCCACAACAGCGTATGCACGCCACCGACGATAAAGGTTCCAACCAGCAGCGACGTCATGCCCCAGAACACCCAGAACAAGAAGGGATACTTTTTAGGGTCGTGATGCGTTGCGTGCGTCAAATATCCGGCAAAGCGACGTGTGGCGGCGACGTGGCACTTCTGGCAAGTGGCGACTACGTTGGCACGGCTCAGGTGCGACCTCGGGTCCGTCACCTTCTGGATATCGTGGGCGCCGTGGCAGTCGTAACACTTGGCGGTCTTGGTGTAGCCGAGCCGCGATACCTTTCCGTGATAGGTATCGAAGTAGGTTTTGGCAATTTCGGCATGGCACTTGCCGCACCTGTCCATGATTTCGAGCTTGAACCCATCTTCATCGGCTCGACGAATGGAGTGTGCGGTATGGCAATCGCTGCAAACCGGCAATGGCTTGTCGGTCTTGGTGACCGTCGCGGAGTGAACGCTCTGCACAAACTGCTCTTCGATGCCGTGATGGCACTTGCCGCAGGTTGCCGGAAGATTCTTACTATTGACCGTCGACTCGGGATCGCTGGCCGGCAATTCGCCGTGCGCGGTGTGGCAACTGGAGCAAGTGGCAGTCACGGTCAGGCCGCTCTTCAGCAGACCCTTGCCGTGAATGCTTTCGCTGTAGTGCGTGGTGATGTCATGCTGCGTGCCGGTGTAGCGCACGGCGGCGCGCTGGCCTTCGCGATGGCACCGTGCACAAAGATTTGGAACATTAGGCGGAAATGTCGCCGACTGCGAATCCTGCTTGCCAAGAATGCCGTGCGTGCCATGGCACTCCCGACAGGTCGGAGCATTACGGTCCTGCTTCGCAAATAGTTGCCCGTGAGTGCTCCGCTGGTATTGTTGCCCCACGGCTTCGTGACATTTGCTGCAATCCACCGGCTTGGTAATGGTCTCGCAGGGACGAACCTTCGAGGCGTTTACCTCCGAGTGGCACTGGCTGCAAGCGACCTTGACATGACGCGAACCGGAGAGCTCCGCCGCCTTGACGAACATGGAGCGGCCATCCGCCGACTTCAAAGCCTGGTTGTTGTGGCAACGCATGCAATCGGCATCGGCCATGCCCTGGCTGTAGAAGATATTTCGCACTTTGTGCGGTTGGTGGCAGTCCACGCAGGCGGGCAGAACGTTCGCTTCCTTTTCCCACAGTTCGCCGCGGATGGTCTTGCGGTGTACCGCTTCGATCTCGGCATGGCACTTGGTACAGGTCGCCGCGATGTTACGCCGGGCGATGGAGGAGTTGGGATCGGTGTGCGGCAGAATCGAGTGCGCGGTGTGACACGAAGCACAGTTGGCCGCGACGATCAAACCCTTCTTCAGCAATCCTTCGCCGTGGATGCTTTCGGTGTAATTCTCGATGATGTTGTGCTGATCAATGTGACGTTGCGTCTGAACCGGCGTGCCCTCGCGATGACAGCTTCCGCAGACGAATGGCACCTTCATCGGCGCCACAGCCGAATTCTTGTCCTTTACCGGCAGGATGTCATGATTGCCGTGGCAACTGACGCAGCGTGGAGCCAGCGCATCGCCGCGCGCAGCGGCTTTGCCGTGCAGCGACTTGGCAAGCAGTCCCTGCTGCTCTGCATGGCAGGTGCCACACTGCACCTTTTTGGGCGTGGAGTGTGGAATATCGGCGCCTTCGAGATCGGCATGGCAGTTGGTGCAAGCCAGGCTGCCGTGCACCGAAGCGGAAAACTTCTTCCCATCCACAAAAAGCGAGACCGTCCGGCCGGCCCGCTTGGTGCTCATGCTCTTATCACTGTGGCAGCCGAAGCAGAGATCGTTTTGGCCCGAGGCTTCGGCGGCCTGGGCGCGGCCAACCGGCAGACTCACACCGAGCGCCAGAAGAATTGCCGCCATGACAACCGCACGCGTCACTGCGCGGTAGCGGCAAGCCCACTCCGTTGCACGCGCCATCCTTGAGCCACAAGCGCGGCTATGCTGATACTTGCTCTTCATGAATGCCATCCAAAACTTACGGCAAAACCAGGAATACGTGCTGTAGTGCCATCCAAAATCAAAACATTAGTGCTATCCACAACTATTGATTCCCCACGTGATTCTCCCCACGAGAATCAGCTCACATCATTCCAGGATCTTACCAGAGCTCTTCCAGTAACTCAGAGCTTTCTCTAGGAGCGGGCAAAATCATTTACGATCCGGAAGATTTTCTTCGGCCTCCTCGACGGGCCCTTCCGGTTGGCCTTCGGCGCGGGTATCGGCCTCCACAGCCTGATTCAGCGTTTCCACATCGAGCGCATGCTCTGATTCATAGAGCTCGTAGGTCACCTTGCCGTCGTACCACGCCCAATTCATGGGGTAGACCTCCGGATCGAAGATGATCATGTAGAAGTGCCACACCAGAATTGCCAACGAGGCGAGGATGGCTTCATAGAAGTGAATAGCCGTGGCCGCATCGATGACCCATCGCGGCAGGTGATTGCCAAACTCCACCTTGGCCCAGATCATGACGCCGGTCAAAGCCATGACAATCGTTCCCCACACCAGTGCCCAATACTCCATCTTCTCGGCGTAGTTGAAGCGCTTGAACTGAGGTTTGTTTGCGCTCAGGCGCAGGTAGTAGAACAACACGTCCTTGACATCGGTGACATCCTTCCACTCGGGCAGGAAATCAACGACCAGTTTGCGGCCTTCCCTTGTCGCCGAGACGTACCAGGCGTGATAGATGCCAACCATGATCAGGACCACGCCCGCGATCCGGTGCAGCACGCCGCGAACGGTCTCGCCCAGGAATAGCATTCCAAGCCACGATTCAGGGTACTTCAGCGCAAAGCCCGTAGCCACCAATACGAAGAAGCTGACGAACAAAGTCATGTGTTGCATGCGCTGGTTGAAGGTCATGCGCAGCACGATTCTGGGACCACCCGCGATGTGCGCGTGCCCATTGCGAATGTCGGCCAGCTTGCGCCGCATGAGTAGAACGTTATGCAAAAGCATGCCGCCGATGGTGGCCATGATCATCAACAGGTAGAAGCGGCGGATGAGAGCTACGGCCTTGCTGCCGATATCGGCGGCGTGCGCATCCAGGTGCATCTTGCTGGCCGCGAAATTAGCGTTCGCGCCAGGATGGCACTTGCCGCAGGTCTGCACGATATGCGCCGGGTTGATGGTCGAGTTGGGATCGATCGAAGGCAGGATGTTGTGCACGCCGTGACAACTGGCGCAGTTGGCCGCAACCTTCGATCCGCGGGCTGTGGCTAATCCATGGTAGCTGGCCAGGTAGCTGCTCTCACGACCGCCTACGATTCCGAAGTCCTGCGACATCTTCACGTTCTCGTGACACTGCGCGCAGGTGTTGGTTGCCAGATTTTCCGACGAAACGGTCGAACTCGGGTCCTTGGCGTCCTTGATCATGTGCGAGCTGTGACAATCGGTACAGACCGGCGCATGTAAATTGCCCTTGCTGATCGCCTGCCCATGAATGCTCGTCATGAACTCCGCGCTCTGGGCCGCGTGACACTTGGCGCAGGTGGCGGGCACGTTGGTCTTGTAAACGGGCGACTGCGGATCGGAAACGCGGCGCATGTCATGGGTGCCGTGGCAGTCGCTGCAAACCGCTGCCTTCTCGTTGCCGGCAGCCACCAGCTTGGCGTGAACGCTGTCCTGGTAGGAGTTGAAAGGCCGCGTGGTCTCTCCCGCCTGCTGCATCACCGATTGCCGGCCATGGCAACTGCCACAGGTGGCCGCGATGTTTTTGTGGCTGACCTTGGAGGCTGGATCGCTTGCGGGAAGAATCTCATGGAGATCGCCATGGCAGTCAACGCAACGCGCGGCTTGCTGGTCACCGGCCGCACGCGCCTTGGCATGCAGCCCGTTATCGTACGCCTTCTGCTCGTCGGCATGGCACTGCGCGCACGATAATTTGGCGGGCGTGGATTCATGCGGAACGGAAGTGACATCCTTGTGGCAATCCGTGCAACTGAACATGCTGCCGTGAATGGAGTTCTTGAATTGCTCCTCCTTCACTTGCAGGCTCACTTGTTTGCCGTTCTCGTCTTTGGTCAACGATGCGTCGGCATGGCAGGCGAGGCAATCCGCATTGGTGAACTTCTGCGCTTTCAGCGGTTGCTTGGCTTCGGCTAACCCGGTCAGCAGTACGAATATCAGTAAGAGTTTGGCGTGGCGATTCACGGGACCTCAACTACAAATAGGGACTCTCTGTTTTTCGCATTCACATGCCCGCACTCGCAGTGAGAATAAGCACATGCGGGTGTGACCTTAATCACTTTGAAAATGTTTGCCTTGGGAAACGCATAGCCTCCTGTATCCGGGATCACACGGAGGGTGTACGGGCGGAAATGGGCGTCGCGGGGAAAACGAGAGGTGCGTCAGCTTCGGGGGGTGGCGACGAAACTCGCGGCAAAAAGTACCCGACATTAGCCCAAAAACGGGGCGGAACGTGGGGCACCTTATCAATACCTTGGGACGAAACTGGTCTAATCCGCCTGCGCTGCGCGCGGCCGCCGCGTTCTGGCAAGGCCAATCGAGCGCACGCGCTCGTAAGCCGCATGCAAATCCTGGCTTAGCATTTGCACCACCCGGATGCAAAGATCGCTGTGATCGCGCAGGAACTTCAACAGGTCTTTGCGGCGGATGAACATCACTTGCGACGTATCCAGCAATTCGGCCGAAATTTCATAAGGCGTTCCGGACATTGCGGCGCCGAGGCCGAGAACCTCACCGGGCCCGGCGATGCGCAGCATAAGACGCTTGCCTGTCTCCGAGCAGATGGAGAGCTTGGCACGTCCGTCACAGAGGACGAAGATCCCTCTCGCGGGCCGGCCTTCGGCAAATAATACGGAGCCCTTCGGGTGAATGGCCAGCGACTTAACCGTATCCAGCAATTGCAACGCGTCGACCGGCATGTCGCAGAAGAGCCGGTCGGGCCGGAACTCACAGTAATAACAGCTCGGTTGAGTGGCGCTCTCCATGACATTCTGGTTTATAAGAGTCAGACTCGACCCGCAGTGATAACTATCACCCGTTACCGTGACCCCGGTTACAAACCCCGCATAAATAGCGGGGAAGGCGTGACATTTCTCCGCCGGCATGGGTTGCCTCAGAAAAAAATGCCCCGCAGATTTGCGGGGCTAATTAGGAAAATGCCGGAACCTCTCCCGGTGAATGCTCCGCCAGACGGCTCAGACCGTAGCCAGGGATTTCAACGCCGCCTTGTTGCGGATCACCAGCGTTGAACCTTTGGCCTGCACGATCTGCCGCTTCTTCAATTCGGCAAAGAGGCGCGTCACGGTCTCGCGCGAAGTGCCGATCATCTGCGCGATTTCTTCGTGGGTGAGCGCCAATTTCACGCGCGGCTCCTGCTTGTTAGCCTCGCCGTTGCGAGCACTCCAGTCCAGCAACAGCCGGGCCAACTTTTCGGCAGCCGAGTGCGACAAACCGAGCGAGCGAATCTCGCGGCAGGCAGTGTTGTACTTCTCGCTCAATTGTTCCGCGACACGCAGGCAGGCTTCACTGTGTTCGCGCAGGAAGCGCAAGAAATCTTCGCGCTTGACGAAATTGATCTGGCAAGGATCGACGGTTTCCGCCGTTAGCTCATAAGGTTTTCCGGAGATTGTGGCGCTCAGACCCAGCACTTCGCCTGATTCGGCGATCTTGAGAATGAGCGTCTTGCCGTCGGTTGAGCAAATGGACAACTTTACGCGTCCCTTACAAAGAACAAAAATACCGCGCGGAGCCTGTCCTTCGACAAACAGCACGGCACCCTTCGGATAAGCGGTAGCATATTTAATGGCTTCGAATGATTGGAGCGCCGATGCAGGCAGATCGCAGAATAAGCGATCCGTCTTCATCTTGCAGCTCAGGCAGCTTTCGATGATGTCTAAACCGTACGGTGAAAGCACCACGCACCCCCTGTAGTCCCCATCCGGGAATGTTTCGTGCCCGGATGAACGGCAAATCGCTCCCGCAACTTTGCGGGCGACCCCGCGATGGACTTCGCGCGAGGTTGACCGGCTGTTTGCGACGGGTCCGACCGCACTCGTTTGAGCGTGCCATGGCAGGACACAGATCAACCGCCCACGATCTAACTCGCCTTATCGTTAAAGTCGCGTATCCATGTACCAAGAACAAGTACATCCATCACATTCCGGTGTGACATCGTCACAACGCCTTTGTCTAATGCCTTGAAATCCATAGGGATGGCATCATTAGGTCACATTGCGATGTGCGCTACCGGCGGAACTTCAGCCTTTTCGAAAAGAGTAGGGGCAGAGGCAGCAACTCGCGGCGGAGTACTCAGGATTTCGGCTCGCACCGTGCTGCCTATTCGTGGCATTTTTCCATTTCGCATCCCCGGCCCATGGCCATTTCGTGTAGATTTAATTGAAGTGTTCGATTCGAAACCATGAGCAAGACGGTTCTGATCGTCAGCTACAGCCCTGAACTGCTCTCGCCGCACCAACGGGCTTTGACCGAAGCCGGTTATGAGGTGCGGGAATGCGGTTCGCTTTCCACCGCTCTGGGCGCGGTGGGACCGGGGAAAATAGATCTCATGGTGCTCTCCCCCGATATTCCGGTTGGCGACCGCAGGCGCATGGAAGCAGAGGCGAAACGGCGCAACCAGAACATCAGAATCGTGCTTTTCGTCGAGGGCGAGAAGGTGAAAGACGTGTTCGCAAGCGCTACGCTCTCGCTTTCGGAGACACCCGCGGCGCTGATCGAGACGGCTGGGCGGTTACTTTCGTCGTAGCCCGCTTTGCTTTCGGAGCGAAGTACTAAGGTATAGCTCAAGAATATTTTGCCGGTCACCCGTTTTTATGACGTAAATCACAGACCGGCCGGACAAGGGCTTGAAGAATCATCTATAGCCCCGACACGCGATTAGTGCACTGTCCCGAAAGTCTTGGATGAATCAAGAATGTCACCCTGAGCGTAGCCGGGGTTCCCGGTAAACGCTGCAGTCGCGCTTGTTGGGATGGAGGAGTGAGGGTTCTATGCATTTCGCAAACAAATACATAGAGTCTGTCGCTCGCTCAATGACACATCGGGGTTATTAAGAAGAAGAATTGCCGGAGACGCGCAACTTAAGTGCGTGCCGGCACAGCTTGAAAGGAAACCTGGAAAACCAATATGTCCAGCACCGCCGCGAAGCCTGAAGCCGAAACCCTGCGCACCCTGCCCGGCGACGATATTCGCCAGATCCTGTGGCGCTTTTCCGACCGCTATGACCTGCAGATGCTGGTGCAATCCTCCCGCTCGGTTGCGCGCACGGTGGTCGCCCGCCTGGTTGCCGAAGGCGAACGCAATACGCATGAATGGACGGCGCGCAAGAACGAGTTGCTGAAAGCCTATGACGAGTCCGGCATTACGGCGGCCTTCATGGAGCCGGAAGAAGGCGGATTCATCGCCGGTCCGAAGAACCTGGCGTTGGCGCTGACGGCTTTCGAATTGGCCTGGGTGGATGGCGGAGCCGCCACTGGGGCTCTAGCGAGCTGTCTGGCGCTGTCGCCGATTCACGAACGCGGCACACCCGAGCAAAAACTGCGCTACATGTCGCTGTGCGTTCCGCCGCAGCCGGGCGAAGACCGCACGCCTTGGCGGGGCGCCTTCTGCCTGACCGAGCCCATTCCTTATGTTGGTGTCGACACGGGCATGCTCAACGGCAAGGTGCGGATCGCCGAGTGGAAAGACGGCGAAGAGCCAATGTTGCAGGTCGACAAGCGCGGGCGATTCATCACCAACATGGGGTTTGCCAACTTCGTCACCGCAGCCGTGCAAACGGCCGACGAAAAAATTAAGGGAAGCTGCATTATCATCCTCGAGGAAGGCGATCCGGGAACCTTCGACCGCGGCACAGCGACGCGCAAGATGGTCCACCAACTATCGTCGACTTCCGACCCGATCTTCAGCCTGAGGGTTCCCGCCAGCCGCATCGTCGGCGGCTATACCGTCAAGAACGGCACGATCGTCCCCAACTACGACCATAGCGAGATTATTGAAGCCGTGTTCAAGCGCACGCGGGTGACGGTGGCGGTGATGACCGCAGCCAAACTGCTTTCGGCCGTCGAGCCGGTCATACGCTATCAGCGCGGGCGCTTTCGCGGAGCCGATCAGGCTACACCGGGGACGCTGCGCTACGAACTCGGCCTGCAGCAACGTGAAGACGTGCTGCACAGGCTGGTCGACGTGTGGGCCATGGGCGAATCCGCCGCGTCGTTGGGATTTGCCGCGGCTCGGTGCTTCGACGTGCTGGACCCGTTGGAGAAGGAAAAAACCCGGATTCTGGCCGAAAAAGGAATTAACGGCGGCAAATCGGAGCTTAAGTTCTTCCGCGGAATCGTTAAGGATGCGATGGAATTTCTTCAACTGTGCCGCAATCCGGAGGCGGCGACGAACAATCCGCGGTTGCCGGCGCTGCACGACAACACACTGGTGCAATATGCCATTCTCGACGCGGTGGCGAGCGTGCTCTGCCCAGCCTCCAAGCTTTGGAATACCGGCCAGGGATCGGTGATGATGCGCGAGGCCGTGAGTTTGATGGGCGGCTATGGCATCACCGAGGATTGTCCCGGCTTTCTTGGCCACAAGTGGATGGACTCGCAACTGGAAGCGACCTACGAAGGCCCCGAAGCCGTGCAGCGCCGCAACCTTACGGTCACCATGACCAACGAGCTGTTCCTGGCCCAGTTCCGCAATTGGATCGTGGAGATGCGCCACATCGCCAGCGCCCGGCCCGGAACCGGAGCCTGCGCACTGGCCACTGCAATGACCCTGTGGCTGTGGTCCTTTGAACATCTGCAATCCGCCACCGACGCAAACGGCAGCAAGCTGTACCACGGCACGCGCCAAGGCGTGACGTTTGCACTGGCAGACACGCTTTGCTGGTTGTTGGCAGCGCGTCAGCAGGTGCTCGACGTGTTGGAGCTTGAGCAGAAGGGTCCGGAGAATCCGGTAGTTGCCGAAGGCCTGGCAGGCACCGTGCAGTTCTACAGCGACCTGTGCCACATTCAAGTGGCTCGCGCCGCGGGCGAGGCAGGCCGCGTTTGCGCCGGGCTGGTCAACGGCTACAATCGGCATCCGGCGTGGGACGATGAGGGGTATAAGGGCTGTTTCCGGGCAGAAGAGATGGACGGTTTGGAAAATCTCATTCCCGGCATTGCCGCTTGCGCGACCGACGTGGTGGGCGCCGACGGCTCGCATCCGCAGAAGGCAGGCCCGTGCGTCAACAGCAAAGGGCTCGACGAATTCAAGCGTCTGCGCAGCCGGCTCGATCAGTGCCTGACCGGGTCCATGCTGGCGAAGGACCGGGCGGCTGAGGCGCTGACGAAGGTCATGATTCCCGAGGCGCTCGACTATCCGATGTGAATGGGCACTTGGGATGAATTCAATGCAGAAGATTGTTGTCTACGGAAATTCAGACAAAAGACCAAAGCTTGGATTCCCGACTGAAGCAGACTTTAATCGCTACCTTAAAGAGGAGCTGTTCGCAAAAGAGAACGGCCGGTACCATTACACGCAAAGACAGAAAGCGGACATAATTGTCGTTTCCCGTGAAGGCTACGCTTATGGCCACCTCTGTGTAACTGATCCGGAGGGCGAACTGCCAAACGAGGCAGACCGTAAA